>NZ_JBNGGE010000014.1:0-153149 GCF_049975785.1 Streptomyces sp. WG7
AGATCCTTTTCCGATCCGATTTCCTCGGTGCTTTCCAGGTTCCCGCTTTCGCGTTTCCCTTTCCGGCGGTTCCGACTCTATCAGATCCTTTCGGCCCTGATTCCCTGTCGGCGGGATTTGTCGTGGCCCTTGGGCTTTCGCCCGTCGGCCTTTCGACATTCACTACGTTAGCCGATTCCTCCGTGGACTCATAATCAAGTCCCGCGAGTTCGAATTCGAGCATGCGGACACGCCGAATTCGCCCCCGCCGAGGGGAAGTCGTAGGTAGTGGGGTGGCCGCTTCCGGCTGCAGGCGATTGCCGTACCCGGGTCAAGCGGCTCGGGCTACATTACGCGTCTCCCAAGGGAGAGTCAACTTCGGCGGCACCGTCCACGCCGGTGCGGTCAGGCTCCCGCGGACGGCTTGGCTCTCGGGCTCAGCCGGTACGCCGAGACTGTCGGGTCATCGGCCAGGTAGAAGCGGTGCTGCCAGTCGTGGGCTCTGCTGACGCCCACCCGAGGGCCGACCCGGACGAGCGCAGCGGGTACCGGCTCACCCGCGGACAGCGAGACCGAGGCGCCCGTCAGCAGGTCCGTGCCGTTGTGCTCCGCCGTGATGCCGAGCGCCTGGCAGAAGTTCCCCGGACCCCGCGCGAGGCGTGGGGTCTCGACCTTCGCTCCTCGCCGCTTGCGCGCCAGGTCTTCCCCTTCGACGACCCTGCCTGCCCGGATGAGGACGGCCGAGGCGATGCCGTCCGTCCCGGTGACGACGTTGGCGCACCAGTGGAGACCGTGGGACCGGTAGACATACAGGTGTCCTGCTGCTCCGAACATGACGGCGTTACGGGGTGTCCGGCCTCGGTAGGCGTGGGAAGCCGGGTCAGCCGTACCGGAATACGCCTCGGTCTCCGTGATGGCGATGCTCACCGCCCCATCGGGGGTCTTGCAAGTGAGGACGCTCCCGAGCAGCTTGGGCGCGACCTCTTCAGCAGGATGGGCGAGGAAGTCAACGTTCATGCTGACCGCCTCGTCATGCCGTAGGTGAAGCAGGCGTACACGTGTCCGGGAAGACCGGACATCACGTCGTTCCGACCGTCGTGGGCCTCGGCCTCCGTCGGGCGGAGGGTGATCGGGCCGTCGGGGGTGTTGCGCACCAGGGTGCGGCCCTGGAGGTCGGGGGCCACCTCGACGATGGGGCGGTCGAAGGAATTTCCGGGTGGAGGCGTACGGTCGGGGCTCGCGATCATGCCGTCCGAGCGTAACGCAGCCGGGGGCCTGCGCGGGGTGGTCAGGGAGTGTGCGCCTTGCCAGGGTGTGGGGCGCGGAACCGGCCACGGCCGAATCGCGTTTGTAGGGATCAAGGGTTCACACAATGCCTGGAGAGGGAGAGACATGGCGTTCAAGAAGCTGCTCGCGAGCCTGGGGGCCGGCGGGGCCTCGGTCGAGACCGTGCTGAGTGAGGTCAACGTCGTTCCGGGCGGTGTCGTCCAGGGTGAGGTGCGGATCCAGGGCGGGTCCGTCGACCAGCAGATCGAGGCGCTGTCGGTCGGTCTGCAGGCCAAGGTCGAGGTGGAGAGCGGCGACCAGGAGTACAAGCAGGACATCGAGTTCGCGAAGAGCCGGCTCGGCGGTGCCTTCGAGCTGAAGGCGAACGCGGTGCACGCGGTGCAGTTCGGCCTCGAGATCCCCTGGGAGACGCCGATCACCACGATCGACGGGCAGTCGCTGCGCGGGATGAACATCGGCGTGACCACGGAGCTGGAGATCGCGCGCGCGGTCGACTCCGGTGACCTTGACGCGATCAATGTGCACCCGCTGCCGGCCCAGAAGGCGATCCTGGACGCGTTCATCCAGCTCGGCTTCCGTTTCAAGAACGCGGACATGGAGCGCGGGCAGATCCGGGGGACGCGGCAGAAGCTGCCCTTCTACCAGGAGATCGAGTTCCTCCCGCCTCAGCAGTACCGCGGGCTGAACCAGGTCGAGCTGAGCTTCGTGGCGGACGCCCAGGCGATGGACGTCGTGCTGGAGATGGACAAGAAGCCGGGGCTGTTCAGTGAGGGCAGCGACACGTTCCGTTCCTTCCAGGTGGGGCTGAACGACTACCAGGGCACCGACTGGGTCGCGTACCTCAACCAGTGGCTCTCCGAGGTCGGCAGCAAGCGGAACTGGTTCTAGGGGTTCTAGGCTCGGTCGTCTCAGCACCGAACGATCAGGAGGTACCGAGGTGACCGAGCTCAAGCGGCGTCCACTCCCCCATGACTTCCACCCGCCCGTGCCGTCTTTCACGGTCACGAGCGAGGACGTCCAGGAGGGCGGGACGCTCAAGGACGCTCAGGTCCACGCGGCCGGCAACACCTCGCCGCAGCTGCGGTGGGAAGGCTTCCCCGCCGGGACCAAGAGTTTCGCCGTGACGTGCTACGACCCGGACGCCCCGACCGGCAGCGGGTTCTGGCACTGGGTGGTGTTCGACATCCCGGCCTCGGTGACCGAGCTGCCGGCCGGCGCGGGCAGCGGCACGTTCGAGGGGCTGCCGGAGGGGGCCGTACAGGCACGCAACGACTTCGGCAGCAAGGACTTCGGCGGTGCCGCGCCGCCGCCCGGGGACGGGCCGCACCGGTACGTGTTCACGGTGTACGCCGTGGACCAGGAGAAGCTGGGACCGGACGCGGACAGCACCCCGGCGTTCGTCGGTTTCAATCTGCGGTTCCACACCATCGGGCGTGCCCAGCTGATCGGTGAGTACGAGGTACCCGCCGAGGGTTAGTGTCCCGAGCGTTCACGGAACGTTTGCCCGCCTCTGGTCTTGGAATGGATCAGGGGCGGGCATTTTTGTTGCGGGGGTGGCGGGGGCATGGCCCCCGCAGGAGCAGCACATATTGCGTTGTCCATCTCGGCGTGCCCGGCCAGAGTTGATCCCAGCCCGCCAGGGGGTGGGCCGGTGCGCACGGGAGGTGGGCTGGTATGCGGGACACGCTGGTACTGAACGCGAGCTTCGAGCCGTTGTCGACGGTGACGCTGAATCGAGCCGTCGTTCTGGTGCTCCAGGACAAGGCCGTCGTCGAACAGGCCCACCCCGAACTGCGGATGCGCGGAGCCGCGCTCGACATACCGGCGCCCCGGGTGATCAGGCTGTGCCAATACGTACGGGTGCCCTTCCGAAGACGCGCCCCGTGGTCGCGGCGGGGCGTGCTGGTCCGGGACCGGCACCGGTGCGCCTACTGCGGGCGGCGGGCGACGACCGTCGACCACGTGGTCCCGCGGTCGCACGGCGGGCAGGACACCTGGCTGAACACGGTGGCCTCGTGCGCGGAGGACAATCACCGCAAAGCGAACCGGACGCCGGAGCAGGCGGACATGCCGCTGCTCCGGGTGCCGTTCGAGCCGACTCCTGCTGACGCGATGCTGCTCGCGTTGGGGCAGGACGACTTCGACGCTCTGCCGGAATGGCTGGCCCAGCCTGCCGCATAGCCCGCGACCGCAGTCCGCTACGCCGTCGGGGGCGCACCTCTGGTGAGAGGTGCGCCCCCAACGGCGTAGCGGGTAATGCCGTCAGTCGATGGACGGCTTCTCGCGCCGCTCCTGGGCCGGGACGCTCGCGCCGCCGCCACTGCCCGAACCGCCGCCCATGCCGCCGAAGTTGCCCATGGCGCCGGACAGGCCCTTGAGGGCGTCGCCGATCTCGCTGGGGACGATCCAGAGCTTGTTGGCGTCGCCCTCGGCGATCTTCGGGAGCATCTGGAGGTACTGGTAGGAGAGGAGCTTCTGGTCCGGGTCGCCGGCGTGGATGGCCTCGAAGACGGTGCGGACGGCCTGGGCCTCGCCCTCGGCGCGCAGGGCGGCGGCCTTGGCCTCGCCCTCGGCGCGCAGGATCTGGGACTGCTTCTCGCCCTCGGCGCGCAGGATCTCGGACTGCCGGACGCCTTCGGCCTGGAGGATCGCGGCGCGCTTGTCGCGGTCGGCGCGCATCTGCTTCTCCATCGAGTCCTGGATGGAGGTGGGCGGTTCGATGGCCTTGAGTTCGACGCGGTTGACGCGGATGCCCCACTTGCCGGTGGCCTCGTCGAGGACGCCGCGCAGGGCCGCGTTGATCTCCTCGCGGGAGGTCAGGGTCCGCTCCAGGTCCATGCCGCCGATGATGTTGCGGAGTGTGGTGACGGTCAGCTGCTCGATCGCCTGGATGTAGCTGGCCACCTCGTACGTCGCGGCGCGGGCGTCGGTCACCTGGTAGTAGATGACCGTGTCGATGTTGACGACCAGGTTGTCCTGGGTGATGACCGGCTGCGGCGGGAAGGGGACGACCTGTTCGCGCAGGTCGATGCGGTTGCGGATGGTGTCGATGAACGGGACGACGATGTTGAGGCCCGCGTTCAGTGTCCGCGTGTACCGGCCGAAGCGCTCGACGATGGCGGCGCTCGCCTGCGGGATGACCTGGATGGTCTTGATCAGGGCGATGAAGACCAACACCACCAGGATGATCAAGACGATGATGACCGGTTCCATCGTGGTTGTCCGTCCCCTTCTCCGCCTCGACGCTCTGGCAGATCCTATTGACCCTGACGACTGCTTACTGCCCCCGACGACTGCTGATCTTACGGCCGTTGAGGATCTTGCTGGTCGAGTCTGACAGACCGTCGCGCACCTCGGGGGGTGTTCGGTCCACTTTCGTCCGGCGAGGTCACATGATGATCGCCGTGGCCCCCTCGATGTCCACGACGTCCACTTCCTCGCCCGTCTCGTAGACGCGCCCGGTGTCGAGTGCGCGTGCCGACCAGACCTCCCCGGCGAGCTTGATCCGGCCGCCGGAGCTGTCGGTCCGTTCCAGTACGACGGCCTGTCTGCCCTTCAACGCGTCCGTTCCCGTGGCGAGTTGCGGCCGTTGGGAGCGGTGCCGGGCGGCGATGGGCCGGACGACGGCGATGAGGGCGACCGAGGCGACGACGAAGACGAGCACCTGGACGACGACGTCCGCGCCGAACCCGGAGGCGACGGCGGCGGCGACCGCGCCGACGGCCAGCATCCCGAACTCCGGCATCGCGGTCACGACAAGCGGGATTCCGAGCCCTGCCGCGGCGACGAGCCACCACACCCATGCGTCGATGTCGTTCACATGGTCATGGTAGGTCCGCGGGACGTACCGGGGACAGGGCGCACGGGGGGCGGTCAGGACAGAGGGAGACCCTGTGCGGTCCAGCGGTCGCCGACCTGCTCGACGACGAGCGGCAGCCCGAAGCAGAGGGACAGGTTGCGGGAGGTGAGCTCGAGCTCCAGCGGGCCTGCCGCCATGACCTTGCCCTGACGGATCATCAGGACGTGGGTGAAGCCCGGGGCGATCTCCTCGACGTGATGGGTGACCATGATCATCGAGGGGGCGATCGGGTCACGGGCGAGGCGGCCGAGGCGGCGGACGAGGTCCTCGCGGCCGCCGAGGTCGAGGCCGGCGGCCGGCTCGTCCAGGAGCAGCAGCTCGGGGTCGGTCATCAGGGCCCGGGCGATCAGCGTGCGCTTGCGCTCGCCCTCGGAGAGGGTGCCGAACTTCCGGTCCAGGTACTCGGTCATACCGAGACGGTCGAGGAAGGCACGAGCACGCTGCTCGTCGATGTCCTCGTACTCCTCCTGCCAGCCGGCGGTCATGCCGTAGGCGGCGGTCAGCACGGTCTGCAGGACGGTCTGGCGCTTGGGCAGCTTGTCGGCCATGGCGATGCCGGCCATGCCGATGCGCGGGCGCAGTTCGAAGACGTCGGTGCCGGGCTCGCCGAGGGTCTCGCCGAGGATGGTGGCGGTGCCCTTGCTGGGGTAGAGGTAGCTGGACGCGACATTGAGGAGGGTCGTCTTGCCGGCGCCGTTGGGGCCCAGGATGACCCAGCGCTCACCCTCCTTCACCGACCAGGAGACCTGGTCCACCAGAGCCCGGCCCTCGCGGACCACGGATACGTCCTGAAGCTCCAGAACATCGCTCATGAGCGCGTTGTCTCCCCTTGCATTGTGGCCGGTCTCGGCTGTCGCGTACGCCTGTGGCTCGGGCCGCCGCGCCGGTGGGCGCAGGCCCTCCAGGAAATCTACGCCACCGGTCGGCTTCACCGTTCCATCGGTCCGGTCCTTAGGGTGGGGGCATGCTCTCGGAACCACGCGCAGGGCGCCTTGCCGCCTGGGGAAATGCCCTTATTGCCGGAATGGTCTCGCCGGATGACGCCGCGCTCGCCGTTGTCGGTGAGGACGCGGTGCACCGGGTGGAGGGGCTGCCCGGTGAATCGGCGCCGGTCGGTCTCACGCTGGCGCTGGGGCGGCTGCGGGCGCTCGGGGCGACCGGACTGCGGGTCGCGCTGCCCGCGCCCGGGCATCCGCTGGGGCTGAGCGGACCGCCGGAGTTCAACGCGCGGGCACTGGAGGCCGAGGAGGCGGTGATCTGTCACGGTGCCGCGCTCGGGCTGGTGCCGGAGGTGTACGAGGCCGGCCCCGAGGGTGATGTCCATGTCGAGGTCGTCTGGCACTGCCTGCCGGTGCGGGAGGCGCCGCCGGCCGACGTGCCCTCGCTCGGGGAGGCGGAGCGGGAGCTGGCGGAGGCGTTGCGGGACGCGACGCAGGTGCTGACGCGGCTGGACGTCGCGGGATCGGGGCCGGTGGCGGAGGCGGCGGTCGCGGCGTACCGGGCCCGTGCCGAGCGGGGGCGCGAGGTGCTGGCGCCGGGGTATCCGCCGCGGGCGGTGCGGGTGCTGGAGTTGGCGCAGCGGGTGGGGGCCTTGGTGTCCCTGGCGTATGAGAACGGTCACGGGGGTGCGGTGAGCGCGTCCGAGATGGCGGCGCGGGGGGAGGCGTTGCGGCCGGTGGAGCGGACGGCTCGGCGGGCGCAGGTCGCGGCGTACAACTCCGTTGTGGAGGAACGGGAGCGGGGGGTGCGGTGACGTCCCTCGGTTGTGCGGGGGCGTTGCTCTGAGGAGTGCCCGGCGTGGGTGAGGGCCGGGGATGCGGCACGCGGCCCGGCTCTGCGGGGTGCCTCCCCCACTCTCGGCTGCGCTCGGGCGGGAGGTGCCCCCCACCGCCCGCCCGTGCCGCCCCAGCACCGGCGGGCGCAGCGGGTGGGGCCGGGAACACGACCGGCCTCCCGGGTGAGGCCCGGGAGGCCGTGGTGGGCTTGGTGGGCTTGGTGGCCGGCCTGGGTCAGTGGTTGACGCCGTGGTTGCCGAAGGCCGGGTTCAGGAGGCCGATGACGTTGACGCTGTTGCCGACGGCGTTCACCGGGATGTGGACCGGCGCCTGGACGACGTTGCCGGAGGCGACGCCCGGGGAGCCGATGGCCTCGCCGTGGGCGACGGCGCCATCGGTGGCGGAGGCCATGCCCGCGCCGGCGGCGATCAGCCCGCCGGCCATCATCGTCACGGCCGCTGCCTTCTTCAGGTTCTTCACTTACAACCCCTCCTTGCGATTGCCGCGGCAGTCGCCGCAGCACGCACTGGAGAACGGTCGGACCCCTCGCAGGATGCGCCATATGGGGGACATTCCCACGACGGTATGAATCTCCGACCGGAAGGGAACCCTCCGGGTTGCCGCCGCGTACGGGGGCAACCCGTCACGGATCAGCCGGTCACGCCGTGGCGCACGGCCCACAGCGCGGCCTGGGTGCGGTCCGCGAGGTCGAGTTTCATCAGGATGTTCGAGACGTGGGTCTTGACGGTCTTCTCCGAGAGCACGAGCGCGCGGGCGATCTCCCGGTTGGAGCGGCCGTCCGCTATCAGGGCCAGCACTTCGCGCTCCCGCTCCGTGAGGGCGCCCGCTCTCCCCTGGCCGGAGTTGCCCTCCTCCTGGGACAGCAGGGCGCCCGCGACCTCGGGCTGGAGCAGGATGTGGCCCGCGTGGACGGAGCGGATGGCTCCCGCCAGCGCGTCGGGATCGACGTCCTTGTAGACGTAACCGGCCGCACCCGCCCGGAGGGCCGGGACCACGGTGCGCTGTTCGGTGAAGCTGGTGACGACCAGCACCCGCGCGCGGTTGTCCAGCTCGCGGAGTCTGCGCAGCGCCTCGACGCCGTCCATGCCCGGCATCTTGACGTCCATGAGGATCACGTCGGGTTTCAGTTCCTCGGCGCGGTCGACCCCCTCGGCTCCGTCCGCGGCCTCGCCCACCACCTCGATGTCGTCCTGCACCTCCAGGAAGGTGCGCAGGCCCCGGCGGACCACCTGGTGGTCGTCGACGAGCAGCACCTTGATTGCGTCAGCCACCGGGGACCTCCATCTCGATCGTGGTGCCCTTGCCGGGCGCCGATGACACGGTCAGCCTGCCGCCGGCCCCGCCGGCCCGGTCCCGCATCGAGACGAGGCCCAGGTGGCGTCCCGCGCGGCGCACCGCGTGCGGGTCGAAGCCGCTGCCGTCGTCGGTGACGCGCAGTACGGCTCCGGCGCCGCGCCGGTGCAGCGTCACGTCGACGTGTTCCGCCGACGCGTGGCGCAGGGCGTTGTGCAGCGCCTCCTGGGCGACGCGCAGCATCGCCTCCTCCTGGGCGGCGGGCAGGGCCTTGACCCCGTGGCCGGCGAAGGTCACGCGTGCGGTGTGGGCGCGGTCGAGGACCTGGATCTGGGTGCGGAGGGTGGCGACCAGGCCGTCCTCGTCCAGGGCGGCGGGCCGCAGCTCGACGACGGCGGCGCGCAGCTCGTCGGCGGCCTCCGCGGCGAGCGCGGCGACCTGTTGCAGCTCGCCCTTGGCGCGCGCGGGGTCGCGGTCGACCAGGGTGGCGGCGGCCTGGGCGGTCAGGCGCAGCGAGAACAGTTTCTGGCTGACCGCGTCGTGCAGTTCGTGGGCGAGGCGGGAGCGTTCCTCGGCGATGGTCAGCTCGCGGCTGCGTTCGTACAGGCGGGCGTTGGTGAGGGCGATCGCGGCGTGCTGGGCGAGGATGCCCAGCAGCTCCTCGTCGTCCGGGGTGAAGCCGCAGGTGCCCTCGGGCCTCGCACAGTTCTTGTTGGCGAGGAAGAGGGCCCCGATGACCTCGTCGCCGTCGCGGATCGGCAGGCCCAGGAAGTCGGCCAGGTCGGGGTGGGCGGAGGGCCAGCCGCCGAAGCGGGGGTCCTTGCGGACGTCGGCGAGGCGCTGGGGCGTGGCCTCGTGCAGCATCGCGGCGAGGATGCCGTGCTGGCGCGGCAGGGGGCCGATGGCCTTCCACTGCTCCTCGCTGACGCCGTCGACCACGAACTGGGCGAAGCCGCCGTGGTCGTCGGGGACGCCGAGTGCCGCGTACTGCGCGTCGAGCAGCTCGCGGGCCGAGGCGACGATCGTCTTGAGGACGTCGCGCACCTCGAGGTGCCTGCTCATGGCCAGCAGCGCGGAACTCACCGCGGCGAGGCCGGACCGGGGGCCGTGACTCATGTCCTCACGGTACCGGCGGGGTGTGACACCGGGATCGGACCTGTGACCGCCGTCGCCTAGGGCGCCGGTCCTAGGCCGGAGGTCCTGCCCGCCGGTCCTAGGGCGAAGGGCCCCGCACGGTTGCGGCCCGTGCCCGAGGCGCCGGTGCGGCCCGATTCCTACGTTGAGGACCACGCCGAGCCGATCAGGCGGCGTGGACGACGAGGGGACGTGTGTCATGCCGGTCGCGATCATCACGGGAGCGTCGAAGGGACTGGGCCGGGCGTTGGCCGAGGCCCTGGCGGCACGGGGCTGGGACCTGGTGCTCGACGCCAGGACGCCGGAGGTGCTGGAGGAGACGGCGGCGGCGCTGGAGGCGTACGGCACGCGCGTGACGGCGCTGCCCGGGGACGTCACCGACGCCGGGCACCGGGCCGGGCTGGTGGCGGCGGCCCGGCGGCTGGGCGGGGTGGACCTGCTGGTCAGCAATGCGAGCGCGCTGGGTGCGGAGCCGCTGGTGCGGCTGGAGGGGCTGGCGCTCGACGGGCTGCGGCGGGCGATGGAGGTGAACGTCGTGGCCGCGCTGGGCCTGGTCCAGGAGGCGCTGCCGTCGCTGCGGGCGGCCCGGGCGGGCGCGGTGCTGACGGTCAGCTCGGACGCCGCGGCGGAGGCGTACGAGACGTGGGGCGGATACGGAGCGTCCAAGGCGGCCCTGGACCAGCTGGCGGCGGTGCTGGGTACCGAGGAGCCCGGGTTGCGGGTCTGGGCGGTCGATCCCGGGGACATGGCCACGGACCTGTACGCGGCGGCCGTACCGGACGACGACGATCCGCGGCCCGATCCGGTGAGTGTCGTCCCGGCGCTGCTCAGGCTCCTGGACGAGCGGCCGGCCAGCGGCCGCTACGGGGCTCCGGCGTTGCTGGAGGGAGTGCGATGACGACGGTGCCGCACGTTCCTCGGGAGCTGTCGGCGCGGGTGCCCGCCGAGCAGCGCGGGCCCGGACTGGACCGGGACGCCGTGCGGCTGCTGGTGTCGCGTGGCACCGAGGTGTCGCATCACGTGTTCGGTGAGCTGCCGGGGCTGCTGCGGGCCGGTGATCTGCTGGTCGTCAACACGTCGGCCACGCTGGCGGCCGCCGTCGACGGGCACGTCGGGCACGCGCGCGTGGTGGTGCACTTCTCCACGCGCGGGGACGACGGCCGGTGGGCGGTGGAGCTGCGGGTTCCCGACGGACGGGGCACCACGCGCGCGCGTGCGGAGGTAGGGGCAGCGGAAGGAGCAGGGCGTGGAGCGCTTCCTTCGAAGGGGGGCGGGAGACGGGCGGGTGGGCAGGAGGGGACGAGGGTGCGGCTGCCCGGCGGTGCGCGGCTCGTGCTGGAGGAGCCCCTGAGCGCGCGCGGGGAGCGGTTGTGGTGGGCACGGGTGTCGGGAGCCGAGGTGCCCGTGGTGCTGCGGGAGCACGGGCGGCCCATTCGCTACTCCTATACGGAGCGGGATCAGCCGTTGTCCGCGTACCAGACGGTGTTCGCGCTGCCGTCCGCGGACGGGTCGGGCAGCGCGGAGATGCCGAGCGCGGCGCGGCCCTTCACGGCGCGGCTGGTGGCGGAGCTGGTGAGCCGGGGGGTGCAGTTCGCGCCGGTGACGCTGCACACGGGGGTGGCCTCGGCCGAGGCGCACGAGCCGCCGTATCCGGAGCGGTTCTCGGTGCCGGAGGCGTCGGCGCGGCTGATCAACGCCGCGGCGGCGGGGGACGGCCGGGTGGTGGCCGTCGGGACGACGGCCGTGCGGGCGGTGGAGTCGGCGGCCGGTGCCGACGGACGCGTACGGGCGCGGGCGGGGTGGACCGATCTGGTCGTGACTCCGGAGCGCGGGGTGCGGGTGGTGGACGGGCTGCTGACGGGGCTGCACGAGCCCGAGGCCTCGCATCTGCTGATGCTGGAGGCGGTGGCGGGGCGGGCGGCGCTCGACCGCGGATACGACGCGGCGGTGCGGGGGCGCTACCTGTGGCACGAGTTCGGGGACGTCCATCTCCTCCTGCCGCAGTAGTGGGGCGCAGACCCTCACAGATTGCATTGCTTCAGCAACCAACGGTGAGAAGAGCGGGGGGTCGGTGTGAGCCCCCGCATAGGGTGCACGTCACGTACGAAGGAGAGTAGGAGAACGACTCGTCCGTTTTGACCGGGGCAGATAGTCCAATCTGCCCCGTTTCACCCCTGCCTGATCCACTACCTCGGATCGTACGTCACACCTTTGCCTCCGGATTTTGCGACCGCTAAGAATTGCTCTCGTCGCTCAACGCGGCGGGTCCCGCCCCGCGGCGTTTGTGCCGGAAGCACCAACTGTCCCCACCGGACGAGAGCGACCTCCGCGCTATTCGAAGAGGTCTATCCCGCCATGCCCAAGAACATCTTCACCCGTGGTCACAGTCGTCCCCTGAACCGCACCCACAAGCTCGCGATCGCCGGTGTCGGCACGCTCGGCGCCGCCGCCGTCGCGCTCACCGCGGTCCCCGCCAGCGGCCAGACGACCACGAGCGAGGCCGCTCCCACGGCCAAGGTGGCGTACAGCACCGAGCAGATCCAGGACGTGCACGCCGGTGTCACCGGCCAGCTCGCCGGTGCCGGCCAGAAGGTCGCCTCCATCGAGGCGAAGCAGGAGGCGGCCACCAAGGCCACCGCCAAGAAGGCCACCGCCGAGAAGGCCGTGGAGAAGCGCGAGGCCAAGGAGACCGCGAGCCGGTCCGCCAAGCGCGTCGAGGCCAAGCAGGTCTCGACGAAGAGCTACGCCGACAACCTCGACGGCTGGATCCGCGAGGCCCGGGACATCATGAAGAAGCACGGCATCCCGGGTAGCTACGAGGGCATCCACCGCAACATCATGCGGGAGTCCTCCGGCAACCCGAAGGCCATCAACGACTGGGACATCAACGCCATCAACGGCATCCCGTCGAAGGGCCTGCTCCAGGTGATCCCGCCGACGTTCGAGGCCTACCACGTGCCCGGCACCTCCAAGAACATCTACGACCCGGTCGCCAACATCGTCGCCGCCTGCAACTACGCGGCGGACAAGTACGGCACCATGGACAACGTCGACAGCGCGTACTGAGGTCGGCGCGGACCTCTTCACGCCGGCTCGCGACCGAACGCCGAAGGGCGGCACCCTCAGGAGGGTGCCGCCCTTCGGGGCGTCTCGGCCGCGGGTCACCCGCGCATGACGCCGCGGGCTACTTGCGCATGACCTCGGGCTCGTGGCGGCGCAGGAAGCGGGCCACGAAGAAGCCGCAGATCACGCCGAGGGCGATCAGCGCGGCCATGTTCAGGCCCCAGGCGCCGACGGTGTGCTCCCACAGCGGGTCCGCCTCGGCGCCCTTCTCCGGCGGGCTGATCCTGTTGAAGTCCAGCGTGGCGCCGGCCGCGGCGACCGCCCAGCGCGACGGCATCAGGTACGAGAACTGGTTGACGCCGACCGCGCCGTTCAGGGCGAAGAGGCAGCCGGTGAAGACGACCTGGATGATCGCGAACATGACCAGCAGCGGCATGGTCTTCTCGGCGGTCTTCACCAGCGAGGAGATGATCAGGCCGAACATCATCGAGGTGAAGCCCAGCGCCATGATCGGCAGGGACAGCTCGAGGAGTGTCAGCCCTCCGAGGATCAGCCCCTCCTCCGGGATCTCCCGGTTGACGAAGCCGATGACGCCGACCAGCAGACCCTGCAGCACGGTGATCGCGCCGAGCACGAAGACCTTGGACATCAGGTACGCGGACCGCGACAGGCCGGTCGCGCGCTCCCGCTCGTAGATGACCCGTTCCTTGATCAGCTCACGGACGGAGTTGGCGGCGCCGGCGAAACAGGCGCCGACCGCGAGGATCAGCAGGACCGTGGTGGCGGTGCCGTTGGGAACGATCCGGCCGGTCTGCGGGTGGGCGGGGTTGGGCAGCAGGCCCTTGTCGGCGTCGATCAGCAGGCTCACCGCGCCGAGCACCGCCGGCAGGATCACCATCAGGGCGAGGAAGCCCTTGTCGGAGACGATCACCGAGACGTAGCGCCGCACCAGCGTGACGAACTGGGA
This sequence comes from Streptomyces sp. WG7, assembly GCF_049975785.1. NCBI lineage: Bacteria > Bacillati > Actinomycetota > Actinomycetes > Kitasatosporales > Streptomycetaceae > Streptomyces > Streptomyces sp. WG7. The sequence goes on from NZ_JBNGGE010000014.1 coordinate 13,379, forward strand.
CATCCAGCCCTGCGGCTTCGGCGGCTTCATCGCCTGCATCGCCGGGACCTGTACGGCCTGCGGGGCGACGGCGTCGATGTCCGCGGCGTACATCTGGTAGTGCTGCGAGCCCTTCCAGCGGCCCGCCCAGTCGTAGTCGCGGTAGTTCTCGAAGGCGGAGAAGACGTCGGCCCAGGTGTCGTAGCCGAAGAAGTTCAGCGCCTCCTCCGGCGGGCCGAAGTAGGCCACCGAGCCGCCCGGCGCCATCACCAGCAGCTTGTCGCAGATCGCCAGCTCGGCCACCGAGTGGGTGACGACGAGGACGGTGCGGCCGTCGTCGGCGAGGCCGCGCAGCAGCTGCATGACGTCGCGGTCCATGCCCGGGTCGAGGCCGGAGGTCGGCTCGTCCAGGAAGATCAGCGACGGCTTGGTGAGCAGCTCCAGGGCGACGGACACGCGCTTGCGCTGGCCGCCGGACAGGGAGGTGACCTTCTTGTCCTTGTGGATGTCGAGCTTGAGCTCGCGCAGCACCTCGTCGATGCGGGCGTCGCGCTCCGCGCCGGTGGTGTCGGCCGGGAAGCGCAGCTTGGCCGCGTACTTCAGGGCCTTCTTGACGGTCAGTTCCTTGTGCAGGATGTCGTCCTGCGGGACCAGACCGATGCGCTGACGCAGCTCGGCGAACTGCTTGTAGAGGTTCCGGTTGTCGTAGAGGACCTCGCCCTGGTCGGCGGGCCGGTAGCCGGTGAGCGCCTTGAGCAGGGTCGACTTGCCGGAGCCGGACGGGCCGATGACCGCGATCAGCGACTTCTCGGGCACGCCGAAGGAGACGTCCTTGAGGATCTGCTTGCCGCCGTCGACCGTGACGGTCAGGTGACGGGCGGAGAAGGACACCTCGCCGGTGTCGACGAACTCCTCGAGCCGGTCCCCGACGATCTGGAACGTCGAGTGGCCGACGCCCACGATGTCGCTCGGGCCGAGCAGTTGGGAGCCGCCCTTGGTGATCGGCTGGCCGTTGACGTACGTGCCGTTGTGCGAGCCGAGGTCGCGGATCTCCATGCGCCCGTCGGGCGTCGAGTGGAACTCCGCGTGGTGACGGGAGACCTGGAGGTCGGAGACGACCAGGTCGTTCTCCAGGGCACGGCCGATGCGCATCACGCGGCCGAGCGAGAACTGGTGGAACGTGGTCGGGCTGCGATCGCCGTAGACCGGCGGCGCCCCCGCCGCGCCACCGGTCCCCTGCTGCTGCGGGAAGTGCGGTGCACCCTGCTGCGGCTGCTGCTGCCAGCCGGCCTGCTGCTGCCCGTGCTGCGGGGCCTGCCGCTGCGGCGGCTCCTGCGCCGGCGCCTGCTGCGCCCAGCCCGCGTCCGCGCCCTGAGCGGCGTACGGCTGCTGCTGGGCCGCCTGCGGCGCGCCCGCGGCGGCCTGGGCTCCGGTCAGGTTCAGACGCGGTCCGTCGGTCGCGTTGCCCAGGTTCACCACCGTGCCGGCGCCGAGCTCCATCTGCTGGATGCGCTGCCCGTGCACGAACGTGCCGTTGGTACTGCCGTGGTCCTCGACGACCCAACTGCGGCCGTTGAAACTGATCGTGGCATGCCGCCAGGAAACCCTGGCGTCGTCGAAGACAAGCTCCCCCTGCGGATCGCGTCCGAGCGCATATGACCGGGACGGATCGAGCGTCCAGGTCCGTCCATTGGATTCCAGTACGAGTTCCGGCACTCCATGCCCCACTGAGTTGTCCCCCGATGTACCCCCGTAGCGGGGAGTCCAGGGATGTCGAACATCGGGGGGCACTATTTCAGGCTCGGGCCCCTGACCGAAAGTCGGACCTTGTGAAAACCGCGTAGGCGCCCATCGGCCGTTCCCGTTGACGGGGTTGAAACCTGCCCGGACAGTGGTATTCCACGCGAGGGGGACATGCGCGGCAACCGGGCCGCGCAGCGGATCGGGGGGTCTGCCATGAGTGCGTCCACGAGCGTCGGTTCCGGGGAGTACGGCACCAAGGTGCCCTGGGGAGACGTCCTGCTGTCCGCGATCGCCTCCGTGAGCTGGGCGTTGATCGGCATGGCGGGAACGGCGGCGCTCGGTCTGCGTCTGCTGGACGCGGACGCGGCGGGCTCGCTGGGCCCGATGACCGCGGCGGTCGTGGCGCTCGGCGCGGGCGGTTCGGTCACCCCGACCGGTGACGTGTCGGCGTTCGGGCTGAAAGGGGCGGAGGCGCACACGGCCCTGGAGATGACGCCACTGGGCGTGGGTCTGGTCGGCGCGCTGCTGCTGTCGTTCTTCTTCCTGCGGTCCCTGCGGGCGGCCGGAGTCGTGGTCGCACCTGCCGAACTCCTCGCGCGCGCGGGCGCGGTGATCGCTCTGTTCGTGGCGATGACGGGCGGGCTGGCCTGGGCGGGCCACGACGTCATCACGATCGACGGCGGCTCGCTCGGACTCGACGACCTGCCCGGCGGCGGGGGTGGTGGTCTCGAGATCCCGGGGCTCGGCGACGTGGGTGACATCGGCGGGCTGCTGCCCGACCGGATCGGTGACCTCGTCGACGCCGAGGTGGCCGTCGGCTTCACCGTCGACACCGCGCCGACGCTGCTGGGCGGCCTGGTCTGGTCGGCCGGGGTCCTGCTGGTCGCACTGCTGGCCTCGCGCCGCGCTCCCCTGCCGCGCGGGGGCGAGGCCGTGCACCGGGTGGTGCGGCCGGCCGTGTCCGCCCTGGTCACGGTGGCGCTGACGGCGGTGGCGGCCGGCTTCGCGGCGGCGGCCTACGCGGCGATCGGCGACGACCACCCCCGGCGGATCGCGGGGGCCGCGTTGCTGGGCGCGCCGAACGGGGTGTGGCTCGGCGTTCCGATCGGACTGTTCGTGCCGTGGGACGGGCGGGCCACCGGTGAGCTGGTCCGGGTTCTCCCGGCTCCGCTGGACGAGCTGCTGGGCGCCGGCACCGAGCGGCCGGTCACGCTCGGGCGGCTGGCGGAGCTGGACGAACGGGTGTGGCTGCTCGGGGTGGCGGCTGCGCTGATGATGCTGATGAGCGGGGTACTGACGGCAGTACGGACTCCTGTGGCGCCGGGCGAGGCACGCTCGCCGGCTTTCGCCGGGCGGTGCGCCGTACGGCTGGGCGTCGGGACCGCACTGGCGCTGCCGCTGCTGGTCTGGCTGACGGAGGTGTCCGTGGACGCCTCACTGTCGGTACTCGGCGTCGACGCCTTCGGCGCGAGCGTCGACCTGCGCGGACGCCTCGGTACGGCGCTGCTGCTGGGTGCCGTGTGGGGCGCGGGGGCGGGGGCGGCCGGGGCGTTGCTGGCACGGGCGAGCGGGGCGGCGGGGTCGGGGGCGACGGCGTTGGCACGGGGTGCCTGGACGGCGGGGGCGGGTGGCGCGGACGGGGGTGGCGCGAGGGCCGGCGGTACGGCGTACGCGGGGGCGCCGCCCTCGGGGCCGTACCGGCCGGGCGCGCCGCATCGGCCGCCCAACCCCGGCACCAATCCGTACCTGCGACTCGGGGAAGGGGCGGGAGCAGGAGCGGGAGCGGGAGCGGAGACAGGAGAACCCGAGGATGCGCGGCCGGCGGGGTCGCGCATCCCTTCGCCGTCCGATGGCGGGCGGGCGCCGGGCTCCGGGCAGCCCGGCTCCGGCGCCCGGCCGCCTGTCGGCGCCGGGCGGGAAGAGGGGCGTGTGGACCGACGGTCCGGGAGCGCGGGGCAGCAGCCCGACGGCGACGAGCAGCAATCCGGCGACGACGTGTACGGCGCCCCTACGGTGGCCGGGCCGCTGGGACCCCGGCCGGGAACGCCGCGGCGGCCTCCGAGGCCCGGGGAACGGCCCGGGGGCCGGCCGCCGGGCCGGTGGGGTGAGGGGCCCCCGCCGCCGCCTCCCCCGCCTCCGGCGCCACCGCGGCGGCCCAGAGACGGTCAGTAGGAACCCCGGACACGAACGGGGGCGGCCGCGGTCGCTCCTCTGGGCCGCTGGACCGCTGGACCGCTGGGCCGCTGGAGCCACCGCCTGAGCGCCCCGGCGGCCTCCGCTTCCGGGAGCGGCCCGGACCGATCGCCCTTCACCCCGGGGACGACGGACCGCTCCCCGCCGCCCTCGGTGCCGGAGCTGAGGGGGAAACCGGCCGACCGGGCGCGGAGCGGGACGTCGGCCGAGACCCTCTCGGAGGAGCGGGACCGCTGGAACCATCGCCCTGAGCCGGGGACCCCTGAAAACCACCGTCCTGAGCCGGGGACCGCTGGAACCATCACCCTGAGTCCAGACCGCTGGACCCACCGCCCTGAGCCCAGACCACTGGACCCACCGCCCTGAGTCCAGACCACTGGACCCACCGCCCTGAGCCCAGACCACTGGACCCACCGCCCTGAGCCCAGACCACTGGACCCACCGCCCCGGGAAGCGTAGACGCGGGCGTCCTCGCCGGGGGGTGAACGGCCACCGGCTTCATCGCCCCCCGCTTCCAGCACCGCCCCGCACCCCCGGTGCAGCGGTGAACGTGCGGGCGCGGGCCGGGGCCCGCCCCGGCGGGGCCGTGTCCGTCAGGCGGACCTCGGGGGCGGGAGGCACCGGGTGCCGGATACGGTGGGAGCACCATGAGCGCTTCGCAGACCTCTGACGTTCCCACGCTTCTCGTCAAGATCTTCGGCAAGGACCGACCGGGCATCACGGCCGGCCTGTTCGACACCCTCGCCGCCTACTCCGTCGACGTCGTCGACATCGAGCAGGTAGTCACCCGTGGCCGGATCGTGCTGTGCGCGCTCGTGACCGAGCCGCCCCGGAGCCTTGAGGGTGATCTGCGGGCGACCGTGCACAGCTGGGCGGAGTCACTGAAGCTGCAGGCGGAGATCATCTCCGGTATCGGCGACAACCGGCCGCGCGGTCTCGGCCGCTCCCTGGTCACGGTGCTCGGCCACCCGCTCACCGCGGAGGCGACGGCCGCCATAGCGGCCCGGATCGCCGAGTCCGGCAGCAACATCGACCGCATCTTCCGGCTGGCCAAGTACCCGGTGACCGCTGTCGAGTTCGCGGTGTCCGGCGTGGAGACCGAGCCGCTGCGCACCGCGCTGGCCACCGAGGCCGCGGCGCTCGGTGTGGACGTCGCGGTCGTCTCGGCGGGGCTGCACCGGCGGGCGCAGCGCCTGGTCGTGATGGACGTGGACTCCACCCTGATCCAGGACGAGGTCATCGAGCTGTTCGCCGCGCACGCCGGCTGCGAGGACAAGGTCGCCGAGGTGACGGCGGCCGCGATGCGCGGGGAGCTGGACTTCGAGCAGTCGCTGCACGCGCGCGTGGCGCTGTTGGCGGGGCTGGACGCCTCGGTGGTGGAGAAGGTGCGCAGCGAGGTACGGCTGACGCCGGGTGCCCGCACCCTGATCCGTACGCTGAAGCGGCTCGGCTACCAGGTGGGGGTCGTCTCCGGCGGCTTCACCCAGGTCACCGACGATCTGAAGGAGCGGCTGGGGCTGGACTTCGCCCAGGCCAACACGCTGGAGATAGTCGACGGCAGGCTGACGGGCCGGGTCACCGGGGAGATCGTGGACCGGGCGGGCAAGGCCCGGCTGCTGCGCCGGTTCGCCGCCGAGGCGGGCGTACCGCTGGCGCAGACCGTGGCGATCGGGGACGGGGCCAACGACCTGGACATGCTGAACGCGGCCGGGCTCGGGGTCGCCTTCAATGCCAAGCCGGTGGTGCGCGAGGCGGCGCACACCGCGGTGAACGTGCCCTTCCTGGACACGGTGCTGTACCTGCTCGGCATCACCCGCGAAGAGGTGGAGGCGGCGGACACGCTGGACGAGGGTCTCGGCGAGGGCGTCGGCCTGCCCGTCGACCGGATCTGACTCACGCGCCCGGCCCCGGGCGGCTCGTACGGCGAGGGCCCGGACCGCCTGGGTGCCGGGCCCTGTCGCGCGGGGGCGGGTCAGTCGGCCGGCGCCCAGTAGTCGACCAGGGAGGCAGCGCCCGGCTCGACGTCCTTCCAGGAGCCCGTGAAGGTCAGGACGGCGAAGGCGGCGGTCGGGAAGCCCCGGTGGCCCATCCGCTCGCGGACGTCGCCCTCGGCCGAGCCCGCCAGGATCTCGGCGAGTGCTTCCATGCCCGGGTTGTGGCCGATCACCAGCACGTTCCGCAGGTCGTCGGGGGTCTCGTTGAGCACGGCGATCAGCTCGCCGGGAGAGGCCTCGTAGATCCGCTCCTCGTAGACGGTTTTCGGCCGCTGCGGGAACTCCGCGACGGCGAGCTTCCAGGTCTCGCGGGTCCGGGTCGAGGTGGAGCACAGGGCCTGGTCGAAGTGGACGCCGGTGTCCGCGAGCCGGCGCCCGGCCTCTGCGGCGTCCTTGCGGCCCCGATCGGCGAGCGGCCGCTCGTGGTCGGTCACCTGTGGCCAGTCGGCTTTCGCATGCCGGAAAAGGACAATCCTGCGGGATTCTGCGACGCTCATGGCATCCAGCTTCGCATGAAACAGGCCACGGGGCGCAGGGAGTTGACATGCGGATGCACCGCCTCGGGCGGATCCGGGGCGCCGGTCCGCCTCAGCGCCCGGTCAGCTGCCGCACCAGCTCCAGGAGGTGGGCGATCGCGGGTTCGCCGGCGGTGGCGTGGGCCTCGGCGGGATTGAGTATCAGCAGGAGCAGCGCGACGAATGCGAGCACGGGCAGAGTGAGGGCCCACCAGGGCAGCCGGATCTCGACGCCGCCCCCGGGTGTCCGGGGAGGCCGGGTGTGGGTTGGGGCCGACATGAGTGCCTCCGCTGGTCTTCGAGCGTCCCTGGTCCGTGCTCCGCGGCCCGCCTGTGGCGGGCACATCTCGAAACTACGGAATCCGCGGGCCCCAACCCATCCGGAGGTCCACCCACTTGACCCTGACCCTCGCCCCCTAGGGGATGGGGGGTTAACCCCACCGTCGGGCGGCCGAGGGCGGGATCACGGTGCGGCGATCGTCGCGATGACGCCGATGATCACGAAGATCGCGAGGAAGCCGCCGAAGACGTACAGCATCTTCTTCTGGCCGTGCTGGGGGTTCGGGTCGAGGACTGGCATACGGCAAGTCTCGCATCCGTCGCCCGCACCGGGGCAGGCGGGCCGCTTCCGCCGTCAGCGGGCGCCTGCCCCGACGCCGGGAGGCCGCTCCCCCGGAGCCATCAGGCCCCTGCCGGAGTCAGCGGGCCGCTTCCTCCTCCACCGTGCGGTCGCGCCCCGCCAGGAAGCCCACCACCATCTGCGGCACCATCAGGGCACTCATCAGTGCGATCGGCAGGCCCCAGCCGCCGCTGTGCTGGTAGAGCACGCCCACCAGCAGCGGACCCGGGATGGAGATCAGGTAGCCGGTGCTCTGCGCGAAGGCGGACAGCTGGGCGACGCCCGCGCCCGTCCTGGCCCGCATCCCGACCATGGTCAGCGCGAGCGGGAAGGCGCAGTTGGAGACGCCGAGCAGCAGGGCCCAGGCCCAGGCACCGCCGGCCGGCGCGAAGTACAGGCCGGCGTATCCGGCGAGCCCGCACACACCCAGTACCAGCACGATCGGGCCCTGATGGGGCAGGCGGGTGGCCACGCGCGGGATGACGAAGGCGAGCGGCACGCCCATCACCATGATGACGGCGAGCAGCAGCCCGGCGGTGCCGGCGGACACACCCGCGTCCCGGAAGATCTGCGCCATCCAGCCCATCGTGATGTAGGCGGCGGTGGCCTGGAGGCCGAAGAAGACGGCGAGGGCCCAGGCCGTGCGGCTGCGGGTGATCCGCAGCGGGGGCTGCTCGGCGGGCTGCTTCGCCTGCCGGTCCGCAGGGCGTGCGGTCGCGGGCTTCCCGGTGGCCTCGTCGGCCTCGAGGGCCTCGTCGGAAGGGTCCGGGGCGGGCGTGAGCGTGGACGGTGCCCTCCGTTCGCGTACGAACGGGATCCACGGCAGGACGGCCGCCGCCGCCACCACGGCCCACACCGCCAGGCCGGGCTGCCAGTCCCCGCCCAGCGCGTTCGTCATGGGCACGGTCGCCGCGGCGGCGATCGAGGTGCCGAAGGCGAGGGCCATCGAGTACAGGCCGGTCATGGAGCCGACCCGGTCGGGAAAGAAGCGCTTGACGATGACCGGCATCAGGACGTTGCTGACCGCGATGCCCATCAGCGCGAGGGCGGTGGCGGCCAGGAAGCCGGCGGTGCCGCCGGCGTACGGGCGTATGAGCAGGCCCGCGGTGATGGCGACCATGCCCGCGCAGACCACCGCGCCGGGCCCGAAGCGGCGGGCCAGCCGCGGGGCGGTGACCCCGAACACGGCGAAGCAGAGCGGGGGCACGGAGGTGAGGAGCCCGGCCACGCTGCCGCTCATGCCGAGCCCGTCGCGGACCTCCTCCAGGAGCGCGCCCAGGCTCGTGATGGCGGGGCGCAGGTTCAGCGCGGCCAGGACGATGCCGAGGAGGAGCAGGCGGGTCGTCCACGTCGTCCACGCGCGCGTGCCGGGTGCCCCGGGCGCCTCGCCGGGTACCCGGGCGTCGCGTGCGGTCGCCTCGCCGGGGGTCGTGGACCTCATGGTCTCCGTCCGGGTTTCGTCACTAGCCATGAGACCCATCATAGAATCATGGGATGATTGGTTGTCCATCCCGGCGTCATCCGGTGCCCGGTGGCTGTCCGCCGCCGGGACTCGCGTGCGAAGGTGAGCCATGCCCCTGAGCCATCCCCGCCGTTCGGCGCTGTCCGAGCAGGTCATCGCGGCCCTGCGCCAGCAGATCGCCTCGGGCGAGTGGCCGGTCGGCTCCCGCATCCCGACCGAGCCCGAACTGGTCGAACAGCTCGGTGTCGCCCGGAACACGGTCCGTGAGGCGGTCCGCGCGCTGGCCCACAACGGTCTGCTGGACATCCGCCAGGGCTCCGGCACGTACGTCGTGGCGACCAGCGAGCTGGCGGGCGTGATGCAGCGCCGCTTCGCCGAGGCCGACCCCCGGCACATCGCCGAGCTGCGTTCCACGCTGGAGTCCGCCGCCGCCCGGCTCGCCGCCGAGCGGCGCACGGAGAAGGACCTCAAGCAGCTCGACGCGCTGCTGGTGCGCCGCGAGGAGGCCTGGGAGTCGGGTGACACTGAGGCGTTCGTGACGGCGGACGCGACGTTCCACCTGGCCGTCGTGGCCGCCTCGCACAACGACGTGATGACCGCGATGTACGCGGATCTGGGCGAGGTGATGCGGGACTGGCTGCGCGTGGACGTCGGCGGCGAGCTGACGCCGGAGACGCACATGGACCACACGCGGCTGGTCGACGCGATCCGCGTGGGGGACGCGGTGACGGCCGCCCAGGAGGCGGCCGGCTATCCGTTCCTGTGCCGTCCGGGCCGGATCAGCGCGCCCGCTGATGGCTGACCCACGCCGCCTGGATCTCCTTCCAGCAGCGTCCGTCCAGTCGCACGGTCTGCGCGGGCCCCGCCGCGACCGCCGAGCCGTCGCTGTCGAGGTCCCACCAGCGGACGCACTCGATGTGCAGGCGCACGTGGTCGGTCTCCGGGAACGGGTTGTGGCAGTGGGCGGTCACCTGGGAGTCGTCGACGCGGACCCGGCACTCGGCGCCGAACGGCTCCGCCGACGCGGAGTCCCCGGTGTCCCCGGCGGGCACGCGCGCGTGGGACACCGCTTCGTACGGCAGGATCAGTACGCAGGCGACGGCGGCGGTCACTGAGGCCAGGCGGGAAAGCAGACGCACAGGGGACCTCCTCGGCCGTACGGGGAACTGGGGAGGGAAGGCGCGTGGTGAGGAACTCGTACTCCAGCGTGTGCCGTCGACTGCCCCGCCGCCCGGCCGGCTGGGCCGAACGGGTGACACGCCAAGGGCCCGCACCCTGGTGGATGCGGGCCCCGGAGGGACGACCGGTCAGGCGCCGATGGCGTGCAGACCGCCGTCGACGTGGACGATCTCGCCCGTGGTCTTCGGGAACCAGTCGCTCAGCAGCGCGACGACACCGCGGCCGGCGGGCTCCGGGTCCTTCAGGTCCCACTCCAGCGGGGAACGGCTGTCCCACACGGCGGCCAGGTCGCTGAAGCCCGGGATGGACTTGGCGGCCATGGAGCCGAGCGGACCCGCCGAGACCAGGTTGCAGCGGATGTTCTGCTTGCCCAGGTCACGGGCCATGTAGCGGCTGGTGGCCTCCAGCGCGGCCTTGGCCGGGCCCATCCAGTCGTACTGCGGCCAGGCGAACTGCGCGTCGAAGGTGAGGCCGACGACCGAGCCGCCGTTCTGCATCAGCGGCAGGCAGGCCATGGTCAGCGACTTCAGGGAGTACGCCGAGACGTGCATGGCGGTGGCGACCGACTCGAACGGCGTGTTCAGGAAGTTGCCGCCGAGCGCGTCCTGCGGGGCGAAGCCGATCGAGTGGACGACGCCGTCGAGGCCGCCCAGCTCCTCGCCGACGACGTCGGCCAGGCGTCCGAGGTGCTCGTCGTTGGTGACGTCCAGCTCGATGACCTTGGCGGGCTTGGGCAGCTTCTTGGCGATGCGCTCGGTCAGCGTGGGCCGCGGGAACGCGGTCAGGATGACCTCGGCGCCCTGCTCCTGGGCCAGCTTGGCGGTGTGGAAGGCGATGGAGGCCTCCGTCAGCACACCGGTGATCAGGACGCGCTTGCCCTCGAGAATTCCGCTCATGGTGATCAGTGACCCATTCCCAGTCCGCCGTCAACGGGGATGACGGCTCCAGTGATGTACGAGGCGTCCTCCGAGGCGAGGAACCGCACCGCCGCGGCGATCTCCTCCACCTGCGCGTACCGGGCGAGCGGCACCTGCGCGAGGATCTTCGTCTGCTGCTCCTCGGTGAGCTCCCGGGTCATGTCGGTGTCGACGAAACCGGGCGCGACGACGTTGAAGGTGATGTTGCGCGAGCCCAGCTCACGGGCGAGGGAGCGCGCGAAGCCGACCAGCGCGGCCTTGGAGGCGGCGTAGTTCGCCTGCCCCGCGGAGCCGAGGAGCCCGACCACCGACGAGATGAGCACGACACGGCCCTTCTTGGCCCGCAGCATGCCGCGGTTGGCGCGCTTGACGACGCGGAAGGTGCCGGTGAGGTTGGTGTCGATGACGGAGGTGAAGTCCTCTTCGGACATCCGCATCAGGAGCTGGTCCTTGGTGATGCCGGCGTTGGCGACCAGGACCTCGACGGGACCGTGGGTCTCCTCGATCTCCTTGTAGGCCTGCTCCACCTGCTCGCTGTCGGTGATGTCGCACTTGACGGCGAGGAAACCCTCGGGGGGCTCACCCGAGCGGTACGTGATCGCGACCTTGTCGCCGGCGTCGGCGAAAGCGCGGGCGATGGCGAGGCCGATGCCCCGGTTGCCTCCGGTGACGAGAACCGAGCGGCTCAACGGATCACCCTTTCGATAGCGGCTGGTACCCGCCCGAACACCCGGTTGACGGGCGGCGTTGACAGGCGGCTTCCTCGAAAACCTATCGGTCCCCACCCCTGCGCAAAGACTCGGGCACCCACAGTGGCTTACGGGGCTGACTGTCGGGTCCCTACAGAAGGGGCCCGGGTTCCCGCCCTCCGTGCCGGACGTGAATCCATTGGCCCGGCCCGGTGCCGACGCCCCATGATTCACTGCGGGACAAGCATGTCCCGCTCACCATGACTCAAGGGAGGCCGTTCGTGGCCCACGAGGTCGATCAGTCATTCCTTGCACTTCCCCTGCGCGCCCTCGCGGACGCCGCCCTCGCCCGCGCGCGTGCGCTCGGTGCCGAGCACGCGGACTTCCGCCTGGAGCGGGTGCGAGGCGCCGCCTGGCGCCTCAGGGACGCCAAGCCCGCCGGGTCCTCGGACACCACCGACCTCGGGTACGCGGTGCGCGTGGTGCACGGCGGTACGTGGGGCTTCGCGTCCGGTGTGGACCTCACCATGGACGCCGCCGCCAAGGTGGCGTCCCAGGCGGTGGCGATGGCAAAGCTGTCCGCGCAGGTCATCAAGGCGGCGGGGTCGGACGAGCGGGTGGAGCTCGCCGACGAGCCCGTGCACGCCGACCGGACGTGGGTCTCGTCGTACGAGGTCGACCCCTTCACCGTGCCCGACGCGGAGAAGTCGGCCCTGCTGGCCGACTGGAGCGCGCGGCTGCTGGCGGCCGACGGGGTCGACCACGTCGACGCCTCGCTGCTCACCGTGCACGAGAACAAGTTCTACGCCGACACCGCCGGGACCGTGACCACGCAGCAGCGGGTGCGGCTGCACCCGGTGCTCACCGCCGTTTCGGTGGACGGCTCCAGCGGCGAGTTCGACTCCATGCGCACCCTCGCGCCGCCCGCCGGTCGCGGCTGGGAGTACCTGACCGGCACCGGCTGGGACTGGGACGCCGAACTGGCCGAGATCCCGGAGCTGCTGGCCGAGAAGATGCGGGCGCCGAGCGTCGAGGCGGGCCTGTACGACCTGGTCGTCGACCCGTCCAACCTCTGGCTGACCATCCACGAGTCCATCGGACACGCCACCGAGCTCGACCGCGCCCTCGGCTACGAGGCCGCCTACGCCGGCACCTCCTTCGCCACCTTCGACCAGCTCGGCAAGCTGCGTTACGGCTCCGAGCTGATGAACGTCACCGGCGACCGCACCGCCGAGCACGGCCTGGCGACCATCGGGTACGACGACGAGGGCGTCGAGGGGCAGTCCTGGGACCTGGTGAAGGACGGCACGCTCGTCGGCTACCAGCTCGACCGGCGGATCGCGAAGCTCACCGGGTTCGAGCGGTCCAACGGGTGCGCCTACGCCGACTCCCCCGCGCACGTACCCGTGCAGCGCATGGCCAACGTGTCGCTGCGGCCGGATCCCGGCGGGCTGTCCACCGAGGACCTGATCGGGGGCGTGGAGCGCGGGATCTACGTCGTCGGTGACCGGTCCTGGTCCATCGACATGCAGCGCTACAACTTCCAGTTCACCGGGCAGCGGTTCTTCCGGATCGAGAACGGGCGGCTCGCCGGTCAGCTGCGGGACGTGGCCTACCAGGCGACGACCACCGATTTCTGGGGGTCCATGGCGGCCGTCGGCGGCCCTCAGACGTACGTCCTGGGCGGTGCCTTCAACTGCGGCAAGGCCCAGCCGGGGCAGGTCGCGGCCGTGTCGCACGGCTGCCCGTCCGCCCTCTTCAAGGGAGTCAACATCCTCAACACCACCCAGGAGGCCGGTCGATGAGCGCGCTCACGAGCAAGCCGCACGAGATCGTCGAGCGGGCGCTGGAGCTGTCCCGGGCGGACGGATGCGTCGTCATCGCCGACGAGGAGTCCACCGCCAACCTGCGCTGGGCGGGCAACGCCCTCACCACCAACGGCGTCACGCGCGGGCGCACCCTCACCGTCGTCGCCACCGTGGACGGGCGGGAGGGCACGGCCTCCGGGGTCGTGTCGCGCTCGGCGGTGACCGTGGACGAGCTCGAGCCCCTGGTGCGCGCCGCCGAGGCCGCCGCACGCGGCGCCGGACCGGCCGAGGACGCGCAGCCGCTGGTCACGGGCGTGCCCTCCTCGCCCGACTTCACCGACGCGCCCGCCGAGACCTCGTCGGCCGTGTTCGCCGACTTCGCGCCGGCCCTCGGTGAGGCGTTCGCCCGCGCGCGGGCGGGCGGCCGGGAGCTGTACGGCTTCGCCAACCACGAGCTGACGTCGACGTACGTGGGTACGTCGACGGGGCTGCGGCTGCGGCACGACCAGCCGAACGGCACGCTGGAGCTGAACGCCAAGTCGCCGGACCGCACCCGGTCGGCGTGGGCGGGACGCTCCACACGGGACTTCAAGGACGTCGACCCGGCGGCGCTCGACGCCGAGCTGGCCGTACGGCTCGGCTGGGCCGAGCGGCGGGTGGAGCTGCCCGCGGGCCGGTACGAGACGCTGCTGCCGCCGACCGCGGTCGCGGACCTGCTGATCTACCAGTTCTGGTCGGCGTCGGGGCGGGACGCGGCCGAGGGGCGCACGGTGTTCTCGAAGCCGGGCGGCGGCACGCGCGTCGGCGAGCGGCTCGGCGAGCTGCCGCTGACCCTGCGCAGCGATCCGCACGAGCCGGGCCTGGAGTGCGCGCCCTTCGTGGTCGCGCACTCCTCGGGCGGCGACCAGTCGGTGTTCGACAACGGGCTGCCGGTGGCGGCGACCGACTGGATCCGCGCGGGCGAGCTGCACCGGCTGACGACCACCCGGCACAGCGCCGGGCTGACCGGGCTGCCGGTGGCGCCCGCGATCGGCAACCTGGTCCTGGACGGCGGCACCGACCGCTCCCTGGAGGAGATGGTCGCGTCCACCGGGCGCGGGCTGCTGCTGACCTGCCTCTGGTACATCCGTGAGGTCGACCCGGCGACGCTGCTGCTGACCGGGCTCACCCGGGACGGCGTCTATCTCGTCGAGAACGGCGAGGTCGTCGGCGAGGTGAACAACTTCCGGTTCAACGAGTCGCCGGTGGATCTGCTGGGCCGGGCCGCGGAGGCCGGGCGCACGGAGAAGACGCTGCCCAGGGAGTGGGGCGACTGGTTCACCAGGGCCGCGATGCCGGCGCTGCGCGTCCCCGATTTCAATATGAGCTCTGTCAGCCAGGGCGTATAACCTCGTAGGCGGCTGTCACCCGACTGCCGAAGATCATGATCATGTAGGAGACACGAGAACCGTGACGGACATCGTCGACGAGCTGAAGTGGCGTGGGCTGTTCGCCCAGTCCACCGACGAGGACGCCTTGCGCAAGGCGCTCGCGGACGGTCCCGTCACGTTCTATTGCGGTTTCGACCCGACCGCGCCGTCCCTGCACGTGGGGCACCTGGTGCAGGTGCTCACCGTGCGCCGGCTCCAGCAGGCCGGTCACCGGCCGCTGGCGCTGGTCGGCGGCGCGACGGGCCAGATCGGCGACCCGCGGCCGACCGCCGAGCGCACGCTGAACCCGCCGGAGACCGTCGCGGGCTGGGTGGAGCGGCTGCGCGGCCAGATCGAGCCGTTCCTGTCCTTCGAGGGTGAGAACGCGGCCCTGATGGTCAACAACCTCGACTGGACCGAGGGCCTGTCGGCGATCGAGTTCCTGCGGGACATCGGCAAGCACTTCCGGGTCAACAAGATGCTGACCAAGGACTCCGTCGCCCGCCGCCTGGAGTCCTCCGAGGGCATCAGCTACACGGAGTTCAGCTACCAGCTCCTCCAGGCGATGGACTTCCTCCAGCTCTACCGGAGGTACGGCTGCACCCTCCAGGGCGGCGGCAGCGACCAGTGGGGCAACCTCACGGCCGGTCTCGACCTGCTGCACCGCCTGGAGCCGGACGCGACCGTCCACGCGTACGCGACGCCGCTGATGACCAAGGCGGACGGCACCAAGTTCGGCAAGACCGAGGGCGGCGCCGTCTGGCTGGACCCGGAGATGACCACGCCGTACGCGTTCTACCAGTTCTGGCTGAACGCGGACGACCGGGACATCTCGAAGTACATGCGCATCCTGTCCTTCCGCTCCCGCGAGGAGCTGGAGGAGCTGGAGCGGCAGACCGAGGAGCGGCCGCAGGCCCGGGCCGCGCAGCGCGCGCTGGCCGAGGAGCTGACGACGCTGGTGCACGGCGCCGACCAGACGGCCGCCGTGATCGCCGCGTCCAAGGCCCTCTTCGGCCAGGGCGACCTGGCGGAGCTCGACGAGCGGACGCTGGCCGCGGCCCTCTCCGAGCTGCCGCACGTCGAGGTCGCCGAGCCGGCTCCGGTCGTCGACCTGTTCGCCGAGGTCGGCCTGGTCGCCAGCAAGTCCGCCGCGCGCCGCACGGTCAAGGAGGGCGGCGCCTACGTGAACAACGCCAAGGTCACCGGCGAGGACGCCGTGCCAGCCCGGGAGGACCTGCTGCACGGGCGCTGGCTGGTGCTGCGCCGCGGCAAGAAGAACCTGGCCGCGGTGGAGGTCACCGGCGCCTGAGCGTGCCTACGGCCCTCGCCCCGGCGGGGTGCGGGAGGGGCGGTTTCCGCTGCCCTGCGGCTTGCCGGAGGCCGCCCCTTCCCCCGTCGTGCGGGGACCGTGCGGGGCGTCAGGCCCGTTCACGCCGCTTGTTGCCCCGCACCGCCATGTAGATCGCGTCGCCCACGGCGACGATGACGATCGCGGCCACCAGCTGGAAGACGTGCCGCCACCAGTCGATGCCGGAGGTCGCGTCCACGCCGGCCGCCCGCGCGATCGCGTTGCCCGCGATGGCGCCGAGCATGCCGAAGATGGTGGTCAGCCACAGGGGGCTGTGCTGCTTCCCGGGAATGATCGCCTTGGCTATCAGACCGAGCACGAATCCGACGATGATCGCCCACAACCAGCCCATGCCTGCCTCCTCATACGGCTCTACGCGAGCATTTCCGCCAGTCTTCGGCCGTACCGCGTACGGCGCATGCCGGGTACGGCCGAACGGGGTACCGGACTACGGAGCGCGGCGCATGCCGGGTGCGCGGTCCCGGGGTGCCCCGGTCTCGTAAGCGGCGCAGGTGCGGCGTAACGTGAGAGCTGTCCGGGACCGGTGTCCCCGAGCGGCCGCGGACGGGAGCGGGGCGGGGAGAGTCCGATGCGGGCGGATGGTGGAACCAGATGCGGAAGCAGAGTGCCGGCGGCAGTGCCGAGGTGTTCCGGATCACCGGAGCCCGGACGGGCCTCCAGGAGGACGTGCGCGGGCGGCAGCGCCGCTACATCATCTCGATGTCGGTCCGTACGGTGTCGGTGGTCCTCGCGGCCTGTCTCTGGAACGTGGAACGGCACGTCGCGATCGTGGCCCTGGTCCTCGGGGTGGTCCTGCCGTACATCGCGGTCGTGATCGCGAACGCCGGGCGTGAGAACGCGCCATCGTTGCCGTCGACGTTCGTGACGGCGCCGACGCCGCCGATGATCATGCCGCCGCGTGCCGACGACGGCTCGGCGGAATCCGTCCCGGAGGACGCCGTGCCCGGTCCGGCGGCGGGCACGGCGGGTGAGCCGCGCGGCCGGACGTGACCGCGGGACGCTCCCGGAGGCGAACGTCGATTCCGCGCCAGACCGAAGAAATGCTCAGATGAATCGTGTTGTTCCGGTGCCGGGTCATGGGTGACCCGTGACATACTTCGTACTCGCTCCGCATCCCCCGTCGGAGCGACGGACCGACGCCGGGCAGCTCCCCCCGTGGCTGCTCGGCGTCGCCTTTTTCATGCAGGTTCCGTGGTTGTGACGCGGTCGCTCCCGCGGTTGGTCCCCCGGTTGTTCCGTAGTTGTTTCCGGTAGTTGTGAGACGAAGCTGTGAGTGACGAAACCACCCCGATCTGCTCCGCCAAGGGCTGCCGCGCCGCCGCCGGGTGGGTGCTGGCATGGAACAACCCGAAGATCCACACGCCGGAGCGCCGCAAGACGTGGATCGCGTGCGACGAGCACCGGGAGCATCTGTCCCGGTTCCTCGACGTGCGGGGCTTCCTGAAGGACGTGGTCCCGCTGGCCGACTGGGAAGCCTCCGCCGGTCCGCAGGAACTGCCGTGAGCCCGTCCTAGGAGCCCGTCCTAGCCTCCGATCGCCGACATCGGCCGGTCGGGCTGGACGAAGGCCGGGTCGTCGAGGCCGGCGCCGGCCTTCTTGCCCCACATGGCCAGTCGCCAGATGCGGGCGATCTCCTCGTCGGGGGCGTCGGAGCGCAGGGCGGCGCGCAGGTCGGTCTCCTCGCGGGCGAAGAGACAGGTGCGCACCTGGCCGTCGGCGGTCAGGCGGGTGCGGTCGCAGGCCGAGCAGAACGGGCGGGTGACGGAGGCGATGACGCCGACGCGGTGCGGGCCGCCGTCCACGAGCCAGCGCTCGGCGGGGGCCGAGCCGCGCTCCTCGGAGCCCTCGGCGGTCAGCTCGAAACGGGTGCGCAGGGAGGCGAGGATGTCACCGGCGGTGATCATGCCTTCGCGCTTCCAGCCGTGCTGGGCGTCCAGCGGCATCTGCTCGATGAAGCGCAGCTCGTAGTCGTGCTCGACGGCCCAGGCCAGCAGGTCGGGGGCCTCGTCGTCATTGAGCCCCGGCATCAGGACCGAGTTCACCTTGACCGGCGTCAGCCCGGCCTCGCGGGCGGCTGCCAGGCCCTCCAGGACGTCCTTGTGGCGGTCCCGGCGGGTGAGGGTCTTGAAGACGTCCGGGCGCAGGGTGTCCAGCGAGACGTTGACCCGGTCCAGGCCCGCGGCCTTCAGGGCCGGTGCCGTGCGGCGCAGGCCGATGCCGTTGGTGGTGAGGGACATCCGGGGGCGCGGCTCCAGGGCGGCGACGCGCTCGACGATGCCGGCCAGGCCGGGGCGCAGCAGGGGCTCGCCGCCGGTGAAGCGGACCTCCTCGATACCGAGGGAGGTGACGGCGATGCCGATGAGGCGGACGATCTCGTCGTCCGTGAGCAGGTCGGGCTTGGCCAGCCACTGCAGGCCCTCTTCGGGCATGCAGTAGGTGCAGCGCAGGTTGCAGCGGTCGGTCAGCGAGACCCTCAGGTCGGTGGCCACTCGGCCGTAGGTGTCGATGAGCACGTGGGCCCCCTCCCTCGACGCGGATCGGCGGAGCCCTTCCACTTCTCTCCTCCGACATCTGCGAGCCTACGTGACCGGTCCGACATCGACAGCGGCCCGGATCCCACGACGTGCGACGCGGCCGCGTCGTAGAGATCTACGACGCGGCCGCGTCCGCGGTGGCCCGGTGCGGGCCCGTGCGTGGCTCAGTGCGCTCCGGTGCCGGTCAGGGACCGGACCTCCAGCTCCGCGTACTTCGCCTCGTTGGCCTTCTCCTTGGACAGGATCGTGCCGAGCCAGCCCATGAGGAAGCCGAACGGGATGGAGATGATGCCCGGGTTCTTCAGCGGGAACCAGGCGAAGTCGACGTCCGGGAACATGGCCTTCGGGTCGCCGGAGACCACGGGCGAGAACAGCACCAGGCCGACGGCGACGATCAGACCGCCGTAGATCGACCACAGGGCGCCCTGGGTGGTGAACCGCTTCCAGAACAGGCTGTAGAGGATCGTCGGCAGGTTCGCGGAGGCGGCGACCGCGAAGGCCAGGGCGACCAGGCCGGCCACGTTCAGGTCGCGGGCGAGGGCGCCGAGCGCGATGGAGACGATGCCGATGAAGACGGTGGCCCAGCGGGCCGCCCGCATCTCCTCCTTCTCGGTGGCCTGGCCCTTGCGGATGACGTTGGCGTAGATGTCGTGCGCGAAGGACGAGGACGAGGCGAGGGTGAGGCCGGCGACCACGGCGAGGATGGTCGCGAACGCCACCGCGGAGATCGTGGCGAGCAGGATCGCGCCCCACGCCGAGTCGACGCCGCCCACGTGCAGGGCGAGCAGCGGTGCGGCCGTGTTGCCGGACGGGTTGGACTCGATGATCTCCTTCGGCCCGATGAGCGCGGCGGCGCCGAAGCCGAGCGCGATGGTCATCAGGTAGAAGGCGCCGATGATGCCGATGGCCCAGTTCACGGACTTACGGGCGGCCTTGGCGTTGGGCACCGTGTAGAAGCGGATCAGGATGTGCGGCAGGCCGGCCGTGCCGAGCACCAGGGCGATGCCCAGGGAGATGAAGTCGAGCTTGGTGGTGCCGCTGGCGCCGTACTGGAGGCCGGGCTCCAGGAAGGCGGCGCCCTTGCCGCTGTTCTCGGCGGCGGTGCCGAGCAGGTCGGAGATGTTGAAGTTGAACTTCAGCAGCACCAGGAAGGTGATCAGGATGGTGCCACCGATCAGCAGCACGGCCTTGACCATCTGGACCCAGGTGGTGCCCTTCATGCCGCCGATGGAGACGTACACGATCATCAGCAGGCCGACGAGGGCGACGATGAGGATCTTGCCCGCGTCGGAGGTGATGCCGAGCAGCAGGGAGACGAGGATGCCCGCGCCCGCCATCTGGGCCAGCAGGTAGAAGATCGACACGACGATCGTGGAGGTGCCGGCGGCGGTGCGCACGGGGCGCTGGCGCATGCGGTACGCGAGGACGTCGCCCATCGTGTAGCGGCCGGAGTTCCGCAGCGGCTCGGCCACCAGGAGCAGGGCGACCAGCCAGGCGACCAGGAAGCCGATGGAGTAGAGGAAGCCGTCGTAGCCGAAGAGGGCGATGGCGCCGGCGATGCCGAGGAAGGAAGCGGCGGACATGTAGTCGCCGGAGACGGCGAGGCCGTTCTGGAAGGCGCTGAACGACCGGCCGCCCGCGTAGAAGTCGGCGGCGTCCTTGGTCTGGCGGCCCGCCCAGACGGTGATGCCGAGCGTCGCGACGACGAAGAGCGCGAAGAGCGTGATGATGAGCGGCCGGTGCTCGCTGGCCTCGTTGGCGGCGAGTTCGGCGGCGAGAACGGTCTGTGCGGGGCTCATGCGCCGCCCTCCATCCGGGACTTGATGGCCTCGGCCTTGGGGTCGAGCTTCGCGGCGGCGTACCGCGAGTACCACCAGGCGATGAGGAACGTGGTGACGAACTGGGCGATACCGAAGACGAAGGCGACGTTGATGTTGCCGAACAGCTTGGTGCCCATGAAGCCGCCGGCGTAGTTCGACAGCAGCACGTACAGCAGGTACCAGGCGACGAAGGCGATCGTCAGCGGGAAGGCGAAGGAGCGGAAGGAGCGGCGCAGTTCGGCGAACTCAGCGCTCTGCTGCACTTCGGAGAACTCCTCGGCGGAGGGAAGTGGGCGTTCCTCTTTCGAGGGGGGTGGTGCGTCGGTGGCCACGGAGTCTCCTCGTACGACGGACATGACGGCTTGGACCTCGGTGTTTCACAGGGGCCTGATCGTGCTCGGGCTCCCTGTCCAACGACACGGCGCCCCACGGGGACCGGTTCAACACCCGGAGCACTTTCCGAAGTCATCCGTGGCGGGTCATTGCTGGCCAGGGACTGCGGGGGATAACTTCGCCCTGCACCACTCCGTCATGTACCTGCCCGAGCACCACCTGTGTCTCGGGCCGGTTTCGTTTCCGGATGATGTGGAGACCCCATGGATCATCTGTCTTCGCCGCGTTCGTCGCGGTCCTCGCGTTCCAGACGGCGACTCGCCCTCGCCGTACCCGTCGTCCTGTCGCTGACCGCGTCGCTCGGCTTCCTGCCGGCGGCCGCCTCGGCCGCCCCGCAGGCGGACACCGCCGCACAGGCCGCGCGGGCCGACCGGTCCGGGGACGCGCCCGGCCTGGCGTACGTCGTCAACACGAGGACGGACCACCGCACGATCGCGTCGGTGAAGCGCGCGATAGCCGAGGCCGACGGCAGCGTCGTGGCGACGTACCAGAAGATAGGCGTGATCGTCGTCCACTCGGCGAACCCCGACTTCGGTGAGCGGATACGGAAGGCGCGCGGGGTGCAGTCGGCGGGCGCGACCCGCACCGCGCCGCTGACCGCCGCCGGGACGACGGACCAGGGCGCCGCCCAGGTGCTCACCGACGAGCAGGCCGCGAGGACCTCGAAGGCGTCCGAGGCCGCGGGGGCCGGCGAGCCGCTGGAAGCGGACCAGTGGGACCTGCGCGCGATAGGCGCCGACAAGGCGGCGAAGATCAACCCGGGCAGTTCCCGGGTCACCGTCGCCGTGATCGACACCGGCGTCGACGACACCCACCCCGACCTCGCCCCGAACTTCTCCGCCTCGCAGTCCGCCAACTGCGTGGGCGGCAAGGCGGACACCAGCGAGGGCGCCTGGCGGCCGTACACCGCCGACGACTACCACGGCACCCACGTGGCCGGTGAGATAGCCGCCGCCCGCAACGGCATCGGCGTCGCCGGTGTCGCGCCGGGCGTGAAGGTCTCCAGCATCAAGGTGAGCGACCCGGACAACGGGCTCTTCTACCCCGAGAACGTCGTGTGCGCGTTCATGTTCGCCGCCGACCACGGCGTCGAGATCACGAACAACAGCTACTACGTGGACCCCTGGCTGTACAACTGCATGGACGACCCCGACCAGCGCGCGATCGTCGACGCGGTCAACCGGGCCCAGTTGTACGCCCAGCGCAAGGGCACCCTGCACCTCGCCTCCGCGGGCAACTCCAACCACGACCTGGACGCGGACGCGATCGTCGACGACTCCAGCCCGAACGACACCACTCCGGTGACGCGGACCATCGACCCGCACGAGTGCTTCGACGTGCCGACCCAGCTGCCGGGCATCGTGACGGTCAGCGCGACGGGCGTCGACAAGGAGAAGTCGTACTACTCCACGTACGGCAACGGTGTCGTCGACATCGCGGCGCCGGGCGGTGACGCGCGCTACCAGATCCCGGACACGCCGTCGAAGAACGGCCGCATCCTGTCGACCATGCCGAACAACGAGTACGCCTGGCTCCAGGGCACCTCGATGGCCTCGCCGCACGCCGCGGGCGTCGCCGCGCTGCTGAAGTCGAAGCACCCGTGGGCGTCCCCGGCGCAGTTGCAGTGGCTGCTGAAGGCCCAGGCGGACAACCCCGGCTGCCCGGCCTCCTACGACCAGGACGGCGACGGCACGCAGGACGCCACGTGCGAGGGCGGCAAGCGGGTCAACGGCTTCTACGGCTTCGGCATCGTCAACGCGCTGCGCGCGGTGAAGTGATCCGCCCGTCCGGCTCCGCAGGCCTGCTCCCGTGTCCCCGTCACGCTCACGAAGTCCCTCGAAACAACTGGAGACATCGCACATGACAGCGCACCACCCGCGTCACCGCCGCGCCCTCGCGATCCCGGCCGGCATGGCCGTGGCCGCGTCCCTCGCGTTCCTGCCGGGCGTCCCGGCCTCCGCCGCGGAGAGCGCTCAGGCCTCTCCCGCGGTCGCGGCCGGCACGTCGTCGTCCCTCAGCCACGTCGTCAACGTCCGTCCCGGGCACGGCCCCTCGGCGCACGTGAAGCGGGCGATAGCCAAGGCCGGCGGCACGATCGTGACGTCGTACGACCGGATCGGCGTGATCGTCGTCCACTCCGCGAACCCGGACTTCGCCAAGACCATCCGCAAGGTGCGCGGCGTGCAGTCGGCCGGTGCCACCCGCACGGCGCCGCTGCCCTCGGCCGCCACGACCGACACGGGCGCGCCGAAGGTGCTCAGCAGCCAGGAGATCGCCGCGGCCGAGGCCGTCGAGGGGCAGGACCCGCTGCAGCCCCTCCAGTGGGACCTGCCCGCCATCAAGGCGGACAAGGCGCACGAGAAGTCGCTGGGCAGCGAGAAGGTGACCGTCGCCGTCATCGACACCGGCGTCGACGACACCCACCCGGACATCGCCCCGAACTTCGACCGGGACGCCTCCGTCAACTGCGTCTCCGGCAAGCCGGACACCAGCGACGGCGCCTGGCGGCCGAGCGCGGCGGAGAGCCCGCACGGCACGCACGTGGCGGGGGAGATAGCCGCCGCCAAGAACGGCGTCGGCATGACCGGGGTGGCGCCCGGGGTGAAGGTCTCCGGCATCAAGGTGTCCAACCCGGACGGCTTCTTCTACACCGAGGCCGTGGTCTGCGGCTTCATGTGGGCGGCCGAGCACGACGTCGACGTGACCAACAACAGCTACTACACCGACCCCTGGTACTTCAACTGCAAGGACGACCCGGACCAGAAGGCGCTCCTGGAGGCCGTCACCCGCGCCTCGCGGTACGCGGAGCGCAAGGGCACGGTCAACGTCGCCGCGGCCGGCAACGAGAACTACGACCTCGCGGCCGACGAGATCACCGACCCGTCCTCCCCGAACGACACCACGCCCGGCGACCGGGTGGTCGACCCGTCCGAGTGCCTCGACATCCCGACCCAGCTGCCCGGCGTCGTGACGGTCGCCTCGACCGGCGCGAAGGGTCTCAAGTCGTCCTTCTCCAACCACGGTCTCGGTGTCGTCGACATCGCCGCGCCCGGCGGTGACTCGACGGCGTACCAGACGCCGGCACCGCCCGCCACCAGCGGTCTGATCCTGGGCACGCTGCCCGGCGGCAGGTGGGGCTACATGGCCGGTACGTCGATGGCGTCGCCGCACGTCGCGGGTGTCGCCGCCCTGATCAAGTCGACGCACCCGTACGCCTCCCCGGCCATGGTGAAGGCCCTGCTGTACGCGCAGGCCGACGCCACGCCGTGCACCAAGCCGTACGACATCGACGGCGACGGCAAGGTCGACGCGGTGTGCGAGGGCTCGAAGAACCGCAACGGCTTCTACGGCTGGGGCACGGCCGACGCGCTGGACGCGGTGACCCGGTAACCGGCACGCGCGCGTGGAGCGGGCCGGGGGCAGCCTCCCGGCCCGCTTCCCGCTTCCGGCGTCCGGCGTCCGGCGTCCGGCGTCCGGCGTCCGGCGTCCGGCATGATGCGCGCCGTGCGCGTTCACGAGGAATACGAGACCTGGATGCCCGAACCGGTCCGGCCGCGGTGGCAGTCGGCACTGCGGTTCGCCGCGACCCTGGTGTTCTTCCCGCTGCTGTGCGCGGTGTGGCCGGCCGTCGCCGCCGTGCTCTTCGTGGTGGGTCTGTTCACCGACCTGATCACCGCGGTCGGCGAGGGCTTCGGGGACGGCTGCATGAGGTTCGTGGACGACACCCTGGGCGCGATCGCGCGGCTGGGCTCCTGGTGCGTGACCTGGCCGGAGCCGCGGCACGAGGGCGACACCGAGTACTACAGGGCGCGCGTCGGCAGGAAGGTCGCCCACTGGACCACCCGCGCGACGGACCCGGAGGGCGGGACATCCCCCGTGGAATGCGGGATACCGCGTCGCGACCACCGTGGTGTGGGCGGGCGGTACGTCGCCGAAGCGGCCCTCGCCCAGGGGTGGGAGCTGCGGCCCACGGACGTGCGCCGGAAGGTGCGGCTGGCGTGGCCGGCCGCCCCTGGTGCTGCCGGAGCCGACCCCGCACAGTACCTCCCATGAGAGGTGTCGAGCAGGTGTGGTCGGCGTTGGGCGGCGATCCCGCGCTGGTGTCCCGGGTGTCGGAGGTCGTACGCCGTGGGGCGCTCGGCGCGCGGCTTCCGGTGCGGGAGTCGGCGAGGGCGTGTGTCGGCGCGTGTGCGCTGGCCGCCGCCGAGCTGGGGGCGCGGCGGGCCGGCCTCGGGGAGGTGCCCGGGGTGCGGGTGGACGACGGGGCCGTCGCCGCGGCCTTCACCAGTGAGCGGCATCTGCGGGTCGGCGGGCGGGAGCCGGTGTCGTTCGCGCCGCTGTCGCGGCTGTGGCGGACGGCCGACGGGTGGGTGCGCACGCACGCGAACTATCCGCATCACCGGGAGCGGCTGCTCGGCGCGCTGGGCGTGCCCGAGGACGTGGCCGCGGTGGGGTCGGTGCTCGCCGGGCGGTCCGCGTGGGAGGTCCAGGAGACCGTGTACGCGGCCGGCGGGCTGGCCGTCGCGCTGCGGACGCCCGAGCAGTGGGCGGCGTCCGGGCAGGGCGGGGCCGTGGCGCGGCTGCCGCTGGTGGAACGGGGACGGCTGGACGCGTCGCCCGCGCGCGCGTGCCCGTCGCCGGTCCCCGCGTCGTCCCCGCCGTCTCCCCTGCTGCCCGCCGCCGGGCTGCGTGTCCTGGACCTGACCCGGGTCGTCGCGGGGCCGGTCGCCACCCGCACGCTCGCCCTGCTCGGTGCGGACGTGCTGCGCGTGGACCCGCCGGGGCTGCCGGAACTGTCCGACCAGCATGCCGACACCGGCTTCGGGAAGCGGTCCACGACGCTGGACCTGTCGCGCGGTCACGGTCACGGGACGTTCGAGGAACTGCTCGGCGCGGCCGACGTCGTCGTCACCGGGTACCGGCCGGGTGCGCTGGACCGGTTCGGGCTGTCCCCCGAGGCGCTCGCCGCGCGCAGGCCGGGGCTGGTCGTGGCGCAGTTGTCGGCGTGGGGCGCCCGCGGGCCGTGGGCCGGGCGGCGCGGCTTCGACAGCCTGGTGCAGGTGGCCACCGGGATCGCCGCGGTGGAGGGGACCTCCGAGCGGCCGGGCGCGCTGCCCGCGCAGGCCCTCGACCACGGCACCGGGTACCTGCTGGCGGCCGGGGTGCTGCGGGCGCTGACCGAGCGGTCGTACGAGGGCGGCAGCCGGTACGTCCGGGTGGCGCTGGCGCGGACCGCTTGCTGGCTGACGGACGGGATCCGGCCGGATGCCGCGGACGGTGCCGGCGACGCGGCGTACCCGGGTCCGGGGCCCTGGCTCGCCGAACGGGACAGCCCACTGGGGCGGTTGCGGTACGCCCTGCCGCCGGTGTCCTTCACGGGCGGCCCGGCCGATTGGGCCCGGCCGCCGGGGCCGTGCGGCGCGGACACCGCGCGGTGGGTGTGACGCGTTCGTCATCCCTTCCCGGCCTCCCCGAACCGTACGGCGGCCGAAAACGTCCTCATGTACGGAATGCCGGAGCGCCAGTTGTTTTCCGGAACTTGCCCGGCTCTGGGGGAGCTGGTGAAGATCTCGAGGTGACCTTGACAAGACCTCCGTCCAGGACCGCCGGTACCGGACGGCACACGCGGCCCTCCGGTACCGGCCGGACCGTGGCCGTGCTCGTGCTGGTGGTGCTGGCCGCCCTGATACCCGTCCTCGGCCCGTCGCCCGCCCTGCACGGCACCGGGGAGGACGCGGCGCCCGGCACCGGCGGCATAGCACTGCTGCGCACGGTGCTCTTCGCCGCGCTGAGCGTGCCGGTCGGCGAGCTCTTCGTGAACCGGCTGGCCCGGTCGCTCCCCGACGCTCCCGCTCAGCGGCCCCGCGGCTGGTCGCCGTACGCCGCCGCCGCCGGATTCGTCGCGGCACTCGGTCTGGCGTCGGTCGTGGCCACGGGCAATCTGGTGCCGGACAGCTTCGCCGACATCGACGTGGGCGGCCTCTACGAGTCCCGTGACGGCAAGCTCGCGCTCCTGGAGGTCAACGCGTTCCTCGCGGCCGGCCTGTGCGCCACCTCGCGCCGGCCGGGCCTCCAGGTCTGGCCGCTGGCCGCCGTGGTCGTCGCGGAGGCGCTGCGCGCGCACCCCACGACCGAGTACAGCCCGCTGATCGGCTCCGGTCTGACCCTCGTCCACCTGACGTGTGCGTCGCTGTGGGTGGGCGGTCTGCTGTACGCGCTGCGGACCCTGCGGCAGTGGCGGGGCGCCGAGGCGGGTCCGGCCCTGCTGGGTCTCTACGCGCGCGTGGCGGCCGTTCTGCTGGCGGCCATCACGGCGACCGGGGTGGGCAGTTCGCTGCGCCGGATGCCGCCGGGCACGATCGTGGACCAGCTGACGGACACGGCGTACGGGCGGGTCCTGCTCGCCAAGGTGATTCTCGTGGCCGCCGTCGCCGCCCTCGCACTGTGGGCCAGGATCCGGCTGAGCCGCGCGGCCGACCCCCTGACAGCCTGCTCCCCCGCGCGCGCGGAGGTCGTCGCCCTGGGCGTGGTGGTCGCGGTGTCCGGACTCCTGACGGCCCTTCCGGTACCGATCCGGTGGTGACCCGCGTCCGTGACCTGCCGGACGACCGGCAGCCCCACGGCCCGTCAGGGCCTCGCCGTGCGTGGGTCGCGTCACACACGGGGGACGCCGTCGGGCGTGTCGCCCGCCCCGTGCAGACGCCCCGCTCCCGCCTCCCCGCCCCCTTCCCGCCGTAACCCTCGCCCGCCGGGCGGAACTTGGCGGCGGAACCGTTTCGCCGGGCGGCGCGGGGCACCTGCCGGACCGGAGTGTCAGTCGCGGCCCGTATCCTCATGGACCATGCTCGAAGACCACACGACCGCAGCGTCGTCCGCCACGACGTGGCCGGCCGCGTATCCGCAGGGGTACGCGGTCGTCGACGTGGAGACCACCGGCCTGGCCCGCGACGACCGCATCATCTCCGCGGCCGTCTACCGGCTGGACGCCCGCGGTGAGGTCGAGGACCACTGGTACACCCTGGTCAATCCGGAGCGGGACCCGGGCCCGGTGTGGATACACGGCCTGACGAGCGAGGTGCTCCGGGGTGCGCCGCTCTTCCAGGACGTCGCCGAGGAGTTCGCGGCCCGGCTCGACGGGCGGGTGCTCGTCGCGCACAACGCCGTCTTCGACTGGCAGATGATCGCCCGCGAGTACGCGCGCGCGAAGCGCGAGGCGCCGGTGCGCCAACGGCTGTGCACCATCGCGCTCTCCAAGGAGCTGGGCCTGCCCCTGCCCAACCACAAGCTGGCGTCGCTGGCCGCCCACTTCGGCGTCGTACAGCAGCGGGCGCACCACGCGCTGGACGACGCACGGGTGCTGGCGGAGGCGTTCCGGCCGAGCCTGCTCGCCGCGGCGGCGGGTGGCGTACGGCTGCCGCTGCACGAGTGCCGGCCGCTGACCGAGTGGTCGGACCGGCCCGCTCCCCGGATCGGGCAGCAGGCGGGCCACGGTGGCTACCGGCAGACCGGTTGGCGCCCCGCCCGCAAAAGGCCCGCGTGCCCCTATCCCAACCCCGGCCGGTACGAAGAGGGCGAACGGCTCAAACAGGGCATGCGGGTCGCCTTCTCGGGTGACACCTCCGTCGAGCGGGACCTGCTGGAGGACCGCGCGACGGAGGCCGGACTGCATGTCGCCACCAGCCTGTCCCGGCTGACCAGTCTGCTGGTCACCAACGATCCGGACTCGGGCACGTCGAAGGTGGTCAAGGCCCGCCAGTACGGCACGCCGGTGGTGGACGAGGCCGCGTTCGGGCAACTGCTCGCGGATGTCGAGCCCGCGGACGGCTGAGCGGGTACGTGAGCCGTACCCGAGCCGTACGGACGGGTGATTCCGGGCGACTCGCCCGGCGCCCGCTCGCCCGCGTCGCGGTGACGGCTCACCCTGTGGCGCATGGCGACATGTGAAGTCTGCGGCAACAACTACGGAATGACCTTCGAGGTCCACGCCCAGGGAGCGGTGCACGTCTTCGACTGCTTCTCCTGCGCGATCCACCGGATGGCCCCCATCTGCGAGCACTGCCGGGTGCAGATCATCGGCCAGGGCGTCGAGGTCGAGGGCCACTGGTACTGCGGCGCCCACTGCGCCCGCGCGGAGGGGAGGGCGGGGATCGTCGACAAGGTCTGACCCCTTCGCCTGCCCGCCCTGCGAGGCCGTCGCCGAACCCGCGCCGCGGCATCGACGTCGCACGTGCTCCCCGCCGGCGCGGGGACGGCCCGCGGCAGACCCCACGGCGCCGCGAGTCGGTCGCGCACCCCCGCCGGCCGGGATCGGCCCTCACGGGGACCTCCCCGCGAGGGCCGATCCCGGCCAAGGTACCGTCGACGCGTGTACCGCTTCCTCTTGTCCCGCCAGTGGGTGATCCTCACGCTGGTCGCCGTGCTGCTCATCCCCACGATGATCTGGCTGGGCTTCTGGCAGATGGACCGCTACGAGGAACGCACCGCCCGGAACGACCTGGTCGCGCAGGCGCTCGACGCGGCGCCGGTACCCGCCGAGTCGCTGACCGCTCCCGGCAAGAAGATCACCTCGCGTGAGCGGTACCGCACCGTCACCGCGGAGGGGCACTTCGACACGGACCGCGAGGTCGTCGTCCGCCGCCGCACCGACTCCGACGACAACATCGGCTACCACGTGCTGACCCCGTTCGTGCTGAACGACGGCGAGGTCCTGCTGGTCAACCGGGGCTGGATCCCCGCGGACGGCCCGAGCCAGACCGCGTTCCCCGAGGTCCCCGCGCCGCCCCGGGGAGAGATCACCGTCACCGGGCGGCTGATGCCCGACGAGACGACCGAGGCGAGCGGCATCAAGGACCTCGAGGGCCTGCCGGACCGGCAGATCATGCTCATCAACAGCGAGCAGCAGGCCGAGCGCCTGGACGCCCCGGTGCTCGGCGGATACGTCGTCCTGATCGAGCCGGAGCCGAAGAACGGCACCCCGGAGCGGATCGGCAGGCCCGGCAACGAGGACGCCGCGCTGAACTTCGCGTACGCGATCCAGTGGTGGCTGTTCGCCGCGGCCGTACCGGTCGGCTGGTGGTTCCTGGTCCGTCGCGAGAAGCGCGACCGTGAGACCGACGGGGACGCGGAACCGGCGCGGGCGGAACCCGCCACGGTGTAGCCGTCCGACGGGTGCACGCGGGCGGATCCGATTGCTCCGCTCCCTGTCGGGAAGACGGAAACCCGTGCACCCCCACATCGAGGACTACGCGCTCATCGGCGACCAGCAGACCGCGGCCCTGGTCGGCACGGACGGCTCCGTGGACTGGCTCTGCCTGCCCCGCTTCGACTCCGCCGCCTGCTTCGCCAAGCTGCTCGGCGACGAGGACAACGGCCACTGGCGTATCGCCCCCAAGGGTGCGGAGCGCTGCACCCGGCGGGCCTACCGGCCGGACACCCTGGTCCTGGACACCGAGTGGGAGACCGGGGACGGCGCGGTACGGGTCACCGACTTCATGCCCCAGCGCGACCGCGCCCCCGACCTCGTACGCGTCGTGGAGGGCCTGCGCGGCGAGGTCACCGTGCACAGCGTGCTGCGGCTGCGCTTCGACTACGGCTCGATCGTGCCGTGGATGCGCAGGGCCGACGGGCACCGGGTGGCCGTCGCCGGGCCGGACTCGGCGTGGCTGCGCAGCGAGCCGGAGGTGCGGAGCTGGGGGCAGGACTTCGGGACGCACGCGGAGTTCACGGTCGCCGAGGGCGAGAAGGTCGCGTTCGTCCTCACCTGGCACCCCTCGCACGAGCCCCGCCCCGCGCTGGTGGACCCGTTCATCGGCCTGGAGCACAGCGTCGAGGACTGGCGGGCCTGGGTCGCCCACTGCGGCTACGACGGCCCGCACCGGGACGCCGTCGTCCGCTCGCTGATCACCCTCAAGGCGCTCACCTACAAGCCCACCGGCGGCATCGTGGCGGCGCCGACCACCTCGCTGCCCGAGGAGCCGGGCGGCGTACGCAACTGGGACTACCGGTTCTGCTGGCTGCGGGACTCCACCCTCACCCTGGGCGCCCTGCTGTCGGCCGGGTATCTGGAGGAGGCCGAGGCCTGGCGCGACTGGCTGCTGCGCGCGGTCGCGGGGAATCCGGCCGACCTGCAGATCATGTACGGCCTGGCGGGCGAGCGGCGGCTGCCGGAGTTCGAGCTGCCGTGGCTGTCCGGCTTCGCCGAGTCCACGCCGGTACGGATCGGCAACGACGCCGTGAACCAGCTCCAGCTGGACGTGTACGGCGAGGTCATGGACTCCCTGTCACTGGCCCGGCTGGTGGGCATGCACCCGCAGCCGCAGATGTGGGAGCTGCAGTGCGCCCTGATGCGCTTCCTGGCCACGGCGTGGCGCGAACCCGACGAGGGGCTGTGGGAGGTGCGCGGCGGGCGCCGGCAGTTCGTGCACTCGAAGGTGATGACGTGGGTGGCCTTCGACCGGGCCGTGCGCACGCTCGAGGAGCATCCGGAGCTGAGCGGCGGTGACCCGGACGGCTGGCGCGCGTTGCGCGACGAGGTGCACCGCGAGGTGTGCGAGAAGGGCTACGACCCGGAGCGCAACACCTTCACGCAGTCCTACGGCTCGCGGGAGCTGGACGCCTCGCTGCTGCTCATCCCGCGCGTGGGGTTCCTGCCGCCGGACGACCCGCGGGTCGTCGGCACGGTCGACGCGATCGGTGAGGAGCTGACCCGGGGCGGCCTGGTACGCCGCTACAGCACCGAGGGGGAGCCCGTCGACGGGTTGCCGGGCAGCGAGGGGACCTTCCTGGTGTGCTCCTTCTGGTACGCGGACGCGCTGCACGCGACCGGCCGGACGAAGGAGGCCCGGGAGCTGTTCGAACGGTTGGTGGGGCTCGCCAACGACGTGGGGCTGCTGGCCGAGGAGTACGACCCGGCGTCCGGCCACCAGCTCGGCAACTTCCCGCAGGCGTTCAGCCACATCGGCCTGGTGAACACCGCCCTCGCCCTGTTCGGGGACGAGGGGGCAGGATAGGGCCATGGATCTTGGACTGAAGGACCGGGTGTACGTCGTCACGGGAGCCACCCGGGGCCTGGGCAACGCCGCCGCGCGCGAGCTGGTCGCCGACGGCGCGAAGGTCGTCGTGACGGGGCGGGACGAGAAGAGCGTCGCCGAGGCGGCGGCCGCGCTGGGTCCGGACGTGGTCGGGGTGGCCGCCGACAACGCCGACCCGGGAGCCGCCGGCCGGCTGGTCGCGACCGCCCGTGAGCGCTTCGGCCGCTTCGACGGCGTACTGATCAGCGTGGGCGGGCCGCCGCCCGGGTTCGTCGCCGACAACACGGACGAGCAGTGGCAGGCGGCGTTCGAGACGGTGTTCCTGGGTGCGGTGCGGCTGGCCCGGACGGCGGCGGCGGAGCTGGAGCCGGGCGGTGTCATCGGCTTCGTGCTGTCGGGCTCGGTGTACGAGCCGATTCCCGGTCTGACCATCTCCAACGGCCTGCGGCCGGGGCTGGCCGGCTTCGCCAAGTCCCTCGCCGACGAGCTGGGCCCGCGCGGTGTCCGTGTCGTCGGCCTGCTGCCGGGCCGCGTCGACACGGACCGGGTGCGCGAGCTGGACGGCATGTCCGCCGACCCGGAGGCGACCAGGGCGGCCGCCGAGTCCCGCATCCCGCTGCGCCGCTACGGCACCCCGGAGGAGTTCGGCCGCGCCGCGGCGTTCCTGCTGTCCCCCGCGGCGTCGTACGTGACGGGCGTGATGCTGCCGGTGGACGGCGGGGTGCGGCAGGGGTTCTAGGCCCGTCACCCCCTGCCGGGCACCGGGCGCCCCCCGGTGTCGGGCCGTCGTCGTGCCGTCCGTGCGCCCCGCTCGGCCGGCCGGCCGCCAGGACGGCGGGGCGGTCCCGGCCGAGCGGACGGGGACACGGCGGACACCAGGGACGCCGGCCGGCGGGGCGGAGGCGGGGCGGAGAAGGGGTGCGGGGCGGCCGCCGCGCGCTCCCGGGCACGCGAAGGGAGCCCCCGCTCCGGACGGGCGGCACGGGGCGTGGCCCGCTGCGCGCGCGGGATCAGCTGACCCGTTCGGCCCCGTGTCCGACGCTGTGGAGGTGGACCTCCGCCGGAAGGGCCGTGAGGTTCGCCGAGTCCCGGGCGTGGGTCAGTGCGTGGGCGGTGAGGTCGCGCAGCGCGGTGCCGGGGTCCACGTGGGGTGCCAGCAGCAGCCGGACGCGGGCCGCCGGGGCGTCGCGGCGGCCGGTGAGCCGGACGCCGGCCCGTTCGACCCCGTCCATCCGTTCCGCGTCCTGGGCGAGGGCGATCTCCAGGGCCCGGCCGCGCAGCACCGCGCCGTCGCCGTCGCCGGTGTCGACGAGGACCTCGGCGAGCCGGCGGCGGCGCGCCACCGTGGCCAGCCACCACAGGGCGGACAGCAGGACGGCGGCGAGTACGGCGATGACGACCGGCCACCACCAGCCGGCGTTCCGCCACCGGGTCCGCTCGGCGGCGCTGAGCAGCACGTCGTGCGGCCCGTCGTGGATCCACCAGGACGGCGCGGAGGCACCGAGGCCGACGGCCAGTACGGAGCCGCCGAGAACGAACAGGACCAGGCCCACGAGCCCGAGCAGCATACGGTCGACCGTCCTGGGCACCGCCCTCACCTCTTCCGTCCGGGCCGCGCCACCCGCACGGACAGGGCGGGCTGCCGGGCCAGCCCCAGCCCGCGCGCCGCGTCGTGGAGCACGCCGTCCAGATCGGCCCGTACGTCGTCCAGTTCCCGGAAGTGCGACAGCACGCGCACGCGTGCCTTCCGCCGACGCATCCGTACCCGTGCCGACCGCACCCCGGCGACCTCCATGGCCCGGTCGCGCAGCACCGTCGCGGCGGCGTTCCGGTGGAGCCCCGCGCGTACGTCCGGGTGCGTGCGCCGCATCGGGAGCACCTTGCGCAGGCCGGGGGTGAGGGCGAGGGCGAGCAGCCAGAGCCCGAGGGCCGCGGCGATTCCCGCGCCGACGAGGACCCACGTGTCGTCGAGGCGCCGGTCGGCGAGCTGCCGGGCCAGTTCGCGGCGCCATCCGAGGGCGGTCCGGCCGGCGCGCACGGCGGCGATGTCGTAGAGGAAGGCACCCGTGACGAGCAGAAGCAGCAGTGCGACGACGCCCGCGGGGACGCGGCGCGCGGACCAGAAGCGGCCGGCCGGTCCGCGGCCGGGGCCGGACGGCGGCCCGGTGCCGGCTGCCGTCCGCCGCTCCGTGCCGGGCTCCATGACGGGCAGGCGCCGCGTGCCGCCCTCGGCCCCGTGGAAGCCCTCGGAGTGCCTGAAGCCGTCGGAGCGCTGAGGGACGTGGGGGTTCCGGGGCCCCTGGGGCTCGCTCATCGCGTCCTCTCCTGCCCCGCCCCGTACTCCGCCGCCAGGTGCAGTCGCTCCACCTCGACGGCGACCTCCGGCACCGCCATGCCCACCAGCGTGCGTACCCGATGGACGACTTGCCGACGCACCTGTCCGCAGCGGGCGCCGACGTCGCACGGGTAGTCGAGTTCGAGGTGGACCCGGACGTGGGCGGTGTCGTGGTGGACGACGACGGTGGCGTACGGGCGCGCCGCGTCCGGGTGGAGCGGGCCGGCCGCCTCGCGTGCCGCCCGGGCGGCGACCTTGGCGACGACCCGGTCGGCGATCCGCGTGGCACCGCGCTCGCCCGGCTCCACGGGGGCCAGGGGTCCGGGGAGCCCACCGGCGCCACGGCTCACGCCGGTCACCGGCGACGGTCGTCGCGGGAGCGGAGAAGATCACCGAGGTCCATGTCCCCCTCCAGGAAGCGGCCGACGACGAACCCGACGGCGCCCAGGGCCGCCACCAGCAGGAAGGCGCCGAACCCGCCGAAGTACCCGGCGAAACCCAGCGCCATGCCGACGATCATGCCGACCACGGCCGTGCTCATGGTGCGCTCCCCTCAGCCCTCGGTTTCCTCGGTTTCCTCGGTTCTCAGCCTTCAGTCCTCATACCGTCCTCATACCTCAGCTCGCTTCCGGCTCACTTGATCCGGGGCTCCGGCTCCTCTTCCTCCTCGTCGGGCAGCTTCACGTCGCTCACCGCGATGTTGACCTCGACGACCTCCAGGCCGGTCATCCGCTCCACCGCCGCTACCACGTTCTCCCGCACGTCCCGGGCGACGTCCGCGATGGCCACGCCGTAGTCGACGACGATCTCCAGATCGAGCGCGGTCTGCTTCTCGCCGACCTCCGCCTTCACCCCGCGCGTGACCCCTGACCTGGTCCCGCCGGGCACCCGGTCGCGCACGGCGCCGAAGGTGCGCGACATCCCGCTGCCCATGGCGTGCACACCGACGACGTCGCGTGCGGCCATCCCGGTGATCTTCTCCACCACGCCGTCGGCGATGGTGGTCCGCCCCCTGGTACCGGGGTCCTGGCCGCCGCGCCGGATCGTCTGGGCCTTGAGCGTCCCCGAGGTCTCGACGGTTTCCTGCCCGGTCCGGTGACTCTCCACGTCGCTCATCGTCGTACGTCCCTTTCGGTCGTAGTCCTGTGACCACGGTAGGTGGGGTCACTGCGGGGCGCGTCGCGGATACGGCAGGGTGGAGGAATGACCACGGCGGACGGGTGGACGCGGACGGTGCGGGAGCGGCTGGGGCTCGGCAGGCTGCTGCCGCTGGGAGGAGCGCGGGACGGCGCGTGGATCGCCGAGCGGGCGGCACGGGAGGTGCTGCTGGCCGCGGCCCGGGGTGTGGCGGGTGTACGCCCCGGCGGTCTGCGCATCGCGCCCGCCGGGTCGGAGGGTCCGGGCGAACCGGTCGTACCGTCACCGCCCGGCGCCCTGCCGCCCGGCCCGCTGCGGGTGACGGCCGGCTTCGCGGCGACCGCCGGCGCCGCGACGGCCATGGCCGAGCCGCTGCCGGCGACGGGCGCCCGTCTGCGCGCGGCACTCGCGGCGGCGGCGACGCGGGGGCTCGGCCTGACGGTGACCGCCGTGGACCTGCGGGTGACGGCCCTGCTGGACGCGGCCACGGGACCGGAGCCGGCTCCCGGGTCCGGTCCGCGGCGGCGTCCTCCGGCCGTCGAGCACGGGGACGGGGACGAGGGCCGTGCGGCCGGCGCCGCGCTGGCGGTACCGGGCGTGGCCGGGCTGACGGCGACGCTGGGCCGTCCGGTCCACGTCACGGAGCTGCCGCGGGGACCGGCGCTGCCGCGCCGCCATGTCCGGGTGGAGCTGGCCGTCGACGCGGACCACCGGGCCGTGGAGGTGGCCAGGCGGGTCCGCGCGGCGGTGGCGGAGGCCCTGCCGGACCGTCCGTCGGTGGCGGTACTGGTGACGGACGTCTGCTGAGCGGGCCGGCACCGGGCCGGCTGAACGGGCCGGCACCGGGGTGCAAGGGCCGGGACCGGGCCGGCTGAACGGGCCGGCACCGGGATGCAAGGGCCGGGACCGGACCGGCTGAACCGGTCGGCACCGGACCGGCTGAGCGGCCCTGCCCCGGCCTTTCCCGGAAGCCGACCGGCGGTTCGACGCGGTGCCGCAACGGTCCGCGGCCACCGGCCGTCCGTCGGCCGCGGCGCCGGTGACGGCCGTCGCCGCGCCGCCGCGCGGACGCCGGCGGGGGTCCGTGCCCGGGTTACTCCCCGAGTCCGGCCAGGTCGCGCAGCCGGCGTCCCTGCGCGGCCCGCTCGGCGGCGCGCTGGGCCTCGTAGTCCCGGCCCTGGGCGCCCTGGAGCAGCGCCTTGGTCTCGATGACCGCGTCGCGCGGTGCGGCCAGGACCGCCGACGCCAGGTCGTGCACGGCGCCGTCGAGCTGGTCCGCGGGCACGGCGAGGTTGGCCAGCCCGGTGTTCACCGCCTCCTCGGCCATGACGAAGCGGCCCGTCGCGCAGATCTCCAGCGCGCGGGCGTAGCCGACCAGGGAGACCAGGGGGTGCGTGCCCGTCAGGTCCGGCACCAGGCCGAGGCTGGTCTCGCGCATGGCGAACTGCACGTCGTCGGCGACGACCCGCAGGTCACAGGCGAGGGCCAGCTGGAAGCCGGCTCCGATGGCGTGCCCCTGCACGGCGGCGACCGACAGGATGTCGCTGCGCCGCCACCAGGTGAACGCCTCCTGGTACTCGGTGATGGTCGCGTCCAGCTCGGCGTCGCCGCCCCGTGCGAGGTCGATGAACGACGGTTCGCCGTCGAAGCCCTCGGGCGTGAACGCCTGCCGGTCGAGCCCGGCCGAGAAGGACTTGCCCTCGGCCCGCAGCACCACGACCCGGACGGAGCCCGGCAGCAGCCGGCCGGCCTCGGTCAGCGCCCGCCACAGAGCGGGGCTCTGCGCGTTGCGCTTGGCCGGGTTGGTCAGCGTCACCGTGGCGATCGCGTCGTCGACGGTGAGCCGCACGCCGTCCCTGTCGAGCGCGGGAGCGGGGTCGTGGGCGGGCGAAGCCATGGGGCGCCTCCGGAAGGTGCGGTCGTCGTCCCCGCCGTACGCCGGTTTCCACGCCGTGCGACGGAAGGGCTGAGTGACTGCACAGTAACCACCCGGACGGTCTGGCGACCGGCCGGGTGACCACCTTCACTTTCGGAGCCGAGGGGTCGCCCGGGACGTCAGGCCGTTGTGGCCTTTTTGCCCCGGGTAGCCCCGCCACGCCCTCGCAGCGTGACACCCGACTCACTGAGCATGCGGTGCACGAAGCCATACGAGCGGCCGGTTTCCTCGGCCAACGCCCGGATGCTCGCACCGGCGTCGTACTTCTTCTTCAGGTCTGCCGCGAGCTTGTCGCGCGCGGCGCCGGTCACCCGGCTGCCCTTCTTCAGAGTCTCGGCCACCCGTGCCTCCTCATGGGAAGTGCGCTCTGGTCTCCTCATGATCACCCCTCCAGGGCTTCATGGCCACCCATTCGGCAAGGTCGATGAGACAAGGTTGTGACGACAGGAGCGAGTCCCCACATACGGAATCCGTGATTCCAGAGGATCGCGCCCGTACGGCCGAACGGGTTTTTCCGCGAAGTTCCAGGTCAGAAAGGTGTCGCGGCCGGGCCCCCGGCAATGGGGGCCCGGCCGCGAAATCGATGTAGGACACACCTCGTGATGAGGAGATCTCACACAGATGGTGGATCACGGATCGGCCGAATGATCCATACCCAGTGGATCATTCATTCGATCAAGCCAGGGCGACGAGGTCCGCGTAGTCGGCGCCCCACAGGTCCTCGACGCCGTCCGGAAGCAGAATGATCCGCTCCGGCTGGAGTGCCTCGACGGCACCCTCGTCGTGGGTGACCAGGACGACCGCGCCCTTGTAGGTGCGCAGCGCGCCGAGGATCTCCTCGCGGCTGGCCGGGTCGAGGTTGTTGGTCGGCTCGTCGAGCAGCAGCACGTTCGCCGAGGACACCACGAGGGTGGCCAGCGCCAGGCGGGTCTTCTCGCCGCCGGACAGGACGCCGGCCGGCTTGTCGACGTCGTCGCCCGAGAACAGGAACGAGCCCAGCGTCTTGCGGACCTCGACGAGATCGAGGTCGGGGTTGGCCGAGCGCATGTTCTCCAGGACGGTGCGCTCGGGGTCGAGGGTCTCGTGCTCCTGCGCGTAGTAGCCGAGCTTGAGGCCGTGGCCCTCGATCACCTGGCCGGTGTCGGGCTTCTCGACGCCGCCGAGGAGCCGCAGCAAAGTGGTCTTGCCCGCGCCGTTGAGGCCGAGGATGACGACCCGGGAGCCCTTGTCGATGGCCAGGTCGACGTCGGTGAAGATCTCCAAGGAGCCGTACGACTTGGACAGGCCCTCGGCCATCAGCGGGGTCTTGCCGCAGGGCGCCGGCTCGGGGAAGCGGAGCTTGGCGACCTTGTCGGACTTCCGCTCCGCCTCCAGACCGGCCAGCAGCTTGTCCGCGCGGCGGGCCATGTTCTGCGCGGCGACGGTCTTGGTGGCCTTGGCGCGCATCTTGTCGGCCTGCGAGTGCAGCGCGGAGGCCTTCTTCTCCGCGTTCTGCCGCTCGCGCTTGCGGCGCTTCTCGTCGGCCTCGCGCTGCTGCTGGTAGAGCTTCCAGCCCATGTTGTAGACGTCGATCTGGGAGCGGTTGGCGTCCAGGTAGAACACCTTGTTGACGACCGTCTCGACCAGGTCGACGTCGTGGGAGATCACGATGAAGCCGCCGCGGTAGGTCTTGAGGTAGTCCCGCAGCCAGACGATCGAGTCGGCGTCGAGGTGGTTGGTCGGCTCGTCGAGCAGCAGGGTGTCCGCGTCCGAGAACAGGATCCGGGCCAGCTCGATACGCCGGCGCTGACCGCCGGAGAGCGTGTGCAGGGGCTGGCCGAGCACCCGGTCCGGCAGGTTGAGCGCGGCGGCGATGGTGGCGGCCTCGGCCTCGGCGGCGTAACCGCCCTTGGTGAGGAACTCCGTCTCCTGGCGCTCGTACTGCTTGAGCGCCTTCTCGCGGGTGGCGCCCTGGCCGTTCGCGATGCGCTGCTCGTTCTCGCGCATCTTGCGGATCAGGACGTCCAGGCCGCGCGCGGACAGGACGCGGTCGCGGGCGAGCACGTCGAGGTCGCCGGTGCGCGGGTCCTGCGGGAGGTAGCCGACCTCGCCGGAGCGGGTGACGGCGCCGGCGGCGGGCTGGCCCTCGCCGGCGAGGACCTTGGTGAGGGTGGTCTTGCCGGCACCGTTGCGGCCGACCAGGCCGATGCGGTCGCCCTTGGCGATGCGGAAGGTGGCGCTTTCGATGAGGACGCGGGCACCGGCGCGCAGCTCGATGCCGGAGGCGGAGATCACGGTCAGACTCCTGAGCGGGTGGGTGGCGGGATGGGCGGCTGAGGACGTTTCCCGCCGTCTAATGCGCGAGGAGAATGGCCATGGGGGCCAGTCTAACGGGACCGTGCAAACGCTTTTCACGGGTGCGGATGTCCGCGGTCCGGTGGCCGCGGATGCTCCGCGTGGTCAGCTGCCCCCGGTGTGCACCTGGAAGGCCGCCCTGCGTACGGCCTTGGCCAGGGCGGGGTCGGGGTGTGCGGCGGCGAGGGCGACCAGGACCTGCACGGTGCGGGGGTGGCCGACGGCCCGGACCTCGTCCAGCAGGGCCGGGACGGTGGGCTGCACCGCGGACTCCAGGTGTCTCACGAGCAGCGGGGCCTCGCCGTGGTCCGCGACGGCGGCCGCGGTGTCGACCCACAGCCAGGTGGCCTCCTGGCGGGTGAGGACCTCATGGGCGTCCTCGGGGTCGGCGCCGTCGTGCTCGGCCAGCCACAACAGGGCGTAGGGCCGCAGGGTCGGCTCGTCGAGGACGGCGCGGACGTCGGGCTCGGCGGGCGCGCCGACGACGCGCAGCGCGTCGAAGGCGAGGCCGCGCAGCAGGGCGTCCTCGCCGCGGGCACCGCCGAGCAGTTCGGCGACGGCGCTGCCGACGGGGCGCGCGGCGAGCCAGGCGCGGTACTCGGCGCGCGCGGCGTTGGGGCGGAGCTGGGCGCAGCCGCGGAGCATGTCCTCGGCCGACTGCTCGATGTTGCCGGCGGGGCTCTGCGCGGCGACGCAGATCTGCTCCAGCTTGACCCAGACCGCCCAGCTGCCGAGCGGAGTGAGCGTGGCGTGTCCGTCGCCGCAGGTGAGGGCGCCGACGGAGGCGAGGGCGTGCAGGGCCCAGTCGAGGAGGGGGGCGAGCGGGGTGTCGGCGGTGGCGTCCGGGAGCGGTGCGGGCGCGGGGGTCTGCGGCGTGCCGGGCTCGAGACGGGGGCCGTAGGGCACCTCGCAGCGCTCCGTGCGCAGTTCGGTGACGCGCTGCTCCAGCAGGTCCAGGAGCTGCGCCACCGGGACGGGCCCTGCGGACAGCTGGAGGAAGGAGAGCACCTGGGGCATCGCGGAGATGACCTCGGCCACGGCGGCCGGCTCCTGCCCGGCGGGCTCGGGGTGGGCCAGCGACCAGGCGTCGAAGAGGGCGACCCAGCCGCGCAGTACGGCGCTGTCGTCGCGGTTCCAGGCGCGCAGGCGCCAGCCGGGGCGGGCGCTGCCGCCGTGCACCTCGACCAGTCCGGCGAGACGGGCGGTGTCCCAGTCGGCGCGGACCTTGGCCGCCGTCAGGCCCAGCTCCCGGGCCGCCTGCTCGGCGGTCGCGTCGGAGAGGGTGGCCTTGCCGTCGGCGGTCGCGCTGCCGCGGCCCGGGCCGAGGGCGGTGTCGGCCCAGCGGGCGACACGGGCCGCGTCGGCCAGACCGGAGCGCGCCATTCTGGCCAACTCCGACCGGGCCGGTGTGCCCTCCGGGGGTCGCGGCGCGGCGCGGCGCGGACGCCGCTGGTTCATCGCTTGGGGGGCGGCGGCCAGGGGTCGGGGGCGGACGAGTCGAAGCCTGGAGTCGCGCGGGATACGGGACGTCACGGGTGCAGTCTTCCGGTTGACGGTCCGAAAACCCAAACGGAATGCCGTGACTGACGCCGGGGACGGCGGACGCACGGGTGCGGCACGCCGTCCGGCATGAGAACAGGCCAGTGGTACGACGCTAAACGGAACCGGGCGGGCCCGCGCCGGTGCGTGGGTGCGGCGGGGTCACACCAGGGGGGTCATGAAGCGGCGCAGGGTCTCTTCGTAGTCGTGCGGGTCGACGTTCCACATGGCGCCGTGCGGGGCGCCCGCGACCGTGTGCAGGGCGACCAGGCGCGGGTGGGTGTCGGCGAGGCGCCGGGAGAGCCGCCAGGGGGCCACCGCGTCGCCGGGGCCGTGGAAGATCAGGGTCGGGACCGCCGGGCGGTGGAGACCGGCGGTGCCGGCGTCGTGGTCGGCGCGCAGCCCGGCGCGGCCCTGGGCAGCGCGGACGGCGAGCGGCAGGAGGGCGCCCGGTGTGCGGCGGGCGGCGGCCAGGGCGCGCAGGGTGGTCTCCCAGCTGAGCACCGGGGAGTCGAGGACGAGTCCCGCGATGCGGTCGCGTACGCCGGAGAGCGCGGCGGTGCGCAGGGCCATGGTGGCGCCGGTGGACCAGCCGAGGAGGACGACCTGGCGGGCGCCGTGGGCGAGGGCGTAGCGGACGGCCGCGTCCACGTCGCGCCACTCGGTCTCGCCGAAGTGGTGCAGGCCGTCCGGCGAGGGCGGGGCGCCGGCGTCGCCGCGGTAGGCGAGGGCGAGCACCGGGACGTTCCGGCGGTGCAGGGGGGTCATGAGGTTCATGGCGTGTTCGCGGGTGGCGCCCAGGCCGTGCACGGCGATGATCCAGGTCGGGCGGGCGCCGGGCAGGAACCAGGCCGGGAGGGGTCCGAGTTCGCCGGGGACCTCGGCGTCGGCGTGTTCGAGGTCCAGGGCGGTGCCCGGATCGCCGACGTACAGGTTCGGGGTGAACCAGGCCCGGTCGCCGGCCGTGAGGGTGCCGTGCGTGACGCGTTCGAGGCGGCGTACGACGGTGTCGGCGCCGTGCTCGGCCGTGTCGAGGACCTCGCCGACCACGGCGTGCGAGCCGTCGCCGGCGAGGCCGTACCGGCCGGGGCGCAGCGC
The DNA here is from genome assembly GCF_049975785.1 of Streptomyces sp. WG7. Classification (NCBI taxonomy): domain Bacteria; kingdom Bacillati; phylum Actinomycetota; class Actinomycetes; order Kitasatosporales; family Streptomycetaceae; genus Streptomyces; species Streptomyces sp. WG7. Next base: position 55,411 of record NZ_JBNGGE010000014.1, read on the forward strand.
GGCCAGATCCCGGGTGAGGGTGATCTGCCCGGCGGCGGTGCCGTGCACGGTGAGCCGGGGTTCGGTGGGCAGGGGCCTGCCGGGGGGCGCCTTGAGCGCGACGTCGGCGGCGAGCCGGCCGGCGACGACGCTCGCCGCTCCGGCCGCCAGGGCTGCGGTGACGGCGGCGGTCGTCGCTGTGACAGTGCGCATGGGGCCAGTCTCCTGGTGGAGTCCTCGGGCGGCCAGTGGGGCGGGCGGCGGGGGGTGACGTGCCCCGCCGGGGGCGCCTGCCGGGCCGGGAGCCATGAGTCGGTCCTGCTTGCCGGTACCCCCGAAGCCGCGCGGTACGCGCCGCACGGAACACCGGAGGCGCGTTCCGTCGGTGGAACAGCGGCCGGGACCCTGCCACCGGGGGGCCTGACTCCCGTACCGGTGGCAGGGTCCCGCACCAGTGACCTGACACCTGACCCCGTACCGGTGGTCCGGTCCGTACCAGTGACCTCGCCCCGTACCGGTGTTCCGGTCCCTACCAGTGACCTGACCCCATACCGGCGGTTGGGTCCGTACCAGTGACCTCGCCCCGTACCGGCGGGCGGGTCCGTACCAGTTACCTGGCCCCGTACCGGCGGCCGGTCCGTGTACCGGTGACCGGGACGCGTACCCCTGACAGGTTCTCGTACCGGTGCCCAGACCGGACCTCGCACCGGTGACCGGTGACCGGCCTCCGTGCGGTGAACGGCCTCCGTGCCGCGACCGGGCCTCCGTCCCGGTGGCCGACCGCCCGTTCGTCAGCCCCGCTGCCCGTACCCCCGGAGCCGTTCCGTCACCTCCGCCAGCTGGTGGTCCGTCAGCAGCGACGGGGTGCGGCCCGGCACCGAGGAGGCCGTCAGCCAGAGGCGGCACATCCACTCCAGCTGGGCCGTGCGGTCGTACGCCTGGTCGAGGGAGGTGCCGTAGGTGATCGTGCCGTGGTTCTGGAGGAGGCAGCCGGTGCGGTCGGTGAGGGCATCGAGCATGGTGCGGGCCAGTTCGTCGGTGCCGTAGGTCGCGTAGGGGGCGACCCGGACGGGGCCGCCGAGGGCGGCGGTCATGTAGTGGACCGGCGGGAGCTCGGGGACGAGGACCGAGACCGCCGTCGCGTGGACGGCGTGGGTGTGGACGACGGCCCGGGCGTCGGTTGCGCGGTACACGGCGAGGTGCATGGGCAGTTCGCTGGTGGGCACCAGCGTGCCGAGCACCTGCCGCCCGTCGAGGTCGACGCCGGTCATGTCGTCCGGGGCCAGACGGTCGTAGGGAACACCCGTAGGAGTGACCAGCACCGTGTCGTCGACGCGCACCGAGACGTTGCCGGAGGTGCCGACCACCAGCCCGTCCGCCACCGTCCGCCGGGCCGTCGCGACGAGTGCCTCCCAGGCGGCCTCCGTGGACCGTTCCTCGTCGCCCCGCACCTCTCCGACCCGCGAATACGTCACAGTCACCGTCTCCTTCCGGGCATCGGGTGCCCCCTGCCGTGCCGCCGCCGGCCGGCCTCGCGGCGATCCTGCCAGGCACGTCTCCGGAGAGCATCGGGCCGGACACACAGAGGGAGGCGGTAGCGCCGGTTCCGGTCACCGTGACGCCCAGCCCAGTTCATCTTCCGTTCACTCTGGTTACCTACGTTCGTCCAGCCAATGACCTCGAACGATTGCCTGGGTAAATGGAAAGCTTCTCGCTGATCCTCGCGATTGTGGTGGTAACCGCACTCGCGTTCGATTTCACGAACGGTTTCCACGACACCGCGAACGCGATGGCAACGACCATTTCGACCGGTGCGCTCAAGCCCAAGGTGGCGGTGGCGATGTCCGCCGTCCTCAACCTTGTCGGCGCCTTCCTCTCGGTGGAGGTCGCCAACACGATCTCCAAGGGTCTCGTCGACGAGACCGGCATCCGTCCCGAGGTCATCTTCGCCGCCCTGGTCGGCGCGATCCTCTGGAACCTGCTGACCTGGCTGGTCGGACTCCCGTCCAGCTCCTCGCACGCCCTCATGGGCGGCCTGATCGGTGCCGCGGTCGCCTCGGCGGGCGTCGGCGCGGTGAACGGCGACGCGCTCGTCACCAAGGTGCTGATCCCGGCGATCGCCGCCCCGATCGTCGCGGGAGTCGCGGCGCTGCTCGGCGCGCGGCTGACGTACAAGCTCGGCCGCAAGGCCGACGGCAAGGCCGCCTCGAAGGGCTACCGCGCCGGGCAGATCGCCTCCGCCGGGCTGGTCTCGCTGGCGCACGGCACCAACGACGCGCAGAAGACGATGGGCATCATCACCCTGGCCCTGGTCGCCGGCGGCTCCCTCGCCCCCGACTCCGACCCGCCCCTGTGGGTCATCCTCTCCGCGGGCGTCGCCATCGCGCTCGGCACCTACCTCGGCGGCTGGCGCATCATCCGCACCATGGGCAAGGGCCTGACCGACCTGCAGCCGCAGCAGGGCTTCGCCGCCCAGACCAGTGCCGCCACGGTCATCCTGGCCTCCTCCCACCTCGGCTTCTCCCTCTCCACCACCCACTCGGTCTCCGGCGCGGTGATGGGCGCGGGCCTCGGCCGCAAGGGCGGCGTGGTGCGCTGGTCCACGGCCACCCGGATGTTCGTCGCCTGGGGTCTGACCCTGCCGGCCGCGGCCCTGGTCGCCGCGATCGCCGAGTGGGTCTGCGGCCTGGGCGACTGGGGCACCGCGCTCGTCGCCGTCTTCCTGGTCGTCTCCAGCGCCGCCATCTGGAAGGTCTCCCGGCGCGAGGTCGTCGACCACACCAACGTCGTCGACGAGGCCGAGCCGTCCGGTGTGGTGACCACGGCGATGGCCGCCGTGTCCCCGCCCCCGGCGGGCGTCACCGAGGACCTGGCGGGCACCGTCCCGGCCTCCGCGTCCGACTCCAAGGCCCCGTCGGCCACCACCACCGTCTGAGCCCGCGCCCCGGGTACGAAGGAAGCGAACCTCCATGAGCATCGACTGGGCAGCTCTCGGCTCCGTCTTCGGGGTCAGCCTCGTGGCCACCGTGGTCCTGGTGGGCCTGTTCACCCTCGGCATCACCGGCCTCTCCCGCCAGGAGCGGGCCGCCGCGCAGGGCGGCTCCGCGACCCTCGCGGTCACCGGCGCGTACGCGTGCTTCGCGGCCTGCGCGGCGGCGGTGGCGTACGGGATCTATCTGATCGTCGCCTGACCCACGCCGATCGTCGCCCGGCCCACGAAGGCCGCCCGGCCCCCGAGGGTCGTACGGCGACGAACGCCGCCCGACCCTCCGCGCAGACCCCTGAGGCGGGGCGCGGGACGGACTCCGACCGTCCCGCGCCCCGCCTTCTTCTCGTGCCGGCGCACACCGCCCGCGTGTGGGCCTTCGCACACTCCCCCGCCGCAGGTCAACGCCAGGTTGACTGGTGTTCGCGGGCCGTGGTGGACTGCCGGAGCCAATACGGCGGCAGGAGAGGAAGCCCGGTGCGAATCCGGCGCGGTCCCGCCACTGTGACCGGGGAAGGATCCCCGGGAGCCAGGAACTCTCACCGCCGGTCTCTTCGAACCAGGGCGCGGACACCCTGAGTGAGGACATACCGCCATGCTCGGCTGCCGATCGACGTTCAGTACCAGGTTCCTCCCTGACCGTGTGACCGGCTGAGCCCCGTGCGTGCCGAACGCGTCTTCGCGTACGGCGCCGCCGCCGGCCTCCTCGGTGACCTCCTCCTCGGCGATCCGCGCCGCGGACACCCGGTCGCCGCGTTCGGCCGTGCCGCCGGTGCCGTGGAACGGGTGCTGTGGCGTGACCACCGCGGGTGGGGCGCGCTGCACACCGCCGTGTGCGCCGGTGGCGCCGCCGCCCTCGGGCTGGCCGCCACCCGCGCCGTACGCCGCTCCCCCGCCGCCTCCGTCGCGCTGACCGCCGCCGCCACCTGGTCGGTGGTCGGCGGGACCTCGCTCGCCCGCGAGGCGAGCGCCATCGGCCGTGCCCTGGAGGCCGGCGACGTCGAGGCGGCCCGCGCGCGGCTGCCGCACCTGTGCGGGCGGGACCCGCAGGCGCTGGACGCCGACGGGATTGCCCGGGCCGTCGTGGAGTCCGTCGCCGAGAACACCTCGGACGCGGTGGTGGGCGCCCTGGTGTGGGGCGCCGTGGCCGGAGTGCCGGGGCTGGCCGGCTTCCGGGCCGTGAACACCCTGGACGCGATGGTCGGCCACAAGTCGCCCCGGTATCGCCGCTACGGCTGGGCCTCGGCCCGGCTCGACGACCTCGCGGGCTGGCCCGGCGCCCGGCTGACCGCCGTCCTGGCCACCGTGGCCGGCGGCGATCCGCGGGGCGCCGTACGGGCCTGGCGCGCCGACGCCGCACAGCACCCGAGCCCCAACGCCGGTCCCGTGGAGGCCTCCTTCGCGGGCGCCCTGGGCGTGCGGCTCGGCGGGACGCTCTCCTACGGGGGGCGCGTCGAGCACCGGCCCGTCCTCAACGGGGCGGCGGGACGCGCCGTCCGGGCCGGTTCCGGCGACATCGACCGGGCCGTACGGCTCTCCCGGCGCGTGGGCTGGCTGGCGCTCGGCGTGTGCGCGGGCGCGCGGCTGCTCGGCCGCCGGGCACTCACGAAGGGACGTGACTCATGAGCGGTGGCCTCCTCGTCGCCGGCACCACCTCCGACGCCGGCAAGAGCGTCGTCACCGCCGGGATCTGCCGCTGGCTGGTGCGTCAGGGCGTCAAGGTCGCGCCCTTCAAGGCGCAGAACATGTCGCTGAACTCCTTCGTCACCCGCGAGGGCGCCGAGATCGGGCGGGCGCAGGCCATGCAGGCCCAGGCGTGCCGCGTGGAGCCGACCGCGCTGATGAACCCGGTGCTGCTCAAGCCGGGCGGCGAGCAGAGCAGCCAGGTCGTGCTGCTCGGCAAGCCGGTCGGCGAGATGAGCGCCCGCGGCTACCACGGCGGGCGGCAGCAGCGGCTGCTCGGCACCGTGCTGGACTGTCTGGCCGAACTGCGGGACACGTACGACGCGGTGATCTGCGAGGGGGCGGGCAGTCCGGCCGAGATCAACCTGCGCCGGACCGACATCGTGAACATGGGGATCGCCCGGGGCGCCGGGTTCCCCGTGCTCGTCGTCGGCGACATCGACCGCGGGGGCGTCTTCGCGTCCTTCTTCGGCACGGTGGCGCTGCTGGCGCCCGAGGACCAGGCGCTGGTCGCCGGGTTCCTCGTCAACAAGTTCCGCGGCGACGTGTCCCTGCTGGAACCCGGCCTGAACATGCTGCACGGCCTGACCGGGCGGCGGACGTACGGCGTGCTGCCCTTCCGGCACGGGCTCGGCATCGACGAGGAGGACGGGCTGCGCGTCTCGCTGCGGGGGACGGTGCGGGAGTCGGCCGTCGCGCCGCCCGTCGGCGAGGACGTGCTGCGGGTCGCCGTCTGCGCGGTCCCGCTGATGTCCAACTTCACCGACGTCGACGCGCTCGCCGCCGAGCCGGGCGTCGTGGTGCGCTTCGCGGACCGGCCGGAGGAGCTGGCCGACGCGGATCTCGTCATCGTGCCGGGGACGCGGGGGACGGTCCGGGCGCTGGAGTGGCTGCGGGAGCGGGGGCTCGCGGACGCCATCGCGCGCCGGGTGGCCGAGCGGCGGCCCGTGCTCGGCATCTGCGGCGGTTTCCAACTGCTCGGCGAGCACATCGAGGACGACGTCGAGTCCCGCGCCGGGCACGTGGACGGGCTCGGACTGCTGCCCGTGCGCGTGCGGTTCGCGCGCGAAAAGACCCTCACGCGGCCGGTGGGCGAGGCCCTCGGCGAACACGTCGAGGGGTACGAGATCCACCACGGGGTCGCCGAAGTGACCGGGGGCGAGCCCTTCTTGGACGGCTGCCGGGTCGGCCAGACCTGGGGCACGCACTGGCACGGCTCGCTGGAGTCGGACGGCTTCCGGCGGGCGTTCCTGCGCGAGGTGGCCGCCGCCGCGGGCCGCCGCTTCGTGCCGGCTCCCGACACCTCGTTCGCCGCGCTGCGCGAGGAGCAGCTCGACCGGCTAGGCGACCTCATCGACCAGCACGCGGACACGGACGCGCTGTGGCGGCTCATCGAGTCCGGCGCGCCCCGAGGACTGCCCTTCATTCCACCAGGAGCGCCCGCATGAGCACAGTGTTGTTGTTGTCCACCGCCGACACGGACCTGCTGGCGGCCCGAGCGTCGGACGCCGCCTACCGCATCGGCAACCCGACCCGGGTCGACGTGACGGAGGAGCTGCCGGGACTCGTCGAGGGCGCGGACGTCGCCGTCGTGCGCCTGCTCGGCGGCAAGCGCGCCTGGGAGGACGGGCTCGCCGCGCTGAAGGCCGCCGGTGTGCCGACCGTCCTGCTCGGCGGCGAGAGCGTGCCGGACGCGGAGCTCATGGCGGAGTCGTCGGTGCCGGCCGGGGTCGTGGCGGAGGCGCTGCGCTACCTCGTCGAGGGCGGCCCCGCCAACCTCACGCAGCTGGCGCGCTTCCTGTCGGACACGGTGCTGCTGACCGGCGAGGGCTTCGACGAGCCGGAGAAGATGCCGGAGTACGGCCTCCACGGCGAGCGGGCGTTCACCGAGGGCCGCCCGACGGTCGGCGTGCTCTTCTACCGCGCCCACCAGCTGAGCGGCAACACCGCCTTCGTCGACACGCTGTGCGACGCGATCGAGGCGCACGGCGCCAACGCGCTGCCCGTGTACTGCGGTTCGCTGCGCGGCGCGGACGCCGGGCTGTACGAGCTGCTGGGCCGGGCCGACGCCCTGGTCGCCACCGTCCTCGCGGCGGGCGGCACGCACGCCTCGCAGGCGTCGGCGGGCGGCGACGAGGAGGCCTGGGACATCGGCGCGCTGGCCGACCTGAACGTCCCGGTGCTGCAAGGGCTCTGCCTGACCTCGTCGCGCGCCGCGTGGGAGGCGTCCGACGCCGCCCTCTCCCCCATGGACGCGGCGATGCAGGTCGCCATCCCGGAGTTCGACGGGCGCCTGGTCACGGTGCCGTTCTCCTTCAAGGAGCAGGGGCCGGACGAGGTGCCGGTGTACGTCGCCGACCCCGAGCGGGCCGGCCGGGTCGCCGGGATCGCCGTACGGCACGCGGCCCTGAAGCACAAGGCGAACGCCGAGAAGAAGCTCGCGCTCGTCTTCACCGCGTACCCGACCAAGCACTCCCGCGTCGGCAACGCGGTCGGTCTCGACACCCCGGCGTCGGCGGTGCGGGTCCTGGACGCGCTGCGGGACGCGGGGTACTCCCTCACCGACTACCCGTCCGGCGGCGACGAGCTGATCCACCGGCTCATCGAGGCGGGCGGCCACGACGTCGAGTGGCTGACGGAGGACCAGCTGGCCGCCGCGCCCGCGCGGGTGCCGCTCGCCGACTACCGGGCGTGGTTCGAGAAGCTCGACCCGGACCTCAAGGGAGCCATGCGGGAGGCGTGGGGCGAGCCGCCCGGCTCGCTGTACGTCGACGGGGACGACATCGTGCTCGCGTCGCTCCAGTTCGGGAACGTCGTCGTCATGATCCAGCCGCCGCGCGGCTTCGGCGAGAACCCGATCGCGATCTACCACGACCCCGACATGCCGCCGTCGCACCACTACATGGCCGCGTACCGCTGGCTGGACAACAGTTTCGGCGCCGACGCGATCGTGCACATGGGCAAGCACGGCACGATGGAGTGGCTGCCCGGCAAGGGCCTCGGGCTGAGCGCCGGGTGCGCGCCCGACGCGGTCCTGGGCGACCTGCCGCTGATCTACCCGTTCATCGTCAACGACCCCGGCGAGGGCACCCAGGCCAAGCGACGCGGACACGCCACGGTCGTCGACCACCTGGTCCCGCCGATGGCGCGTGCCGACACCTACGGCGACCTCGCCAAGCTGGAGCAGCTGCTGGACGAGTACGCGCTCGTCTCCGACCTGGACCCGGTGAAGGCACCGGCGGTCCGCGCGCAGATCTGGACGCTGGTCAAGGCGGCCGAGCTCCATCACGACCTGCACGTGGACGACCAGCCGGACGACGACGCGTTCGACGAGTTCGTCATGCACATCGACGGCTATCTGTGCGAGATCAAGGACGTGCAGATCCGCGACGGCCTGCACATCCTCGGCGGCGGCCCGGTCGGTGAGCCACGCGTCAACCTCGTGCTGGCCGTGCTGCGCGCCTCGCAGGTGTGGGGCGGGCAGGCGAACGCGCTGCCGGGGCTGCGGGCGTCGCTGGCCGAGCACTTCGGGCTGGTGGAGAAGGAGCTGCTGGCGGAGCCGGGCGCGCCGGTGAAGGTGCCGGTGGAGCTGACGGACCTGGTCGACGGGCCTTCCCGCAGCGCCGCCGACGCGGTCGACCTGCTGGAGCAGCTGTGCCGGCGGTTCGCGGAGGGGATGGAGTCCCGTGCGTGGGACACCGCGGCCGTACCGGCCCTGGTGCGCGAGGTGCTGGGCGGCGCCGAACTCCCCGACGCGGTGGCCGTGCTGGAGTTCGCCTGCACGGAGGTCGTGCCGCGGCTGGCCCGGACGACGGACGAGATCGGGCACATCCTGCGTGCCCTGGACGGCGGTTACGTCCCGGCGGGCCCGTCGGGCTCCCCGACCCGCGGGCTGGTCAACGTCCTGCCGACCGGCCGGAACTTCTACTCCGTCGACCCGAAGGCGATCCCTTCCCGGCTGAGCTGGGAGGTCGGCCAGTCCCTCGCGGACTCGCTGATCCAGCGCTATCTGAGCGACACCGGCGAATACCCGAAGTCCGTCGGCCTCACGGTGTGGGGCACGTCCGCGATGCGCACCCAGGGCGACGACATCGCGGAGATCCTGGCGCTGCTGGGCTGCCGTCCGGTGTGGGACGACGCTTCGCGCCGGGTCACCGGCTTCGAGATCGTGCCCCCGGCGGAGCTGGGCCGGCCGCGCGTCGACGTCACGGTGCGCATCTCGGGCTTCTTCCGCGACGCGTTCCCGCACGTCGTGGGGCTGATCGACGATGCGGTGCGGGCGGTGGCGGAGCTGGACGAACCCGCCGACCAGAACTACGTGCGCGCCCACGCCGACGCGGACACCGCCGAGCACGGCGACCGGCGCCGGGCGACGGCCCGCATCTTCGGTTCCAAGCCGGGCGCGTACGGCGCCGGCCTGCTGCCGCTGATCGACGCCCGCAACTGGAGAAGCGACGCGGACCTCGCCGAGGTGTACGCGGTGTGGGGCGGCTACGCCTACGGGCGTGGGCTCGACGGGCGGGCGGCGCGCGGGGACATGGAGACGGCGTTCCGGCGGATCGCGGTCGCCGCGAAGAACGTGGACACCCGCGAGCACGACCTCGTCGACGCCGACGACTACTTCCAGTACCACGGCGGCATGGTCGCCATGGTGCGGCACCTGACGGGGACGAGTCCGGAGGCGTACGTCGGTGACTCGGCGACCCCGGACCAGGTGAAGACTCGGACGCTGGGCGAGGAGACGCACCGGGTCTTCCGGGCCCGCGTGGTCAACCCGCGCTGGATGGCGGCGATGCGCCGGCACGGCTACAAGGGTGCTTTCGAGATGGCGGCGACCGTCGACTACCTCTTCGGGTACGACGCCACGGCCGGGGTCGTGGACGACTGGATGTACGAGAAGCTCAGCGCCGAGTACGTCTTCGACGCGGAGAACCGGGACTTCATGAAGAAGTCCAACCCGTGGGCGCTGCGGGGCATCACGGAGCGGCTGCTGGAGGCGGCCGACCGCGGTCTGTGGGCCGAACCGGACGCGGAGACCCTGGAGCGGCTGCGCGCCACCTATCTGGAGCTCGAGGGCGACTTGGAGGGCGACGAGAAGTGAGTACCCCGTTCCCGTTCACGGCCGTCGTGGGTCAGGACGACCTGCGGCTCGCGCTGCTGCTGAACGCCGTCTCCCCGGCGGTCGGCGGCGTGCTGGTGCGCGGCGAGAAGGGCACCGCCAAGTCCACGGCGGTGCGCGCGCTGTCGGCGCTGATGCCGGAGGTGGACGTCGTCTCCGGGTGCCGGTTCTCCTGCGACCCGCACTCCCCCGACCCCAGCTGCCCGGACGGACCGCACGAGCCGGGGGCCTCGGGCTCCCGGCCGGCCCGGATGGTCGAGCTGCCCGTCGGTGCCTCCGAGGACCGGCTGGTGGGCGCCCTCGACATCGAGCGGGCCCTCGCGGAGGGCGTGAAGGCCTTCGAGCCGGGCCTGCTGGCCGACGCGCACCGCGGCATCCTCTACGTCGACGAGGTCAACCTCCTCCACGACCACTTGGTGGACCTGCTCCTCGACGCGGCGGCGATGGGTGCCTCGTACGTGGAGCGCGAGGGTGTGTCGGTGCGGCACGCCTCGAAGTTCCTGCTCGTCGGCACCATGAACCCCGAGGAGGGCGAGCTGCGGCCGCAGCTCCTCGACCGGTTCGGGCTGACCGTGGAGGTCGCCGCCTCGCGCGAGCCCGACCAACGCGTCGAGGTCGTACGGCGCCGGCTCGCGTACGACGACGACCCTGCCGGTTTCGCCGCGCGCTGGGCCGACGAGGAAACCGCCGTACGGGCGCGGATCGTGGCGGCGCGGGCGCTGCTGCCGTCGGTGCGGCTCGGGGACGGGGCGCTGCGGCAGATCGCGGCGACCTGTGCCGCCTTCGAGGTGGACGGCATGCGCGCCGACATCGTGATGGCGCGGACGGCCACCGCGCTGGCGGCCTGGGCCGGGCGGACGGACGTACTCGCGGAGGATGTGCGGCAGGCCGCGCTGCTGGCGCTGCCGCACCGGCGGCGGCGCAACCCGTTCGACGCGCCGGGCCTCGACGAGGACAAGCTCGACGAGACGCTGGAGGAGTTCGGCGGGCAGGACGGGGACGGTGGCGGGGACGACGATCCCGACCCGGGCCCCGACGGTCCCGGTGGGCCGGGTGGTCAGCCGGAGCCCGACGACGCCCCGGCCGGTGACGGCGACGCCGCCGCGCGGCCCGAGGCCGGGGAGGGCGGGGAGCCGCAGCCTTCCGGGTCCGGGGCCGGTGAGCAGTCGCCCGCGCGTGCCGCCGAGCCGTTCCGCACCAAGGTGCTGAGCGTGCCGGGGCTCGGCGAGGGGGCCGCCGGGCGGCGGTCCCGGGCGCGGACCGAGCACGGGCGGACGACCGGGGCCCGGCGGCCCCGGGGGGCGCTGACCAAGCTGCACCTGGCCGCGACCGTGCAGGCGGCGGCGCCGCACCAGCGGGCGCGGGGGCGCAGCGGCCCGGGGCTGGTGGTGCGGCGGGACGATCTGCGGCAGGCGACCCGTGAGGGGCGTGAGGGCAACCTCGTGCTGTTCGTGGTCGACGCCTCCGGGTCGATGGCCGCGCGGCAGCGGATGAGCGCCGTGAAGGGTGCCGTGGTGTCGCTGCTGCTGGATGCCTACCAGCGGCGGGACAAGGTGGGGCTGGTGACCTTCCGGGGTTCGGCCGCCGAGGTCGCGCTGCCGCCGACCTCGTCGGTGGACGCGGCGGCGGTCCGGCTGGAGTCTCTGCCGACGGGCGGGCGGACGCCGCTGGCGGCCGGGCTGCTGCGCGCCCATGAGGTGCTGCGGGTGGAGCGCTTGCGGGATCCCGCGCGGCGGGCGCTGGTAGTCGTGGTGACCGACGGCCGGGCCACCGGCGGCCCTGAGCCGGTCGCCCTGGCCGGGCGGGCCGCACGGCTGTTCGCCGCCGAGGGCACCGCCTCCGTCGTCGTGGACTGCGAGTCGGGGCCGGTGCGGCTCGGGCTGGCCGGGCGGCTCGCGGGTGAGCTGGGCGGTACGGCGGTGACGCTGGACGAGCTGCGGGCGGATTCGATCGCCGGGCTGGTCAGGGACGTGCAGGGAACGAGGAGGGCCGCGTAGTGCCGAAGGGACAGCCGAATGTCGTACCGGACGACGGTCTGACGACCCGTCAGCGCCGTAATCGTCCGCTGGTCGTCGTGCACACGGGCATCGGCAAGGGCAAGTCCACCGCCGCCTTCGGGCTGGCGCTGCGGGCGTGGAACCAGGGGTGGCCGATCGGGGTGTTCCAGTTCGTCAAGTCGGCGAAGTGGAAGGTCGGCGAGGAGAACGCGCTGCGGGTGCTGGGCGCCAGTGGTGAGGGCGGGTCCGTCGACTGGCACAAGATGGGCGAGGGCTGGTCCTGGGTCCAGCGGGACGCCCAGATGGACAACGAGGAGAAGGCCCGGGAGGGCTGGGAGCAGGTCAAGCGCGACCTGGCCGCCGAGACGTACAAGCTGTACGTGCTGGACGAGTTCGCCTACCCGATGCACTGGGGGTGGATCGACACCGACGAGGTCGTGTCCGTGCTGCGGGAGCGGCCCGGGACCCAGCACGTCGTGATCACCGGGCGGAACGCGCCGGAGAAGCTGGTGGAGTTCGCCGACCTCGTCACCGACATGTCCAAGGTCAAGCATCCGATGGACGCGGGGCAGAAGGGGCAGAGGGGCATCGAGTGGTGACCTCGCCGGCCTCGCCCTCCGCACCGGCCGCGTCCGTGCCCCGGCTGGTCGTCGCCGCTCCCTCCTCGGGCAGCGGCAAGACCACCGTCGCCACCGGGCTGATGGCCGCGCTCGCCGCGCGCGGGTTCGCCGTGTCCCCGCACAAGGTCGGCCCCGACTACATCGACCCCGGCTACCACGCGCTCGCCACCGGGCGGACGGGGCGGAACCTGGACGCCTACCTGTGCGGGCCCGAGCTGGTCGGGCCGCTGTTCCTGCACGGGGCGCACGGCTGCGACATCGCCGTCGTCGAGGGCGTGATGGGGCTGTACGACGGGGCCGCCGGCGAAGGCGAGCTGGCGTCCACCGCCCAGGCCGCCAAGCTGCTGCGGGCGCCGGTCGTACTCGTCGTCGACGCGTCGTCGCAGTCGCGGTCGGTGGCGGCGCTGGTGCACGGGTTCGCGTCCTGGGACCCGGAGGTGCGGGTCGGGGGCGTGATCCTCAACAAGGTCGGGTCGGACCGGCACGAGGTGCTGCTGCGGGAGGCGCTGGAGTCGGCAGGGGTGCCGGTGCTCGGGGTCCTGCGGCGGGCCGCTCAGGTCGAGACGCCGTCGCGGCACCTGGGACTGGTACCGGTCGCCGAGCGGGGTCCGCAGGCGGTCGAGGCCGTGGCCGCGATGGCCGCGCAGGTCGCCGACGGGTGCGACCTGGAGGCGCTGGTCGCGCTGGCGCGCGGCGCCGGGCCGCTCTCCTGCGCGGCTTGGGACGCGGGTGAGGTGCTCTCCGCGGTGCTCCCCGCGGCTCCCCCGGTGGGGGAACCCCCGCACGCGCCGGTGGTCGCCCTGGCCGGCGGGGCGGCGTTCACGTTCTCGTACGCCGAGCACGCCGAGCTGCTCGCCGCCGCCGGGGCCGAGGTCGTCGTCTTCGATCCGTTGCGGGACGAGGAGCTGCCCGAGGGGACCCGGGGGCTGGTGATCGGGGGCGGGTTCCCCGAGGTGTACGCCTCGGAGCTGTCCGCCAACGAAGGGCTGCGGAAGTCCGTCGCCGAGCTGGCGCTGAGCGGTGCGCCGGTCGCCGCCGAGTGCGCCGGGCTGCTGTACCTGTGCCGGGAGCTGGACGGGCTGCCCATGTGCGGGGTGCTGGACGCGTCCGCGCGGATGTCGGAGCGGCTGACGCTGGGCTACCGGGACGCCGTCGCCGTGTCCGGCAGCGCGCTGGCCGTCGCGGGGACGCGGATGCGGGGGCACGAGTTCCACCGGACGGTCGTGGAGCCGGGGGCCGGGGCGGCGCCGGCGTGGGGGATGCGGGCGCCCGAGCGGCGCGTCGAGGGATTTGTGGAGCGCGGTGTGCACGCGAGCTATCTGCACACGCACTGGGCGTCCGAGCCCGGTGTCGCCCGTCGGTTCGTGGAGAGGTGCCGGACGTCATGAGCAGCAGGCTGATCGGTGTGGGAGTCGGGCCCGGGGATCCGGAGCTGGTGACCGTCAAGGGGGTCAACGCGCTGCGGGCCGCCGACGTCGTCGTCGTACCCGTGATGGACACGGGAGAGCGGGGGCGGGCCGAGGCCACCGTGCTGCACTACGTGGGCGGCGAGAAGGTCGTACGGGTCGTGTTCGCGCTCAACGAGCGCACCGACCGGGCGCGGCGCGAGGCGGCCTGGGACGCGGCCGGGGAGCGGGTGGCCGGGCTGCTGCGGGAGCACGGCCGCGTCGCCTTCGCCACCATCGGCGACCCCAACGTGTACTCGACCTTCACCTATCTCGCGCAGACCGTCGGCGGCCTCGTGCCGGGCACCGTCGTGGAGACCGTGCCCGGCATCACCGCCATGCAGGACCTCGCGGCGCGGTCGGGTGCCGTGCTGACGGAGGGCACCGAGCCGCTGACCCTGGTGCCGGTCACCGCGGGGTCCGCCGTGCTCAAGGACGCGTTGAACGGGCCCGGCACGGTCGTCGCCTACAAGTTCGGCCGGCAGGCCGCCGAGGTCGCCGAGGCGCTGCGGGAGACCGGGCGGCTGGACGACGCCGTGTGGGGGTCGGCGCTGGGGCTGCCGGAGGAGTCCCTGCGGGCGGCGGCGGACCTGGACGGGGCTCCGCTGCCCTATCTGTCGACGCTCATCGCGCCCGCCCGGCGCGAGGGCGGGCGGGGCGGGAAACTGTGACCGTCCGTCCGGGGGGCCGCCGCTCACTCGGCGATGCCCACCACCAGCCAGATGAACGCCGCGCCGGCGACCGTGCACAGCAGGGTCGGGCGGGCGGGGTGCTCGTGATGGGCCTCGGGGAGGATCTCGGCGGCGGCGAGGTAGAGCAGTACGCCGCCGAAGAGGCCGAGATACGCGCCGAGCGCCCCTTCCGGGATCGTGAAGAGCAGGGTGGAGGCGGCCCCGGCCACGGGTGCCAGGGCGTCGGCGACCAGCATCGCGATCGCGCGGCGGCGGGCGTTCCCGTACAGGCTGGTCAGCGTGTAGGTGTTGAAGCCGTCCGCGAAGTCGTGGGCGATCACGGCCATCGCGACCGCCGCGCCCATTCCGCCGCCGACCTGGAAGGCCGCGCCGATCGCCACGCCGTCCATCGCGCTGTGGCCGACCATCGCGGCGGCGGCCGTCAGGCCCACCTGGGGCGAGCGCTGTCCGTGTTCGTCGGCGCCGTGCGCGGCGCGGCGGGCGGCCAGCAGGCGTTCCACGAGGTGCGCGAGCAGGAATCCGGCGACGAAGAGCAGCAGTGCCTCGGGCACGCCGAACACCTCGCCGCCCGCCGCTTCCAGCGCCTCCGGCAGCAGGTCGAGGCCGACCACGCCCAGTATCAGGCCGCCGGCCAGGCCCAGGACCAGGTGGCGCCGGTCGGTCACGCGCTGTGCCGTCCAGCCGCCGGCCAGCGTCATCAGGAACGCGCCGAGCGCTACGAAGACCGCCATGGGCCCTTGCTATCCGATCAGAGCGCGTATCCGTGCGCACCACAGCAGCAACCGCAGTAAATATGCGTAGGAGAGGACCGATTCCCATGGCTCCCGAGGCTTCCGCGGCTCCCGAGGCTTCCGTGACTCCCGAAGCCTCCGTGACTTCCACGGCTTCCGTGACTTCCGGGGCTCCCGCAGTTCCCGAGGCTCCCGTGACTCCCGAAGCCTCCGTGACTCCCGAAGCCTCCGTGACTTCCGCAGTTCCCTCGGCTCCTGCGGCTCCCGAGGTTTCTCCGGCCGCCACGGCAGCCGCGGCCGAGGACCCCGTCGGCAAGGTGACCTTCGTCGGTGCCGGTCCCGGCGCCGCCGACCTGCTGACGTTCCGCGCCGCGCGTGCCATCGCCGAGGCCGACGTCGTGATCTGGGCGGCGAGCCTGGTCCAGGCGGAGGTCCTCCAGCACGCGCGGGGGGACGCGGAGGTCCTGGACTCGGCGACGATGTCGCTGGAGGACGTCGTGGCCGTCTACCGGCGGGCGCGTCAGCAGGGGCTGCGGGTGGCCCGCATCCACTCCGGCGACCCGGCCCTGTGGGGCGGTACGCAGGAACAGCTCGACCGGTGCGCGGAGATCGGTATCGCGACCGAGATCGTGCCCGGCGTCTCCGCCTTCTCCGCGGTCGCCGCGCTCGCGCAGCGGGAGCTGACCATCCCGGAGGTCGCGCAGTCCGTCGTCCTGACCCGGCTCGGCGGCGGCAAGACGCCGATGCCGCCCGGGGAGGAGGTCCGCGAGTTCGCGAAGCACGGCACCACCATGGCGATCTTTCTGTCGGCGGCCCGCAGCGGCCAGCTGGTGCGGGAGCTGCTGGAGGGCGGCTATCCGACCGAGACGCCGGTCGTCGTCGCGTACCAGGCCACCTGGCCGGAGGAGCTGGTCGTGCGGTGCACGATCGGCACGCTGGAGGAGACGGTCAAGGAGCACAAGCTCTGGAAGCACACCCTGTTCCTGGTCGGCCCGGCCCTCGACGCGCACGGCACCCGCTCGCACCTGTACCACCCGGGGCACTTCCACGGCTACCGCAAGGCCGACCCCCAGGCGCGCCGGGAGCTGCGCACCCGGGGTGCGAGCACGTGATCACCGTGGTGGGGATGGGGGCCGGCGCGCCGCCCGGCGAGGACGTCGCCGCCGGTGCGGAGCTGGTCGTCGGCGGGCGGCGCCACCTGGACGCCGTACGGCTGCCGGACGGTGCCGAGCGGGTCGTGCTCGGGGCGCTCGCGCCCGCCCTCGACACGGTCGCGGAGTACGTCGCGAAGGGGCGGCGGGTGGTCGTGCTGGCCTCCGGTGACCCGGGGTTCTTCGGGATCGTGCGGGTGCTGGCCGAGCGGTTCGGGCCGGAGCGGCTGGACGTGCGGCCCGGTGTCTCCTCCGTCGCCGCCGCGTTCGCGCGGGCCGGGCTGCCGTGGGACGACGCGGTGGTGGCCAGCGCGCACGGGCGGGACCCGCGGACGGCGGTGAACCTGTGCCGGGCCCACCCGAAGGTCGCCGTGCTGACGGGGCCCGGGGCCGGCCCGGCGGAACTCGGCGCCGCGCTGCGGGACGACCCGCGGGTCCTCGTCGTCGCCTCCGCGCTGGGCTCCGCCGAGGAGCGCGTGGAGCGGGTGACTCCCGCCGAGGCCGCCGTCCGTGACTGGGGGACGGCGGTGAGCGTGGTGCTGTGCCTGGACGAGGCACGGGCGCCGGCCCCGGTACGGACGGTCGCCGGGCCTCGGCCGGGTCCCGCCGGGTGGGCGCTGGACGAGGCCGAGTTCGCGCACCGCGACTCGATGATCACGAAGTTCGAGGTGCGGGCGCTGGCGCTGGCCCGGCTCGGGCCCCGCCCCGGCGACCTGGTCTGGGACGTCGGCGCGGGCTCCGGTTCCGTCGCCGTGGAGTGCGCGCGGCTCGGCGCCGCCGTCACC
This sequence comes from Streptomyces sp. WG7, assembly GCF_049975785.1. Lineage (NCBI taxonomy): Bacteria > Bacillati > Actinomycetota > Actinomycetes > Kitasatosporales > Streptomycetaceae > Streptomyces > Streptomyces sp. WG7. The sequence goes on from NZ_JBNGGE010000014.1 coordinate 72,599, forward strand.
GCCGTCGAGAAGACGCCGGACGGTGTCGATCGCGTCCGCGCCAACGCCGCCGCGCACGGCGTCGACGTCCGGGTGGTGCAGGGGGCGGCGCCCGCGGCGCTGTCCGGCCTGGACGACGACCCGGACGCCGTGTTCGTCGGCGGTGGCGGGCGCGAACTGCCCGCGATCGTCGCGCGGTGCGCGCGACGGGCGCGGCGGACCGTGGTCGTCGCCATGGCCGCGCTGGACCGGGTGCCGGCGGCCCGCCGGGCCCTGCTCGACGCCGGGCTGGAGTGCGACGGGGTGCTGCTGCAGTCGTCCCGGCTCGCGCCGCTGCCGGGGGACGTGACCCGGCTCGCGGCGACCAATCCCGTCTTCCTGCTGTGGGGCGTGAGGCCGCACAGCCGTACCGAAGGAGTTGCCCCTTGATCGGCCTCATTTCCGCCACCTCGGCGGGAGCTGCGGCGCGGGACCGGCTGGCCGCGGCGTGGCCGGACCGCACGCGCGTGTACGGGGGTCCCGTCGCGGACGCCGTGCGGACCGCGTTCGCCGAGTGCGAGCAGCTCGTGTGCTTCCTGGCCACGGGGGCCGTGGTCCGGCTCGTGGCGCCGCTGCTGGACGACAAGCGGACCGACGCCGGTGTGGTGTGCGTCGACGAGGGCGGGCGGTTCGCCGTGTCGCTGGTCGGCGGCCACGGGGGCGGCGCCAACGAACTCGCCCGCGCGGTCGGTGCGGTGCTGGGCGCCGAGCCGGTGGTGACGACGGCGACGGACGCCGTGGGCCTGCCCGGCCTGGACACCCTCGGGCTGCCCGTGGAGGGCGATGTCGCCGGGGTCTCGCGGGCCCTGCTGGACGGCGAGCCGGTCGCGCTGCGGTCGGAGGTGGCCTGGCCGCTGCCGCCGCTGCCGGTCGCCGAGGACGGGGCGTACACGATCCGGCTGACGGACCGTCTGGTGGAGCGGGCCGGGCGCGAGGCCGTCCTGCGTCCGCCGTCCCTGGTCGTCGGCGTCGGCGCGTCCAGGGGGGCGCCGGTCGACGAGGTGCTCGGGCTGGTGGAGGAGGCCCTGCGGGACGCCGGGCTGTCCGCCGCGTCGGTCGCCGAGCTGGCCACCGTGGACGCCAAGGCCGAGGAGCCCGGGATCGTGGGCGCCGCCGAGCGGCTGGGCGTGCCCCTGGTGACGTACGCCGCCGACGAGCTGGCGGGCATCGAGGTGCCCAACCCCTCCGACGCCCCGCTCGCGGCCGTGGGCACCCCGTCGGTCGCGGAGGCGGCGGCGCTGGTGCGCGGCGGCGAACTCCTCGTGCCCAAGCGCAAGTCGGCGGCGACCCCCGCGATGGCGACCTGCGCCGTCGTACGGCGTCCGGGGCGCGGGCGGCTCGCGGTGGTCGGGCTCGGGCCGGGCGCCCGGGACCTGGTCACGCCGCGCGCGCAGGCGGAGTTGCGGCGGGCGTCCGTGCTGGTCGGCCTCGACCAGTACGTCGACCAGATCCGCGACCTGCTGCGGCCCGGCACGCGTGTCCTGGAGTCGGGGCTCGGCGCCGAGGAGGAGCGGGCCCGGACCGCGGTCGAGGAGGCCCGGCGCGGGCACGCCGTGGCGCTGATCGGCAGCGGGGACGCCGGGGTGTACGCCATGGCATCGCCCGCGCTCGCGGAGGCCTCCGACGACATCGACGTGGTCGGGGTGCCGGGCGTGACGGCGGCGCTGGCGGCCGGGGCGATCCTGGGCGCGCCGCTCGGCCACGACCACGTGTCGATCAGCCTGTCCGACCTGCACACGCCGTGGGAGGTCATCGAGCGGCGGGTGCGGGCGGCGGCCGAGGCGGACATCGTCGTGACGTTCTACAACCCGCGCAGCCGGGGCCGGGACTGGCAGCTGCCCAAGGCGCTGGCGATCCTCGCGGAGCACCGGGCACCGGCCACCCCGGTGGGTGTCGTGCGCAACGCGTCGCGGGCCGACGAGTCCAGCCGGCTCACCACGCTCGCCGCTCTCGACCCGGCGACCGTCGACATGATGACCGTCGTGACGGTGGGCAACACCGCGACCCGCGAGATCGCCGGGCGCATGGTGACGCCGCGCGGCTACCGCTGGCAGGAGGAGCCGAAGTGAGCCGTGTCGTCCATCCCATCGAGGAGGAGTCCTACCGGCGGCTGCGCGCCCGCCTGGACACCTCGCACTTCCCGCCGCTGACCCGCGCGGTGGTGGAGCGGGTCATCCACTCCGCCGCCGACCTGGAGTACGCCACCGACCTCGTGACCGACGAGGCCGCGCTGGAGCGGGCGTACGCCGCGCTGCACGCCGGGGCGCCCGTCGTGGTGGACGTCGAGATGGTCGCGGCCGGGATCACCCGGCGGGAGACCGTCTGCCGGCTGAAGGACGCCGTGGCCGGGCCGGGCCTGACCCGTTCGGCACACGCGATCCGGCTCGCGTACGAGCAGGTCGGTCCCGGTGCCCTCTGGGTGATCGGCAACGCGCCGACCGCCCTGGAGGAGCTGCTCACCCTGGACGCCGACCCGGCGCTCGTCATCGGTCTGCCCGTCGGCTTCGTCGGCGCGGCCGAGTCCAAGGCCGCGCTGCGCGAGAGCGGGCTGCCCGCCGTCAGCAACGTGTCCGAGAAGGGTGGTTCGGCGGTCGCCGCCGCCGCGCTGAACGCCCTGCTGTACCACCCCACTTCGTACTCCGATTCGCACTTCGAGGAGAAATCGTGACCACCCCGCCGCCCGCCCTGCTCATCGCCGGACACGGCACCCGGGACGAGGCCGGAGCCGAGGCGTTCCGCGACTTCGTGCGCGAGCTGGGCCGCCGCCACCCCGAACTGCCCGTCGCCGGCGGCTTCATCGAGCTGTCCCCGCCGCCGCTGGGCGAGGCGGTCGCCGAGCTGGTCGAGCGCGGCGTGCGCCGGTTCGCCGCGGTGCCGCTGATGCTGGTCTCCGCCGGACACGCCAAGGGCGACATCCCGGCGGCGCTGTCCCGCGAGAAGGAGCGGCACCCCGGCATCTCGTACACGTACGGGCGTCCGCTGGGCCCGCACCCGGCGCTGCTGCGGGTGCTGGAGCGGCGGCTGGCTCAGGCGGTCGACCCGTCCTGGGACCCCGCCGAGGTGACCGTGCTGCTGGTCGGGCGCGGGTCGACGGACCCGGACGCCAACGCGGAGGTGTTCAAGGCGGCGCGGCTGCTGTGGGAGGGGCGCGGGTACGGGGCCGTGGAGACGGCGTTCGTGTCGCTGGCGAAGCCGGACGTGCCGGGCGGCCTGGACCGGTGCGTGCGCCTCGGGGCGCGGCGGGTCGTGGTCCTGCCGTACTTCCTGTTCACCGGCATCCTCCCGGACCGGGTCCGGCACCAGACCGAGGAGTGGGCCGGCGCGCACCCGGAGACCGAGGTGCGGTCGGCCGACGTCATCGGTCCGGAGCCGGAGCTGCTCGACCTGGTGTGGGAGCGGTACGAGGAGGCCGTCAAGGGCGACCTCCGGATGAACTGCGACAGTTGCGTGTACCGGATCGCGCTGCCCGGGTTCGAGGACAAGGTGGGGCTGCCGCAGCAGCCGCACTTCCACCCCGACGACGACGGCCATCACCACCACGGGCACCATCACGGGCATGGACACGCACACTCCCATGCACACTGAGGCCGGGGCCCGGGCCGGTTCCGGGGGCCCCGACCTGCGGCACCACGGGGACGCCGAGGTCCGCGACGACGGCTCGGCGCTGGTGGACCTCGCGGTGAACGTGCGCGCGGGCACGCCGCCGGACTGGCTGCGCGACCACGTCGCCGCCTCCCTCGGCTCCCTCGCGGCCTACCCGGACGGGCGGGCCGCGCGGGCGGCGGTGGCGGCGCGGCACGGGCTGCCGGTGGAGCGGGTCCTGCTGACGGCGGGCGCGGCCGAGGCGTTCGTGCTGCTGGCGCGGGCCCTGAAGGTGCGCCGGCCGGTCGTGGTGCACCCCCAGTTCACGGAGCCGGAGGCGGCGTTGCGGGACGCGGGGCACACGGTCGACCGGGTGCTGCTGCGGGAGGCGGCCGGCTTCCGGCTGGACCCGGCGGCCGTCCCCGAGGACGCCGACCTGGTGGTGATCGGCAACCCGACCAACCCGACGTCGGTGCTGCACCCGGCGGCCGCGATCGCGGAACTGGCCCGTCCCGGGCGGACGCTGGTCGTGGACGAGGCCTTCATGGACGCGGTGCCGGGCGAGCGGGAGGCGCTGGCCGGGCGCACGGACGTACCCGGGCTGGTCGTCCTGCGCAGCCTCACCAAGACGTGGGGGCTGGCCGGGCTGCGCATCGGATACGTCCTGGCGGCCCCGGAGACGGTCACCGGTCTGGAGCGCGCCCAGCCGCTGTGGCCCGTGTCCACGCCCGCGCTGGCGGCGGCCGAGGTGTGCGTGGCACCACCGGCGCTGGCGGAGACCGCCCACGCCGCCTACCACATCGCCGCGGACCGGGCCCATCTCGTCGCCGGGCTGGCGGAGTTCGCCGGCGCCGGGTTGCGGGTCGCCGAGCCCGCCGAGGGCCCCTTCGTCCTCGTCCGCCTGCCGAACGCGGCCTCGGTACGCCACCGGCTGCGCGACCTCGGGTACGCGGTACGGCGCGGGGACACGTTCCCGGGGCTGGGCGAGGAGTGGCTGCGCCTGGCGGTACGGGACCGGGCCACGACGGACGGCTTCCTGCGGGCGCTGGGGCGGGCGGTGGCGGAACCGGCCTGAGGCGTACGGCCCTCCCCCGGGAGCCCGGCGCGGACGCCCCGCGGTCCGCCCTGGGCTCCGCCGCCCGCCGGTACCTCGCCCGCCTCGCCCGTCGGCATCCCGGGCGGCGGTGCCGGCCGCGACGTACGGGGTCGCCGAGCCGCCGCCCGTCGCCGTCGCCCGCCGCCGTCGCGCCGGTGCGGGCCACCTCGGCGCGCGGGACGCCGACGGGTCGCTTCGGCTAACCGACGACCCGCCCGTTCAGCACCACCCGGCGCGGAGCGGCGAGCACGCGCACGTCCGCGCGCGGGTCCTCGTCGTACACCACCAGGTCCGCCGGCGCGCCCTCGTCCAGACCGGGACGGCCGAGCCACCGCCGGGCGGCCCAGGTCGTCGCGGCGAGGGCCTCGACGGGCGGGATGCCGGCCGTGACCAGTTCGGCGACCTCCGCCGCCGCCAGGCCGTGGGCCAGGGAACCGCCCGCGTCGGTGCCGACGAAGACCGGGATCCCGGCGTCGTAGGCGTCGCGCACCGTGTCGTAGCGGCGTTCGTGGAGCCGGCGCATATGGGCCGACCAGCGCGGGTACCGGGACTCGCCGCCGTCGGCGAGCGCGGGGAAGGTGGCGATGTTGACGAGGGTGGGCACGATGGCGACGCCCCGCTCGGCGAAGAGCGGGATGGTGTCGTCCGTCAGCCCGGTGGCGTGCTCGACGCAGTCGATGCCGGCCTCGACCAGGTCGCGCAGGGAGTCCTCGGCGAAGCAGTGCGCGGTGACGCGGGCGCCCAGGCGGTGGGCCTCGGCGATCGCGGCCTCGACGGCGCCGCGCGGCCAGCAGGCGGACAGGTCGCCGAGGTCCCGGTCGATCCAGTCGCCGACCAGCTTCACCCAGCCGTCACCGCGCCGGGCCTCCTGGGCGACGTACGCGACGAGGTCCTCGGGCTCGACCTCCCAGGCGTAGTTGCGGATGTAGCGGCGGGTGCGGGCGATGTGCCGGCCCGCCCGGATGATCTTCGGGAGGTCCTCGCGGTCGTCGGTCCAGCGGGTGTCGGAGGGCGAGCCCGCGTCGCGGATGAGGAGGGTGCCGGCCTCGCGGTCGGTGAGCGCCTGCTTCTCGGCGACATCCTGGGGGACGGCGCCGTGCTGGTCCAGGCCGACGTGGCAGTGCGCGTCGACCAGGCCGGGCAGCGCCCAGCCCTCGACGGTGCGGACGTCGGCGGCGCCGGCGGGGCGGTCGTGGGAGATCCTGCCGTCGATCACCCACAACTCGTCGCGGACCTCCTCCGGTCCGACGAGCACCCGACCCCTGACGTGCAGCACCGTGCGATCGCTCATGCCCCGCACCTTAGACCGGCCCGCGGGGGTGTTCGAAGGCCCGGTCACCGGCCGCCGTCGCGCGCTGCCGCTCGGGCGCGCAGCTCGGTCGCGTATCCGGCCGCGACGGCACCGGCGACGGCGGTCAGGGCGAGGACGGCGACGCCGGGGTTGACGTAGCCGGGGACGTCGGCGGAGTCGTAGGCGTCACCGTCGGTGGTCTCGCAGCTGAAGCGCAGGGGCAGGTAGGAGACGGAGTAGTCGATGACCCGCCCGGACAGCTCCGGGGACACGCCGGCACGGCAGGGCCGCAGCGGCGCGGAGCCCGTACCGCCGCCCTCCGCCTCCATGGCCGCGAACCCCACGCACAGCAGACCCCAGAGGTACAGCAGGGCGGCGGCCCCGCCCGCGACCCCGGCGACGACGCGGAAGGGCGCGCCCGGCTTGCGCGGCGCGGGAACGGCGGCCGTCGGTGCCGGCTGCGCGCGGGGGTACGTGCCGGGACCCCGGCTCACGAGGGCGGCCGTCACCACCGCGACGAGGAGGAGCAGCAGGAGAGCGAACACGAGTACGAGTTCATCAGCTCGGCGATCATGACGGCTGTGGCGGAAGCCACAATTCCGGGCGTGGGGGTGTCGCAACGGACGGCCTCCGGCGCGAGCGGCGGCGGAGGCCATGGTTACTCTCGACTCCGTACGCGCCGTACACCTGCCCGTGAGCGAAGAGAGCACCACAGTGACCCACCCCTTCCTGGACCTCGCCCCGCTGAGCGCCGGCCGTTTCGCCGCGATCGAGGACCGGGTCGCGCGCCTGCTCGGCACCGGCCAGGACGTCGTGATCATGCAGGGCGAGGCACTGCTGCCGCTGGAGGGTGCGATCCGCGGTGCCGCCGGGCCGGGCACCGTCGCGCTGAACGTGGTCACGGGGCCGTACGGGCAGACGTTCGGGGACTGGCTGCGGGACTGCGGCGCGACCGTGCACGACCTCGCCGTGCCGTTCCACACGGCGGTGACCGCCGAGCAGATCCGCGGGGCCCTGGCCGAGCACCCGGAGATCGACTTCGTCTCCCTGGTGCACGCGGAGGCGGCGACCGGGAACACCAACCCGGTCGCGGAGATCGGTGAGGTGGTGCGGGCGCACGGCGCGCTCTTCTACCTGGACGCCGTGGCCTCCGTGGGCGCCGAGCCGGTCCTGCCGGACGCGTGGGGCGTGGACCTGTGCGTCATCGGGGCCCAGAAGGCGATGGGCGGTCCGGCCGGGGTGTCGGCGGTGTCGGTGAGCGAGCGGGCGTGGGCGCGGATGGCGGCGAACCCCGGGGCGCCGCGCCGGTCGTACCTCTCCCTGCTGGACTGGAGGGAGCGCTGGATCGACGGCGGGCGCAAGGCGCTGCCGCACGCGCCGGCGCAGTTGGAGATGCTCGCCCTGGAGGCGTGCGTGGAGCGCATCGAGGCGGAGGGCCTGGAGACGGTGACGGCACGGCACGCGGCGGCCGCGGCGGCCACCCGGGCCGGCGCGCTCGCGCTGGGCGGCGGCCTGGAGCCGTACGTGTACGAGGCGAAGGACGCGGCGCCGGTCGCGACGACGCTGCGGACGCCGTCCGGCGTCGACGCGTCCGAGCTGGTGGCCCGGGCCCTGGAGTCCGATCCGGCGCTGCCGCTGGCGGCGGGCGGGGGCGCGCTCGCCGGGGAGATGATCCGCGTCAACCACTACGGTCCGCAGGCGACGCGCGGAGCCGTCCAGGGCTCTCTGGCGGCACTGGGTGCCGCGCTGGCCGAGAAGTGCCTGAAGGCCGACCTGGAGGCGGCACGGCGGGCCGTCGAGGACGCCTGGGTCCGGCCGGCCGGCCCCGGACTTTCGGGAGCATGAACTCAAGGGAATTACCGAAGCTCACACAAACAGAATTAACGAATTACACTCAGCACAGCTTCCCGTATTCTCCTGCCCGCTTTCCCGGGTCTTAAACACAACGACTTCACGGGCCTCGACTCTCGCATTTCGGGCAGCTCTCGCACGGGTTACGTGATTGTGACCCGATCCACATGCTGCCCGTTTTGCGGCGTTTGACACGTGCAAACCGCACATATCGCCGCCTCCTCGCGCGGAAGCACGCGCCCGCGTGATAACACATGACGCGCCCATACGTAACCCCGTCCGGCGATGCAATTTCGAATTTCCCTGGGTAAATTCAATTCGCATGACTGCCGCGCAAGCAGACCTGCAAATCGACCGTCCGAGAGTGGCCGACGGGGCCGCTCTGTGGCGGATAGCGAGGGATTCCGAGGTCCTCGACCTGAACTCGTCCTACAGCTATCTGCTCTGGTGCCGGGACTTCGCCGCCACCTCGGCCGTCGCCCGCGACGGGCACGGCGTGCCGGTCGGCTTCGTCACCGGCTACATGCGGCCGGACCGGCCGGACACCCTGCTCGTGTGGCAGGTGGCGGTGAACCGTGCCTACCGTGGACGGAGGCTCGCGGCTTCTCTGCTCGACGGACTGGCCGCCCGGACCGTCGCGGAACGCGGGATGACAACCGTGGAGACCACCATCTCACCCGACAACACCGCGTCCCAGCGGCTGTTCACCTCGTTCGCCGAGCGACACGGCGCCCGGCTGGAGCGCGAGGTGCTGTTCGGCACCGACCTGTTCCCCGACGGGCCGCACGAGCCCGAGGTCCTGTACCGCATCGGCCCCCTGTCCGCAGCCCGCTGACCGACCGGCTGCCCGGACGGCCCGGCACCCCTGGCCGTCCGGCCCTGAGACTTCCCGGCCGGGACCTCACCGGTCCCCCGGATCCGTACGACCTTCCTCTCCCACCCTCATCCCACGAGGAGCGATTTCGTCGTGACCATCACCCAGCCCGACCTCAGTGTCTTCGAGACCGTCGAGTCCGAGGTGCGCAGCTACTGCCGCGGCTGGCCCACCGTCTTCGACCGCGCGCTCGGCAGCCGCATGTACGACGAGGACGGCCACGAGTACCTCGACTTCTTCGCCGGAGCGGGCTCGCTCAACTACGGGCACAACAACGCCGTGCTGAAACGCGCGCTGATCGACTACCTGGAGCGGGACGGCGTCACGCACGGGCTCGACATGTCGACCACCGCCAAGCGCCGCTTCCTGGAGACGTTCCAGAACCTGGTGCTCCGCCCGCGTGACCTGCCGTACAAGGTCATGTTCCCCGGCCCGACGGGCACCAACGCCGTGGAGTCCGCGCTCAAGCTGGCGCGGAAGGTGAAGGGACGCGAGTCGATCGTGTCGTTCACCAACGCGTTCCACGGCATGTCGCTGGGCTCGCTCGCCGTGACCGGCAACGCCTTCAAGCGGGCCGGCGCCGGCATCCCGCTGGTGCACGGCACGCCCATGCCGTTCGACAACTACTTCGACGGCACCGTCGAGGACTTCCTGTGGTTCGAGCGGCTGCTGGAGGACCAGGGCTCCGGCCTCAACAAGCCGGCCGCCGTGATCGTCGAGACGGTGCAGGGCGAGGGCGGCATCAACGTCGCCCGGGCCGAGTGGCTGCGCGCCTTGTCCGAGCTGTGCGAACGCCAGGACATGCTGCTGATCGTCGACGACATCCAGATGGGCTGCGGCCGTACCGGTGCCTTCTTCTCCTTCGAGGAGGCGGGCATCACGCCGGACATCGTCACCGTCTCCAAGTCGATCAGCGGCTACGGCCTGCCCATGGCGCTGACCCTGTTCAAGCCCGAGCTGGACGTCTGGGAGCCGGGCGAGCACAACGGCACCTTCCGCGGCAACAACCCGGCCTTCGTCACGGCGACCGCCACGCTGGAGGCGTACTGGGCCGACGGGTCGGCGATGGAGAAGCAGACCCGCAAGCGCGGCGAGCAGGTCGAGCAGCACATGATCGCCATCACCGAGGAGAACCTCGCCGACATCAAGGAGTACCGGGGCCGCGGCCTGGTCTGGGGCCTGGAGTTCCACGACAAGGAACGCGCGGGGAAGGTCGCGGCGCGCGCCTTCGAACTCGGGCTGCTCATCGAGACGTCCGGCCCCGAGAGCGAGGTCGTCAAGCTGCTCCCGGCGCTCACCATCACGCCCGACGAGCTGGACGAGGGCATGAAGACCCTCGCCCGGGCCGTGCGCGAGACCGCCTGACGGCACCACTGCTTCCGGCGCCTTCGGCCCGCGCGGCCGAGGGCGCCGGGGACCCTTGCACACCCTTCACCTAGGAGGCATCGCAACACCGTGATCGTCCGTTCGTTCAAGGAGATCGAAGGCACCGACCGGCACGTGAAGTCGGCGTCCGGCACCTGGGAGAGCAAGCGCATCGTCCTGGCCAAGGAGAAGGTCGGCTTCTCCGTCCACGAGACGATTCTGTACGCGGGTACGGAGACGTCGATGTGGTACGCGAACCACATCGAGGCCGTCGTCTGCACCAAGGGCGACGCCGAACTGACCGACCGCGAAACGGGGAAGACGTACCACATCACGCCGGGGACCATGTACCTCCTGGACGGCCATGAGCGGCACACGCTCAAGGTCAAGGAGGACTTCCACTGCATCTGCGTCTTCAACCCGCCCGTGACCGGACGGGAGGATCACGACGAGAACGGCGTCTACCCGCTGCTCACCGAGGAGGTGTGAGTCACCGTGACCACCACGACCACGAACGTCACCGACCTCTATCCCACCCGCGGCGCCACCGAGGTGGCAACCCCCCGGCAGGACCCGGTCGTCTGGGGCTCCCCGGACACGCCCGGCCCGGTCTCGGCCGGTGACCTGCAGGCGTTGGACCGCGACGGTTTCCTCGCCGTCGACCAGCTCATCGGACCGGACGAGGTCGACGTCTACCGGCGCGAGCTGGAGCGGCTCACCACGGACCCGGCCATCCGCGCGGACGAGCGCTCGATCGTCGAGCCGCAGTCCAAGGAGATCCGGTCGGTCTTCGAGGTGCACAGGATCAGCGAGGTGTTCGCCAAGCTGGTGCGCGACGAGCGCGTGGTCGGGCGGGCCCGGCAGATCCTCGGCTCGGACGTCTACGTCCACCAGTCCCGGATCAACGTCAAGCCGGGCTTCGGGGCCAGCGGCTTCTACTGGCACTCGGACTTCGAGACCTGGCACGCCGAGGACGGCCTGCCGAACATGCGCACCATCTCGGTCTCGATCGCGCTCACCGAGAACTACGACACCAACGGCGGTCTCATGATCATGCCGGGGTCGCACAAGACGTTCCTCGGGTGCGCGGGGGCCACGCCGAAGGACAACTACAAGAAGTCCCTGCAGATGCAGGACGCGGGGACGCCGTCCGACGAGGCGCTGACGAAGATGGCCTCCGAGTACGGCATCAAGCTGTTCACCGGCAAGGCCGGCTCGGCGACCTGGTTCGACTGCAACTGCATGCACGGGTCGGGCGACAACATCACGCCGTTCCCGCGCAGCAACGTGTTCATCGTGTTCAACAGCGTGGAGAACACGGCGGTCGAGCCGTTCGCGGCGCCGATCCGGCGGCCGGAGTTCATCGGGGCGCGGGACTTCACTCCGGTCCGGTGACCCCGCTCCGCCGGGGGTCCGGGGGTCGTCCCCCGGAGAACACCGCATCGGGGCGCGGGACTTCACCCCGGTGAGGTGACTCCGCTCGGCCGGAGGGTCCGGGGGTCGCCCCCCGGAGAACACCGCATCGGGGCGCGGGACTTCACCCCGGCCCGGTGACCCCGCTCGGCCGGGGATCCGGGGGTCGCCCCCCGGAGAACACCGCATCGGGGCGCGGGACTTCACCCCGGTGAGGTGACCCCCATCCGAACCCGGGCAGGGGCCTTCTCGTGTGGGACGGGAGGCCCCTGCCCGATGCTGTCCCGGCCCGGCTGTTTGTCCCTGCCGCCTCCGGCCCGGCCGTCTCAGCCCGCCAGCACGTCCAGCAGCCGGTCGACGTCCGCCGCCGTGTTGTAGAGGTGGAACGCGGCCCGCAGATGGCCCGCCCGGTCGGAGACCTGGACGCCGGCCCGGCTCAACTCGCCCTGCCGGTGGCCGAGCCCGGGCACGGAGACGATCGCGGAGCCCGGCGCGGGCACCGGCTCGTGCCCCAGGGAGCCCAGCCCCTGCCGGAACCGGTCGGCGAGAGCGGTGTCGTGGGCGTGTACGGCGTCCACGCCGAGTTCCTCGATCAGGGCCAGGGAGTGCCGGGCGCCCGTGTAGGAGAAGAGGGCCGGGCTCTCGTCGAAGCGGCGTGCGGAGTGCGCGAGTTCCTCGACGGGGCCGTAACAGCTGTCCCAGGGGCGCTCACCCGACGCCCACCCGGCGAACAGCGGCGTCAGTCCCGCCGACTCTCCCAGGTCCTCCGGTACGACGAGGAAGGCGACGCCACGCGGGCAGAGCACCCACTTGTAGGCGACGGCGGCCACGTAGTCGAAGTCGTCCGCGGCCAGCGGCAGCCACCCGTTGGACTGCGAGACGTCGACCAGCGTCCGAGCACCGTGCGTCCGTGCGGCGTCCCGCAGCGCCGCCAGGTCGGCGATCCGCCCGTCGGCGGACTGGACGGAGCTGACCGCGACGAGCGCGGTCTGCGGACCGACCGACTCCGCGATCCGCTCCAGCGGCACGCTGCGCACCTTCAGGTCGCCGCGGGTGTACAGGGGGTTCACCAGGGAGCTGAAGTCGGCCTCCGCGGTGAGGACTTCGGCGCCCGCGGGCAGCGAGGCCGCGACGAGCCCGCTGAACGTGGCGACGGACGCACCGGCCGCGACCCGGGTGGCGGGCACCCCCAGGAGCCGGGCGAAGGCGGACCGGCTCGCCTCGACGTCGGCGAACATGTCGAGCGGCTGCCCGGCCGCCGCGGACGCCGCCGCGTCACGCATCGCGACGAGGGTCCGGGCGGGGAGCAGGCCGGTACTGGCGGTGTTCAGGTACGTGGTCTCCGGGGCGAACTCGGCACGGACGAGGTTCTCGAAGCTCTCCATGAGGCCACTGTGCCGCCCGGCGACCTACCCGTCCATCACGTATTCCTACGCGGTTCCTCCAAGGAACGCTTATGCGACTGCCGCCACCTGGAGTTTCAGTTCCGGGGCACCGCGCACCCGTCCGGACCGCACGCCTCGGCGCCCCCGTCGTCGATCAGCTTCAGCGGTGTGCGCTCGCCCCACGCCTGCGTCAGCGCCTGGGCGAAGACCTCGGCGGGCTGGGCGCCGGACACGCCGTACTTCCGGTCGAGCACGAAGAACGGCACGCCCGTGGCCCCCAGCTCCGCGGCCTCGCGCTCGTCGGCGCGCACCTCGTCGGCGTAGGCGGCGGGGTCGGCGAGCACCGCGCGGGCGGCGTCCGCGTCCAGCCCGGCGGCGACGGCCAGCTCCACGAGCCGCTCGTCGTCGTTGAAGACGGAGCGCTCGTCGGCGAAGTTGCCCCGGTAGAGCGCGTCCAGCAGCGCCTCCTGCCGTCCCTGCTCCTTGGCGAGGTGCAGCAGCCGGTGCATGTCGAAGGTGCTGCCGTGGTCGCGGTCCCGGGTGCGGTAGTCCAGTCCCTCGGCGGCGGCCTGCGTACCGAGGTTGTCCTCACCGGCCTGTGCCTGGGCCTCGCTCATGCCGTACTTGGCGGTGAGCATCGTCAGCACGGGCTGGACGTCGTCCTTGGCCCGCCCGGGGTCCAGCTCGAACGACCGGTGGACCACCTCGACGCCGTCACGGTGCGGGAAGGCCGCGAGCGCCTTCTCGAAGCGGGCCTTGCCCACGTAGCACCACGGGCAGGCGATGTCGCTCCAGATCTCGACGCGCATGTCTCGGCTCTTCTCCAGGTCGTACGGGTGCGGAGGCCCTCTCCGCCTCGTACGTGAACGTTCAAGCAGCGGGGCTCATTCCCCCGGCACGCGATACCGCAGGAACAGGTGGTGGTCGCCCTCGGCGGGCGGGTTCTCCGGGTCGGGGACCCAGCCCCGGCGGGCGTAGAAGGCCTGGGCGCGCCGGTTGTCGACGTGTACGTCCAGGACGGCCGTCCGCCTGGCGTCGGCGTGCCACTGTTCGACGCAGGCCGTGTGCAGGGTGGTGCCGATGCCGGTGCGCCAGTGGCCGGGGTCGACGTGGAACTGGAACAGCTTGACCGTGTCCGCCGGGCCGTCGTCCGGGACCCGGAAGGAGGCGATGCCGACGAGGCCGCCCCGTTCCACGGCGCACAGCACGTGCCCGTCGGGCCGTTCGACGGCACTGCGCCACACGGCCACCCAGTCGACGCCGTCGTCGGGGAGCCCGTCCGGGTAGTACGTCGCCCTGGCCCGGGCGTGCAGGGCGGCGACGGTCTCCGCCTCGGCGGGCAGGACGGTACGGATCACCCGGCTTCCGGTCACACGTTCGCTGATCATGCAACGCAGGACGCGGAAGCCGGGCCTCACGGTTGCGTCAGCTGCCGTCGCGCAGGTCCGCCGGCCAGGCCGGCCGGAACTCCAGGTGGTCGTACGTCACCTCGCACCCCTCCCCCACCGGCGCCTGGGCGAGGAAGCCGACCAGGGCCGCGCCGGTCTCCTCCTCGTCGCCCAGGGTGAACAGCCGGACGAAGGTCCAGCGCTCGCCGTCGAGGGAGGCGTGGAAGGCGAAGGCCCGTCCGGTGCGGCTGACCCGCAGCCAGACGGAGTTTCCGTCCACGGTGAAGGAGTTGACGTCGTCGGAGTGCCCCCGGGTGACCACCGTGCAGACGGTGGGCACGTCCGGGGAGTACTCCAGGCACAGCTTGGCCCAGGCCCGTTCGCCGACGTGGACGTAGAGGACGCCGGCGTCGAAGGCGCCCTTGAAGCCGACCGTGACGCGGGCGATCAGCTGGAAGTCCCCGTCGGGCGGACCCAGCAGTCTCGGCGCGTCGGACGTGGGCTCCAGTGCCTCCCCGGTCGGCGGCACGAAGCGGTCCTGCCGGGGGCCGGCCGATCCGGTGAGGACACCGTTCTCGTAGGACCAGGCCCCGTCGGGGCCGTAGGTGCGGAGGGGGAAGGGCAGTTCGGGAAGTTCCAGGTCCATCGGTCGATCCTCTCGGGGCGGGTGTACCTGCTCGGGGGCGCGGAGGCGCGGGGCCGCGTCGGGCCGCGGCTCCGCCGCGTGGGCGCGAGCGGCCACCGCGGTGCCGCGGCCCGCGAAACGGTGCCGCGGCCCGCGCACCACCCGCGCCCCGACGGCGCTACCGCTCGAGCACCCCGTTGAACCGGCGGGGCAGCCCCAGCGGATTGCCGTCCCGCAGCTCGGCGGGAAGCAGCGCCTCGGGCGTCCCCTGGTACGCGACCGGCCGCAACCACCGCTCGATCGCCGTACCGCCCACCGACGTGGACGTCGACGTCGTCGCCGGGTACGGGCCCCCGTGCTGCTGGGCCGCCGCCACGGCGACCCCCGTGGGCCAGCCGTTCACCAGCACTCGTCCCGCGAGCGGCGTGAGCTCCGCGAGGATCTCCGCCCCGCGTCCCTGGCCCGCCGCCTCCTCGGCGGAGAGCTGCACGGTCGCCGTGAGGTTGCCCGGCAGCCGGGACAGGACTCCCCGCACCTCGGCCTCGTCCTCGTAGCGGGCCACCACGGTGACCGGTCCGAAGCACTCCTCGAGGAGCAGGTCGTGCTCGCCCTGCTCCGTCAGCCGCCCGGCCGGCACGGTGAGGAACCCGGCGGCCACGGTGTGCTCGCCTCCCGAGCCCGGCGTCACCGGGCAGTCCACGTCGGGCAGCGCCGCGCGTTCGGCGACGCCGGCGACGAAGTTGTCCCGCATGCGGTGGTCGAGCAGCACGCCGGCGTCGGTGTCGCCGACCGCGTCCGTGAGGGACTTGACCAGGCCGTCACCGGCGGCGCCCGACGGCACCAGGACCAGGCCGGGCTTCACGCAGAACTGGCCGACGCCCAGCGTCATCGAGCCGGCCAGCCCGGCGCCGATCGCCTCCGCCCGCTCGGTGGCCGCCGCCTGGGTGACGACGACCGGGTTCAGCGAACCGAGCTCGCCGTGGAAGGGGATCGGGACCGGCCGCGCGGCGGCGGCGTCGAACAGCGCGCGGCCACCGCGGACGGAACCCGTGAAGCCGGCGGCGGCGACCAGCGGGTGCTTGATCAGTTCGATGCCCGCCTCGAAGCCGTGCACGAGGCCGACGACGCCCTCGGGGACGTCGTGCCGGGCGGCGGCCCGGCGCAGCACCTTGGCGACCAGCTCGGACAGGGCCGGGTGGTCGGGGTGTGCCTTGACGACGACCGGGCAGCCGGCCGCGAGGGCGCTCGCGGTGTCACCGCCGGGGACGGAGAAGGCGAAGGGGAAGTTGGAGGCCGAGTAGACGGCGACGACACCCAGGGGCACCTTGTAGCGGCGCAGGTCCGGGATCGGCGGGGTCGCGGTGTCGTCGGGGTGGTTGATGACGACGCCGAGGAACTCGCCCTCGTCGACGATGTCGGCGAAGGCCCGCAGCTGGTAGCAGGTGCGGGCGAGTTCGCCGGTGAGCCGGACCGGGCCGAGCGCGGTCTCCGCGTCGGCCGCCTCGACGAGGGTGCTCTCGGCCGCCTTCAGCTCGTCGGCGGCGGTGCGCAGGAAGGCCGCGCGGACGGTGCGGTCGGCGAGGGCGTCCCGGGCGGCGTGCGCGGCCCGGACGGCGGCGTCCACCTCCTGGGCCGTGGCTTCCACCGCGACCTGCTCGCGCTGCTTCCCGGTTCGGGGGTCGACACTCCAGACTGGTGCTGCTGCCACCGCGGGTCCCTCCACGTGCTCTGCATCGGACGTGCTGCGCATCGGACTCGTTCGATATACTGAACGCTGTCTCTGATGATGAATATGCTGTTGGAGACTATTTCCCGTCGAACGAAGGGGTCAAGGGCGATGTCGGCTGGCGAGACGGGAGGCGGAGCGCAGGTCAAGTCCGCCGTACGGACGGTTGAACTGCTCGAGTACTTCGCCGGACGCCCCGGTATGCACTCCCTCGCGTCGGTCCAGGAGGCCGTCGGCTATCCCAAGTCCAGTCTCTACATGCTGCTGCGCACACTGGTCGAGCTGGGCTGGGTGGAGACGGACGCCACGGGCACGCGGTACGGCATCGGCGTGCGGGCGCTGCTGGTCGGCACGTCGTACATCGACGGCGACGAGGTGGTCGCGGCGGCGCGGCCGACGCTGGACCGGCTCTCCGACGACACCACGGAGACCATCCACCTGGCGCGGCTGGACGGCACGAACGTCGTCTACCTGGCCACCCGCCAGTCGCAGCACTACCTGCGGCCGTTCACCCGGGTCGGCCGCCGGCTGCCCGCGCACTCGACGTCGCTGGGCAAGGCGCTGCTGAGCACGTACGGCGACGAGCAGGTCCGCAAGATGCTCCCGGAGACGCTGCCCGCGCTGACCGAGCACACGATCACCGACCGGGAGAAGCTCATCGAGGAGCTCCACCAGGTGCGGGAGCAGGGCTTCGCCGTGGACCGCGAGGAGAACACGCTGGGGCTGCGCTGCTTCGGCGTCGCGGTCCCCTACCGGACGCCCGCCCGGGACGCGATCAGCTGCTCGGTGCCGGTGGCGCGGCTGACGCCCGCCCACGAACAGATGGTGAAGGACGCGCTGTTCGACGCGCGGGACCGGCTGATGCTGGCCACGCGTAGGCTCTGAGCCATGCACATCGCTCTGCGCGAGGTACACGACAGCGACCTGCCCGTCTTCTTCCGGCAGATGAACGACCCGGAGGCCCTGCGCATGGCGGCCTTCACCCCGGAGGATCCCGCCGACCGGGACGCCTTCGAGGCCCACTGGGCGAAGATCCGCGCGTCCTCCGACGTCGTGCGGACCATCCTCGGCGACGGTGACGTCATCGGCAGCGCGGCGGTGTACGGGGAGCCGGGCGAGCGCGAGGTGACGTACTGGGTCGACCGGGCGTACTGGGGGCGGGGGGTGGCCACCGCGGCGCTGCGGGCGCTGCTCGCCGAGGTGAAGGACCGCCCGCTGTACGCGCGGACGGCGGCCGACAACGATGGTTCGCGGCGCGTGCTGGAGAAGTGCGGCTTCGAGACGAGTGCCCGCGCCCGCGGGTTCGCCCGGGCCCGGGGCGAGGAGATCGACGAGCTCGTGCTCCACCTCGCGGACTGACCCGCTCCGCCGCGCGGCGGAGGCGGATCGTCGGTGCGCAGGACGTGCCCGGGGCGTCCGCGCGGGAGCGTGGAGGCATGACGCAGACGCTCGCATCCCGAGGAACCATCCCCGCCCCGGCGCCCGGTACCACCCGGGCCCGCCGGCTCCTGCGCGCCGTGGCCGTGCTCTCCTGCCTGCCCTATCTCGGGCTCAAGGCCGCCTGGATCGCGGGGAGTCGGGTCGGGATACCGGACGGCAGCGTCCTGCTGGACCACCGGGTCACCATGGCCCTGGCCAACGGGCTCACCCTGCTGCTGGACAGCTGTGTGATCGTGCTGGTCCTGGTGCTGACCCGGCCGTGGGGCCTGCGGGTGCCCGCGTGGCTGCTGGCGTTCCCCGTGTGGGTCGCCGGGGGGCTGCTCGCGCCGATCATGGCCGGGTTCCCGCTGCAGCTCCTCACCCGGGCGCTCGGTAGCAGCACCGCGACGGCGTCCGGCCAGGGGCGCGAGCCCTTCCTCGACGCATGGGTGTTCGGGGTCGTGTACACCGGGTTCATCGTGCAGGGACTCGCCCTCGGGGCGCTGTTCGTGTCCTACGCACGTGACCGCTGGGGTCATCTGTGGCGCGGGCGGGTGTGGGAGCTGCCGGCCGGCGTCGTCGGGACGCCGTACAAGGCCGTCGCCCTGGCCGGGGCGGTCCTCGCGTCGTTCCCGCTCGCCGTCCGGGCGTACTGGGCGTGCGGCGGCACGGCGGGACTCGGTGCCGCGGACCGCATCAGTGGCTTCCAGGCGCTGGAAGGCATGCACGTCGCGTTCCTGGCGGCGGCGGTCACCGGCACC
Organism: Streptomyces sp. WG7; assembly: GCF_049975785.1. Taxonomy (NCBI): domain Bacteria; kingdom Bacillati; phylum Actinomycetota; class Actinomycetes; order Kitasatosporales; family Streptomycetaceae; genus Streptomyces; species Streptomyces sp. WG7. Next base: position 91,393 of record NZ_JBNGGE010000014.1, read on the forward strand.
CTGCTGCTCGCCTTCCGCCGAGCCCCCGCCCTGCCGGTCACGGTGCCCCTCGCCGCGACGTGGGTCTGTTCCGGCGCCGCGGCCTGCTGGGGCGGCTGGGTCCTGCTCGCCACGCTGCTGCCGGCCGGTGATTCCGCCGACAGCCCGACACGGCTGATGACGCTCGCCTACGCTGGCCAGATGATCGTCGGCCTCCTCCTCGCCTCAGTCGACGCCCATTTCCTCGCCCGGCGGTCGGCGACGGCCCGCACGCGGCCGTGACCGCACTCGCCCGGTTCCTGTTCGGCCGGCGGGCGCGCCTGCGGTGGATCCATCTGATCCTCGGCGGCGCGCTCGCCATGCCGTACGTCCTCGTCGGCTCGGTCGTCGTCGGCCCGGCCACCGGGGTCACGAACGTCTTCGGCTCCTTCTCCCTGCAACTGGCCTCGTTCGTCCTCGGGTTGCCGCTCGCGGCCGTCACCTCGCTGTTCCCGCTGACCCGCCCCCTGGAGTCCGGCGTCGTGCGGTGGCTGTGCGGCGTCGAAGCGGACCGGCTCGCCTTCGGACCCGCCCGGACGACGGGCGAGAAGGGGCGTACGGCGGCCTGGTTCACGCTGCACCTCGGCTTCGGCGGGATCATCGCCGGGATGTCCCTCACGGTGCCGCCTTTCGCGGTGGCGCTGGTCGCGCTGCCGTTCGTGCCCGCGCTGCGCGAGGACTGGGCGGAGCCGCCCGGTGTCCTCCACCACTCCTGGGCGCTCGCGCTCGCGCCGGTCGCGGGTGCCGCGATGCTGGTCGCGCTCGCCGGATGCGCCGCCGCCTGCGGCACGCTGCTGGCCCGCTGGGCGCCCGCGCTGCTCGGCGCGTCCCCCGAGGACCGCGTCGCGGCGGCCGAGGCCCGCGCCGCCGACCTCGCCGTCCGCAACCGGCTCGCGCGCGAGCTGCACGACTCCGTCGGCCACGCCCTCAGCGCGGTCACCCTCCAGGCGAGCGCGGCCCGCCGGGTCCTGGACACCGACCCGGAGTTCGTCCGCGAGGCCCTCGCCGCGATCGAGGACACCACCCGCCGCACCGTCGGTGAACTCGACGCCGTACTGGGGGTGCTGCGGGACGGCGACGCGCCCGGCACCGCGCCGGCGCCGACGCTCGCCACCGACCTCGACGGCCTGCTGCGCCGCGTCCGTGCGGGCGGACTGCGGGTGACGGCCACCGTCGCCGCCGACCCCGGGGCGCTTCCGCCGCTGGTCTCCCGCGAGGCGTACCGCATCGTGCAGGAGGGGCTGAGCAACGCGCTCAAGCACGCGGGCGGACAGGTCGCCGTGGCGCTGCGCGTCGATGTGCTGGACGATCACCTGCGGATCACCGTCGAGAACCCCCTCGGCGGGACCGGCGAGGCCCGCGCCCCGCGCCCCGCCGGTGGGCACGGCCTGCGTGGCATCGCCGACCGGGCCCGCCTGCTGGGCGGCGCGGCCGAGGCGGGCGCCGTCGAGGGGGTGTGGCGGCTCCACGTGCGGCTGCCGCTGAGGGGCGGCGCGTGACCGGCCGGACGGGACCGGGCGCCCCGCCCGCCGCCGGTGGCCCGCCCGGGGAAGACCGTCCCGCGGCCCGCCCGTGGGACATCGTTCCCCGCGCCTTGCGGAGGAACGTCCCGCAGCCCTGTGAAGGGCCGGCCCGCGGCCCGTCCCTGGAGCATCGTCCCGCAGCCCCCGTGGAGGGCCGGCCCGCCGGCGGGAGGCCGGGCGTCCCGCCCGGAGGAGGCCGCACGGCCTGCCGGTGCGGGACCGGGCACCCCTGCCGCACAAGCCGCACGAAACCGCACGCACCGTCCGAAGAACCCAAGCGCCCCGCCCGAACGATCCCGCACGCATCGTCCGAAGAACCCGAGCACCCCACCCGAAACGATCCCGCACGACCCACCCGAAGAACCCGAACACCCCACCCGAAGAACCCGAACACCCCACCCGAAGAACCCGAACACCCCACCCGAAACGATCCCGCACGACCCACCCGCGGAGGACCCCATGACCCGCCCGCCGATCCGGATCGTCCTCGCCGACGACGAACGCATGGTGCGCACCGCCCTGCGCGCCATCCTCTCCGGGGAGGCGGACCTTGAGGTCGCCGGTGAGGCCGCCACCGGGGCCGAGGCCGTCTCCGTCGTGCGGCAGACCCGGCCGGACGTGGTCCTGATGGACGTCCGCATGCCCGAGGTCGACGGCATCCGCGCCACCGAGCAGATCCTCGCCACGCTCGCCGAACCGCCCCGCATCGTGGTCGTGACCACCTTCGAGAACGACTCCTACGTCTACGACGCCCTGCGCGCCGGGGCCGCCGGCTTCCTGCTCAAGCGCGCCGACGCCGACACGCTCGTCCAGGCCGTACGGCTGGTGGCGCGCAGTGACACGCTGCTGTTCCCGTCGGCGGTGCGGGGGCTGGCGGCCGAGCACGCCCGCGCGAACCCCGCCCCGCCCGCCTGGGTGGCCCGGCTCACCGACCGCGAGGGCGAGGTGCTGCGCCTGATGGCGACCGGGCTGACCAACGCGGAGATCGCCGAGCGCATGCGGGTGGGGCCGGCCACGGTGAAGACCCATGTCGCGTCGGTGCTGGCCAAGACCGGCACCCGGGACCGCACCCAGGCGGTGATCCGGGCCTACGAGGCGGGCTTCACGAAGCCGGCTTCATGAACGGAAGATGAGAAAACAGGGCGCATGGGAACGATTCGCTCCCGCCCGTTCGTCCTGTCACCGGGATGAACAAGACGATCAGGCGTGCATCGGTCTTCACGCTGCTCCTGGTGTTCGCTCTGCTGATCAGGGCGACCTGGGTGCAGTTCTACGACGGCCGGGCACTCGCGGACGACAAGGAAAACCGGCGCAACGCGATCGAGACGTACGCGGAGCCGCTCGGGAACATCATCGTGGCCGGCCGGTCGGTCACCGGCTCGGCGCGGACGGAGGGGAGTGACCTCGCCTACAAGCGCACGTACGAGGAAGGCAGCCTGTACGCGGCGGTGACGGGCTACGCCTCACAGGCGTACGCGCCGACGCAGCTGGAGGGCATCTACCAGGACCTGCTCAACGGCACCGACCCGCGGCTGAAGACGGTGATGGACACCGTCACCGGCACCCGGGCCGAGCCGGGCAACGTGGTCACGACGATCGACCCGGACGTGCAGAAGGCAGGGCTCGATGCACTGGGCGGGACGAAGGGCGCCGCCGTCGCGATCGACCCGAGGACGGGCCGGATCCTGTCGGTCGTGTCGACCCCGTCGTACGACCCGGGCTCGCTGACCGACGCCAACACCGCCGGCGAGGCGTGGGAGAAGCTCACCGGCGACCCGGACAAGCCGCTGACCAACCGCGCGCTGCGCCAGCCGCTGCCGCCGGGCTCGACGTTCAAACTCGTCGTGGCCGCCGCCGCGCTGGAGGACGGGCTGTACGGGTCGGTGGACGAGCGGACCGACAGCCCGGACCCGTACACGCTGCCGGGCACCGTGACCGACCTGACGAACGAGAACCCGAACGCGCCCTGCGAGAACGCCACGATCCGCACCGCGCTGCAGTACTCGTGCAACAACGTCTTCGCGAAGATGGCCGTCGACCTCGGTCAGGACGAGCTGCGGGCGACGGCCGAGAAGTTCGGCTTCAACGACGAGACACAGGACGTGCCGGTGCGGGCCTACACCAGCGTGTTCCCGAAGGACATGAACAAGTCGTCGACGGCCCTGACCGGCATCGGCCAGTTCGACGTGACGGCGACCCCGCTGCAGATGGCGATGGTGTCGGCGGCCCTCGCCAACGGCGGCGAGCTGGTCTCCCCGCACATGGTGTCGCAGATCACCGACAGCGGCGGTGACGTCCTGGAGGACTACGGCGACGCGGACTCGAAGCGGATCGTCAGCTCCGCCACCGCCGAGCAGCTGCAGTCGGCGATGGAGACCGTCGTCGAGAAGGGCACCGGGTCGAACGCGCAGATCTCCGGCGCGACCGTGGGCGGCAAGACGGGCACGGCCCAGCACGGCGAGAACAACAGCAAGACCCCGTACGCCTGGTTCACGTCGTACGCCAAGTCCGACTCGTCGGACGAGGAGGTCGCCGTGGCGGTCATCATCGAGCAGTCCGACGCGGCCCGCTCCGAGGTCAGCGGCAACGGCCTGGCGGCCCCGGTGGCCAAGGCGATGATGGAGGCGGCGCTGAAGAGCTAGGGGGTGGCGTTCGGACCGGGCCGACGGACCCCCGGCGGGGTTCGCTCCGTCATACGGCGTTCGGCTCACCGTACGGTCGGTACGTCGGACGCTGCTACAGTTCCGGATTCCCGCCCGGCGCACGGCTGTTCGACGCCGGGGAAGCCGCTGCGAGGAGAGTCCGCCTGTGGAGACAGTCGTCGACGACGCCGCCTCCGTGGAGTTCCACGCCTTCTTCGAGCGCCACTACGCCGAACTCTCCCGGCTCGCCCACCTGCTGACGGGCGAGCCGGACGCCGCCGACGACCTCGCCGCGGACGCCCTGCTGGCCCTGTGGCACCGCTGGGACCGGGTCCGCGCGGCCGACCATCCGGCGGCGTACGCGCGCGGTGTCGTCGCCAACCTCGCCCGCACCCGCATCCGCACCGCCGTGCGCGAGCGCAGACGGATCGCCCTGTTCTGGTCGCAGCGCGAGGAGAAGACGGAGAACCCGGACGTCGCGGGTGTGGTGGACGTCCAGGAGGCGCTGCGCCGGCTGCCGTTCCGCAAGCGGGCATGTGTGGTGCTGCGGCACGCGTTCGACCTCTCCGAGAAGGACACGGCGCTCGCCCTGGGCGTCTCGGTGGGTACGGTGAAGAGCCAGACGTCGAAGGGAATGGCCGAACTGCAGCGGTTGCTCGGCACACGGGAAGCTCAGAAACAGGTGCACGCGGCGGTCGCGCGCAGTGGTGAGGCCGCGGGAAGGAACCGATGACCGGGCAGCTGGACCGGGACGAGGAGCTGCGCACCCGGTTGCACGAGGCGGCCGGGGCACATGAGCCCGACCGGGCGCGCATCCTGGCCCGGGTCGAGCGCGGCATGGCAGGCCAGGGCCAGGACCGCCCCGGGCAGCACCGGGCGGCGCGTCCGCCGCTGCTGGGCTGGGCGCGGGTGGCCGGTGCCACGGCCGCGGTGGCGGGAGTCCTCGCGGTCGGCGGATACGCGGTCGCGTCGGCGGTGAAGGACGACGCTCCCCCGCAGCGCTCGGTCACCGCCTCTCCGACCCCCGCGCCGTCACCGGACGCCACCACGAGCCGGACGCCCGTCCCGCCGGACGACCCGACGCCGACCGCCCCGCCCGAGCCGACGGCCCCGGACACCCCCGCGTCCTCCGGGCCGCCGACCGGAACCGCAACCGCCCGGCCGCCCGCCTCCGGCGTCGAGGACGGCCCGCTGTGGTCGGACGGCTCGGTGGACCCGCACAGCAACGACTTCTGGGCACAGAGCAACGTCACCCTGAAGACCGGTGAGCCGCTGACCGCGCTCACCGTCGAGCTCAGGGTGGCGCAGACCGGCGGTGTCACCTCCACCGGCGCCTGGCGGTCGCTGCCGGAGGACGACTTCACGTTCACGCTCGAGGAGCGGGACGGTTTCCTCGTCCACCGGTGGACGCTCAAGGAGGGCCGGACGGTCCCGGCGGGCGAGTGGGTGTTCGCCGGCCAGTACAACCACGAGCACGGCGGCCGGGACGCGCGCGGCGACCACTACTCCGCGACGGCCACCGCCGGGTCCGAACGGCTGGCGGTGAAGGGCGACTTCGCACCCCGCGACGAAGATTCGTGAAAAAGATCCGAAGACGCGGCAACCCATTCCGTACCGGTGGCGACCAGGAAGCGTAAAGATCCTCTCCCCACGCAAGGAACATGGGCATGACTGCACGAGCTGAACAGCGCGTCCGCCACCGCCGCCGGATCACCAAGCGGCGGGCGGTGATCGCCGGAACCGCTGCGTTCGGCCTCACCGGAGCGGCGATCGTCACCACGACGATGCTGTCCACCGCGGGTGCCGCGTCGTCCTGGCCCGAGGACACCGGCAGCAAGCCCGTCTCGTCGACGATCCCGGTCAAGGGGACGTACGACGGCGGGATGAAGAAGTTCTACGGCACCGGCGACCTGGGCGGCGACGGCCAGGAAGAGGGCCAGGACCCGGTCTTCGAGCTGGCGGACGGTGCCACGCTGAAGAACGTCATCATCGGCACCCCCGCCGCCGACGGCGTCCACTGCAAGGGCTCCTGCACGCTGCAGAACGTGTGGTGGCTGGACGTCGGCGAGGACGCCGCCAGCTTCAAGGGCACCTCGCCCTCGGCGGTGTACACGGTGTACGGCGGCGGCGCGAAGAACGCCGACGACAAGGTGCTCCAGTTCAACGGCGCCGGCAAGCTCGTCGTCTCGAAGTTCCGGGTCGAGAACTTCGGCAAGCTGGTGCGCTCCTGCGGCAACTGCAAGAAGCAGTACAAGCGCACCATCATCATCAACGACGTGGACATCACCGCGCCCGGCAAGTCGATCGTCGGCATCAACCAGAACTACGGCGACACGGCGTCCCTGCGCAACGTCCGCATCCACGGTGACGGCAAGAAGAAGATGGAGACCTGCGTCCGCTTCGAGGGCAACAGCAGCGGCAAGGAGCCCAAGAAGCTCTCCCCCGCCGGCCCGTACGGCAAGACGTGCAACTTCACCGCTTCGGACATCAGCTACAAGTAGCCGTCCGAGCCGTCAGGACCACCGGCCCGCCCCCCGGGCCGGTGCGCGCCGTCCGAGCCCCCCTCGGCCGGCCCGTCGAACGCCCCCGCCGGTGACGACCGGCGGGGGCGTTCCCCGTCCGTCCCGAAACTTTCGGGCACTGCCGTCCCGTTGACGCCCCGACGCGCACTGGTGACACTCCGAGGGCACGCCATCCAACAGAAACCCTCAGACTCCCACAGGAAGTGTCATGCGCCGTCACACCGCCCGTCGCACGCTCCTGGTCCCCTTCCTCGCCCTCCTCCTCGCCCTGCTCGCCGCCCCGCCGGGCACCGCACACCCGGGAGCGCCACCCGTGCAGAAGACCCCCTACGCCGGTTACCTCTTCGCCTACTTCACCGGCGAGGGGACCGCCGACGGCGAGCAGATCCGCTACGCCCTCAGCCGCGGCAACGACGCCCTGCACTGGCGCGAACTGAACGCGGGCAAGCCCGTACTGACCTCCACGATCGGCGAGCAGGGCCTGCGCGACCCGTTCGTGATCCGCTCCCCCGAGGGCGACAGGTTCTACATGATCGCCACCGACCTGCGCATGTACCGGGGCAGCAGCGGCAGCTGGGACGAGGTCCAGCGGCACGGCAGCAAGTCGATCATGGTCTGGGAGTCCACCGACCTGGTCCACTGGACCGACCAGCGCCTGGTGAAGGTCTCCCCGGACAACGCGGGCAACACCTGGGCGCCCGAGGCCTACTGGGACGCCGAGCTCGACGCGTACGTGGTCTTCTGGGCGTCGAAGCTCTACGCCGACGACGACCCGGACCACACCGGCTCGACGTACAACAAGATGCTGTACGCGACCACGAAGGACTTCCGCACCTTCAGCGAGCCGAAGGTCTGGAACGACCCTGGTTACTCGGTCATCGACTCCACGGTCGTCGAGCACGACGGCACGTACTACCGCTACACCAAGGACGAGCGCGACCCGTCCTCCGGCTCGCCGTGCTCGAAGTTCATCACCGGCGAGAAGTCGGCTTCGCTGACCGACACCTCGTACGACTTCGTCTCGGACTGCATCGGCCGGGGCGCGATGGAGCGCGGCGAGGGGCCGACGGTGTTCAAGTCCAACACCGAGGAGAAGTGGTACCTGTTCGTCGACGAGTACGGCGGCCGGGGCTACCTCCCCTTCGAGACCACCGACCTCGACTCCGGCACGTGGACGCCGTCGACCGACTACCAACTGCCCGCCAGCCCCCGGCACGGCACGGTGATCCCGGTGACGCAGGCGGAGTACGACCGGCTGCTGGCCGCCTACCCCGCGAGCCCCGCCTCGATCGTGGACGCCACGGCACGCGGGCAGAAGGGGTACGCGGTCGTCAGCGAGGAGACCGGCAAGGTCGTCCTGCCGATGGAGCCGCGCACGAACCTGCGCAACCTCGCCCCGAAACTGTGGGTCGGCGAGGAGGCGACGCTCAGCCCGAGGTCGGGCACGCGCCGCGACTTCCGCAGGCCGCAGACGTACACGGTGACGGCCGCCGACGGCACGAAGCGCACCTGGACGGTGGAGGCGGTGCCCACCCGCAGCCCGGTCCTGCCCGGCCTGTACGCGGACCCCGACGTGCGGTACATGGACGGCCGGTACTGGATCTACCCGACGACGGACGGCTTCCCCGGCTGGAGCGGCACGCGGTTCAAGGCGTTCTCCTCCAAGGACCTGGTCCACTGGAAGGACCACGGTGTCGTCCTCGACCTGGGGCCGGACGTGAGCTGGGCCGACAAGAACGCCTGGGCGCCGGCGATCGCCGAGCGCGGCGGCAAGTACTACCTCTACTTCAGCGCGGAGCAGCAGATCGGCGTCGCCGTGGCCGACTCCCCGGCCGGCCCCTTCACGGAGGCGCTCGGCGAACCGCTGGTCGCGAAGGGGCGGTTCGAAGGCCAGATGATCGACCCGGCCGTCTTCACGGACGACGACGGCACGTCGTACCTGTACTGGGGCAACGGGCGCGGCTACGTCGCCCCGCTGAACGACGACATGGTGTCGTTCGACGCGTCGCGCGTGCAGGACATCACCCCGGAGAACTTCCGTGAGGGCTCGTTCGTGGTGAAGCGCGACGGGACCTACTACTTCATGTGGTCCGAGGACGACACCCGCAGCGAGAACTACCACGTCGCCTACGCGACCGGCCCGACCCCGCTCGGCCCGTGGACGAAGCGGGGCACGATCCTGTCCAAACGCCCGGAGTACGGCATCCTCGGCACCGGCCACCACTCCGTGGTCAACGCCCCCGGCACCGACGACTGGTACATCGTCTACCACCGGTTCGCCCTGAACGGCCCCGGCAGGCCCGGCGGGGACGGCACGCACCGGGAGACCACGGTCGACCGGCTGCGCTTCGCGGCGGACGGCACGATCGAGCCGGTGGTGCCGACCCTCGGGTCGGTCAGGCCGGTGCGGCGGTGACCGACTCCAGCCAGGCGAACACCTCGTCCTGCATGCGCCGCGGGAAGGCGTGCCCCACGTCCGACCAGACCTCGGTGCGCAGCCGGCCGGCGGCGCCGCGGGAGTGCCAGACGGCGCGCAGCCGGGCGTAGGCGGTGCGGACGCCCTCGGCGGTGAACAGGGGGTCCTGTCCACCGCCGAGGAACAGCATCGGCTTGGGCGCCGCGATGCTCGCCACGTCGGGCAGGTCGAGGTGGCGGGCGAGCCCGGGGTGCAGCATGTGGAACGCGGACTGCCCGCGCAGGGTGTTGTTGCCGGGCACCAGCATCCCCTTCAGGCCGGTCATCCAGCACACGCTCACCGCGGCGGCGACGTCGTCGCTGAGGGCGGCGGTCTGCCAGGCGCGGTAGCCGCCCATGGAGAAGCCGGCCGCCGCGACCCGGCGGGCGTCCACGCGGTCGAGGCCGGCCAGGAAGCCCGCGGCGCGCTGGTCCTCGCGGGCCAGCAGCCCGGCCAGGGAGCTGCCGAGGTGGAAGAGGTTGCTCGCGAGGGCCTGCTGCCGCTCGTAGGTGAGCGGTTCGCGGTCGCCCCAGCCCAGCGCGTCGGCGCAGAACACCACGTAGCCGCGCCGGGCCAGTTCGTCGCCGGGGAAGCGCCCGTCGAAGTGCCGGTCCGCCCAGTCGTCGGCGGCGGCGAACCGGGTGTCGTCGTACCAGGGCCGGACCAGTTTCTCCTTGCCGATGTCGAAGCGGGAGCCGTGGTCGTGCAGGAGCAGCACGGCCGGGAAGGGCCCGGCGCCGTGCGGGGTGAGCAGGGCGCCGCGGACCCGTCCGTAGCGGGTGAGGGAGAGGGTGACCAGCTCCCGCGTGTACCCCTCGCCGTCGTCGCGGGCGGTGAACTCGGGGGCGTAGGGCGTGTCGTCCTGCCGGTCGACGAGGAGGTGGGCCTCCACGGTGGCGCGGGCGGTGCGCCGCCACGCCTCGAAGTCCCGTACCGGCGAGGTGCCCCAGGCGAGCGGGAAGGTCAGCTCGTCCTTGAGCGCCGGGTGGAACCCGGGCAGCGCAGCGGCCGTGCCGTCGGGCGGGTCACCGGCGGCGGTCATACGGCCGCCAGTCGCCGAGGTACGCCTCCCGGGTGTGCGACGCGGCCTCGGCGCGGGTGAGCCGGGGCCGGTTCTCGGGGACGGTGACCGCGGCGCCGGGGCCGGTGTTGCGGTACTCCCGGAACCGCTGCTCCTGCCAGGGGTGGGCGTCCCGCATGTTGGCGTAGGGGGCGACCGCGTCGATGCCCGCGCCGAGGTGGGTCTCGCGCACGGTGAGCATCGGGCGGGCGGTGGTGTCGGAGCTGGGCACCCAGGGGCGGGCCAGCTTGTAGTAGCCGTCGGGGGCCTCGCTGCTGATCCGGCCGCGCGTGACGAGGTAGCCGCGCGGGTTGGCGCCCGCCGTGGACGGGGCGAACACGAAACCGTAGGGGGCGCCGGACAGGTCGGTGCGGACCAGGGTGCGGAAGTGGCAGCGCTCGTACACGGCCGTCGCCCGGCCGAAGACGAAGTCGACGTCGCCCTCGACGTAGCAGTGGGCGTAGTACTGGCGGGCGAAGTGGCCGAGGTCGCGGCTGTCGGCGTAGAGGGTGTCCTGGTGGCCGAGGAAGCGGCAGTGGTGGAACGCCGAGCGGTCGCCCTGGACCTTGATCGCGACGGCCTGGGTGCCGGTGAAGTCGGGGTGGTCGGCGCGCAGCCAGTCGTTGGCGAAGGTGATCCGGTGGGCCGTGAAGCCGTCGGCCCGCACGGTGGTGGTGGCGGAACCGCTGGTGCCGTGGGTGCCGGAGCCGTCGGGCTTGGGCGTTCCTGCCGCGTTGTCGAAGACGATGACGACGTCACGCGGGTCCGCACCCGCGCCGATCCAGGTCGCCCCGGTGCGGTCGGCGTCCACGGAGACCGTCTCGCGGTAGGTGCCGGGGGCGAGGACGAGCGTCCAGCCGGGGCCCTCGGCGGCGGTCACGGCGGCCTGGACGGAGGTGAAGTCGCCGCGGCCGTGCGGGTCGACGTACAGGGTCTTCGGGGTGCGGCGGGCGGCCGGTGAGCCGTACCTGCCGAAGGGGCGCGGGCGCGGCCGGGTGCCGGCGGCGGCGGGGCCGGCCGCGAGGCCGAGGGCGGCGCCCGCGCCGGCGGTCGTCAGGAGGAAGCCTCTGCGGGACAGGGCGGGTCGGTGCATGCCGGTGCTCCTTCGGGTGCGCGGTTGCGGGGGCGCGTGCGTTGCGGGTGCGTTTCGGTACGCGTGTGCGTGCGTTGCGGGGGCGTTTCCGTACGCGTGTGCGCGCGTTGCGGGGGCGTATGCGGTGCGGGTGTGTTGCGGGTGCGGGTGTGTTGCGGGTGCGGAGAGGGCCGGGGCGGTGCGGGCGCCCCGGCCCTCGGTTCGGGGGGTGTCAGCGCAGGCGGCCGGCGCCCGCGCCGTGGTCGACGACGAAGGGGACCGCCCAGGCCGGGAGGACCTTGGTGCGCAGGGTGGGCGTCCAGCCCGCGCCGGAGCGCAGCGGCGCGTCCGGGTTCGCCGCGTTGTGCGCGGCGATCAGGTCGACGCTCCGGCCGTTGACGCGGTTGTGCGCGGCGGTGAGCGGCGAGTCGTTCCACCGCTTCAGCACCTTCTCGGGGCCGACGCCGTCCGGCAGGGTGAAGGCGTTGTGCTCGGCGACGAGCTGGGACTCCTTGCCGACGCCGAAGCTGTAGGCGTAGTCCTCGCCGGCCACGAAGTGGTTGTTGTAGACATCGACCTGCCCGAACCGCACCCGGGGCGCGCGCTCGACGAGGCCCTTGAAGAGGTTGTGGTGGAAGGTCGTCCTGAGGTGCCCGCGGTCACCGGCGGCGGTGGACTCGCTGTCGCTGTTGCCGATCAGGATCGTCTTGTCGTGCTCGGTGAAGACGTTCCAGGAGGCGGTGACGTGGTCGGCGCCCTTCACGATGTCGAGCTGGCCGTCGTGCTGCTGGTACAGCATGCCGAAGTAGGTGGGCGCCTCGCTGTCGGGGTGCTCGCCGTCGGTGAACGTGTTGTGGTCCAGCCAGACGTGCGTCGACCCGTGGACGACGGCGCTGTCGTACTCGGAGTTCCAGTTGCCCTTGTCGCCGTCCGTGGGGTCCCACTGCGGGAAGCAGTCCACGGGGCTCTCGAGCGTCAGGTTGCGGACGATGACGTTGTCGACGCCCTTGATCTGCAGGCTGGCGCCCTTGATGCCGGCGTTCCGCCCGACGCCGATGATCGTGGTGTCGGCGGGGATGTTCGCCTTGATGGCCTGGTCCTGCCGGGCGGCGGAGGCGCGGCGCAGGCCCTCGGGGCTGGCGTCGGGCTCGTCGCTCAGGTCGGTCTCCAGGCCCCAGTTCTCGGGGGAGTACTTCTCCAGGTAGGCGTCGAAGTCGTAGCCGGGCGCGGCGAAGGCCTCGCAGCCCTCGGAGACGGCGTCGATCGTGCCCTTCACCTTGATGATCCTCGGGGCGTCGCCGTCGGCGGCGAGGGCGGCCCTGAACTCGGCCCAGGTGGTGACGGTGTACACATGTTCCGCGTCGGCGGCGGACCCGCCGGTGGTGCCGGTGCCGTGGGAGGCCCAGCCGTCGTTCGCCGGCAGCGTCTGCCGGGCGGTGTCGCGGGGGCGGTGGTGGTCGGGGCGGGCCTGCGCGGTGGCGGCGGTCAGGCTCAGCACGAGGGCGGTGCAGCCGGCGAGCGCGGCGGTTCTACCCATGGCATGCCCATGCCATCTGCGTGTGCTCATGGTGCGGCTCTCCCTTTCTCGGGGGTGGAGGTGGTGTTACGCGGTGGCCGGCTCCGGCCAGCTGATCCAGGACTCGGGGATCTCCTCGTCCAGCCGGCGCACGTCCCGGCGCGCCAGCACCCGCGTGCGCAGCAGCTCCCGCGCGACGAGCCGGGCGACCGCGATCGCGCCGGGCGGGTTGAAGTGGGTGTTGTCCTGCTCGGTGGCGGTCCAGTTGAAGTACGCCTTGGTCCCCTCCCCGCCGAGCCGCTGCCACAGCGCGAGCGACAGCGCCTGCGCGTCGAGCAGCGCCACGCCCTCCTCCCGCGCGAGCGCCCGCATCGCCGCCGGGTACTCCCCGTGACTGGGCACCGCGTCGCCCGCGGCGTCGAACCGCCGCCGCTCCACGGGTGTGGCCAGCACCGGCCGCGCCCCGCGGGCCCGGGCCCCGTCGACGTACAGCCGCAGGTGGTCCTGGTACGTCGTCCACGGCTCGGTGTAACGGGTGGGGTCGGCCTGCTTCTCGTCGTTGTGCGCGAACTGGACGAGCAGGAAGTCGCCCGGCCGGATCGCGTCGAGGACGGCGTCCAGCCGTCCTTCGTCGACGAAGCTCTTGGAGCTCCGCCCGTTCACGGCGTGGTTGGCGACGCGGAGGTCCTTGCGGAGGAAGAACGGCAGCGCCATCCCCCACCCCGTCTCGGGCGCGGCGTCGGCGTACTTCTGCGCGGCGGTGGAGTCGCCGGCGATGTAGAGGGTGCGGGGGCGGCGTCCGCCGGCCTGCGCGGTACCGGTGGCGGCGAACGCCAGGGGGAGGGAGGCGAGGGCTGCGGTAGTGACCTGTCTTCGGGTGACGGACATCGGCACACCTTTCAGCAGAGGCGAGAGGGCCGGCCAGGGGCGCGGGGCTGTATCCATGTCGGCTCGGCCGCGCGGGCGCGACCAACCAGGGACGGCCTGCGGCCCGCACACCGCAGACCGCCCCACGGCGATTCCCAGCACAGGACGGTCAGCCCATCTGCTCCGTCCACTCGGTCTGCGCCTCGTTCAGCTTGTCGGCCAGAGAGTCCAGGAAGTCCTTCGCGCTCATCTCCCCGAGCAGCACCTTCTGGAACTGCGGCTCACTCTCCGACTTGGACAGCGTGTTCCAGTCCGGCAGGTAGTACGGCAGCTGGACGATGGTCGTGGACCCGTCGTTCAGCGCCTCGGCCGCCAGCTTGGTGGGCTCGGCCTTCTGGATCCACGCGTCCTTCGAGGCCTCGGTGTTCGACGGCACCTGCCCGGCCGACTCGTTGAACCTCGAGTTCTGCTCGGGCGAGGTGGCGAACTCGATGAACTTCCAGGCGGCCTCCTTGTTCTTGGAGCTCTTGAACACGCCGAGCCCGTCGACCGGGTTGGACACCTGCACCCGCTTGCCGGAGGCGCCGACCGGCTGCGGGATGCCGCGGAACTTCTCGACGCCGAGCGCCTTCACGTGGTCCTGGTAGGAGCCCAGGTTATGGTTCAGCATGCCGATCGTGCCGGTGTCCCACTGGGCGGTCATCTTGGCGAAGTCGTTGTTGACGTCGGCGGCCGGCGTGACCTTCTTGTAGAGGGCCGCGTACTTCTCCAGCGCCTCGACGTTCTTCGGGTCGTTGACCGTGGTCTTCTTCTTGCCGGCGTCCCAGAACGAGGTGATGCCGGACTGCCCGTACATCGCGTCGAGCGCCTGGGCTATGGAGCCGGAGCCGCCGCGGATGGTGTAGCCGAACTCGTTCTTGTCCTCGTTGGTCAGCTTCTCGGCGGCCTCGTAGAACTTGTCCCACGTCGTCGGCGCGTCCAGCCCCGCCTTCTCGAACAGGTCGGTGCGGTAGTAGAGGACGCCGTTGTTCGCGGAGGTCGGCACCGAGTACAGCGTGCCGTCGCCACCGCCGGCCGCCTTCAGGGACTCGACCATGTCCTTGTTGAGCTTGCCGTTCAGCGAGGACTTGGCGAGCCGGTCGTCCAGCGGCTCCAGGGCCTTCTGGGCCGAGAACCCGGCGAGCATCGCCGCGCCGACACCGCCGACGTCCGGCAGGCCCCCGCCCTGGATGGCGGTGTCGACCTTGGACTGGTACTCGGTGGCGGCGATCCCGACGTACTCCACGTCGATGTCCGGGTTCGCCTTCTCGAAGTCGGCGATGATCTCCTTCCAGACGGCCGTACGGATACCGCCGTTGTTGTCCCAGAAGACGATCTTCCCCGTGCCGCTGCCCTCGGCGCCCTTGTCGCCGCCCGCCCCGCTGCCGTCGTCACCGCAGGCGGTGGCGGTCAGCGCGAGCACGGCCCCCAGAGCTACGGCGGCGGATGCCCGGCGCCCGCCTGTGCTTCTGCTGCTGCGATTGCTGATCTTCATTGGTCGGCTCTCTTCTTCTGGATCCAACGGTGCGGTGGAACGGTGCGGTGAAACGTGCTGAACACGTGGGGGGGGTCAGTGGGTGGCCCGGTGCAGTGCGTGGACCGGTGCGTGGGCCGGTAAACGGGCCGGTGCGTGGTTCAGTGCGTGCCGAGGTGCTTCTGCGGCCCGGAGAAGCGCTTGACCAGGGCCGGAACGGCGGCCGCCGGGTCGAGCCGGTAGTCGTAGAAGTCGCCCGGTTCGAAGGCGTCGCCCCACGCGTCGTGCCGGCCGGTCGTGTCCTTCAGGATCGATCCGCGCTGCACCAGTTCCGCGGTGGCGTCCGCCTGGTGGGGGTGCTGGACACCGTCGTAGTAGCTGTTTTCGATGACCATCCGGGTCGCGCCGCGCGCCCAGTTCCCGTACGTCCACTGCGGGTCGCCGTCGTCGACCTGGGCGGAGAGGTAGTTGTTGTACAGGTGGGCGTAGGCGCAGTTGTCCGCGGACGGGTTGCGCTGCTTGGTGCCGGTGAACCAGTTGTGGTCGATGGTGATCTGGGTGCGGACGTTGTCCGTCCAGCCGATGCCGAGCGCCTTGTTGTGGTTCTCGAACCGGTTGTAGGAGACGGTGACGTACTCGCTGTCCTTGCGGATGTCGAGCAGTCCGTCGCCCATGTGCGTGAGGCGGTTGTGGTCGATCCAGACGTGGTGGACGGAGTCCATCTGGATGGCGTCGAAGTCGGTGGTCTTGCCGTCCCAGTCGCCCTCGACGTAGCTGTCGCGGATCGTCAGGTTGCGGATGATCACGTTGTGCGTGCCGGGGTTCAGGTGCAGCTCGCCGTGGACGATCTCGCCGGTGTCGCCGACGCCGATGATCGTCTTGTCGGAGCCGACCACGATGTCCGAGCCGAAGGGCGCGACGGCGATGGTGCCCGCCACCCGGATGACGTACGGCTCCTCGGCCGCCGCGTACTTCGCCAGCGCGGCCTGGTCCGTGACGGTGACGACCTCGCCGCCCGCGCCGCCGGTGGTGCCGCCGGCGAGGGAGGCGAAGCCGTGCGCCCGGCCGGTGGGGCGAGGCGTCCCCGTCTCCCCGGCCGGGGCGGCCTGGACCTCCCCGACCGTTCCGAGGGCCAAGGCGGCGACCAGACCGAGGACGGAGGCCAGGATCCTGCCGGATCCCGGCAAGCGCTTGCGACGGAAGTGCGTCATTGCGGCTCCCAACGGGCGTACGGGTGAGGGGGGTTACTGGGGTCCGATCCGGAAGTGCGTGAAGGTGGCCGCGCCGGCGTGTCCCTGGCCGGCGGGTGCGAGCGCGAACAGGCCGAGCAGGGCACCGACCCAGCGCCAGGGGGTGGCGGCGAACTCCTGGCCGGTGGGACGCGGGCCGTCGCCGAGGTCGTAGAAGAACCGGCAGCGGGCCCCGGCACCGGCCTCGACCCGCAGCCTTACCCGTCCCCCGGGTGCGGGGCGGGGGTGGTCGGCGTCCCGCTCGGTCTCGGCCACCGACTCGGCGAACCGGTGCACCAGGTGCACGGTCCCGTCCGCGCCCCGCTGGAGCCCGATCCAGCGGTAGGCGTCGCCGAGCACCGCGAGACCGGCCCGCGCGCCCGGTTCCCCGGCGTCCAGGCGCAGCTCCACCTCGATGACCGCGGGGTCGCCGGGCAGCCGCTGGGTGAGCACGTTCGGCAGTCTGCGCAGGTCGTGCGCGTCGGCCGAGCGTACACAGGCGAGCCGGAGCCCGTCCCCGGTGTGCTGGGTGGCCCAGCCGTCGCGGGGGTTGGCCGTCCACGACCACTGGCGGCCGAACCGTCCGCCGGGGAAGTCGTCGTCGGTCGCGGGCGCGGCGGGCGGCTGCGGCGGCAGGCCGGGGCGCGGGTGCTCGGCGACCGGGGCGCCGTCGTCGCCCAGCACCGGCCAGCGGTCCGCACCCCACCTCATCGGCTGGAGGTGGACCACCCGCCCGTACGCCCCGCGCTGCTGGAAGTGCAGGAACCAGTCCTCGCCGGTCGCCGTGCGCACCCAGCCGCCCTGGTGGGGGCCGTTGACGTCGGTGTCCTTCTGTTCGAGGACGACCTTCTCCTCGTACGGCCCGAAGAAGCCGCGGGAGCGGAAGGCTCCCTGCCAGCCGGTCTCCACTCCCCCGGCGGGTGCCAGGATCCAGAACCAGCCGTCGTGCTTGTAGAGCTTGGGCCCCTCCAGGGTGAACCAGCCGGGGAGGCGGTCGGCGTCGACGATCACCTTGCCCTCGTCGAGGAGTCCGGTGCCGTCGGGGTGCATGCGGTGGCCGGTGAGCCGGTTCTTGATCCCGGAGCGGGACCTGGCCCAGGCGTGCACGAGGTACGCCTCGCCGGTCTCCTCGTCCCACAGGGGGCAGGGGTCGATCAGGCCCTTGCCGGCCTTCACCAGGTGGGGCGCGGTCCACGGGCCCCGGATGTCGGGGGCGTTGACCTGGAAGATCCCGTGGTCGGGGTCGCCCCAGAAGATCCAGAAGCGGCCCGCGTGGTGGCGCAGGGACGGGGCCCAGACGCCGCAGTCGTGGCGGGGCGTCGCGAACGCCTCCGCCGGTTCCAGGCGGGGCAGGGCGTGCCCGACCAGGGTCCAGTTGACCAGGTCGCGGGAGTGCAGGAGCGGCAGGCCGGGGACGCGGCCGAAGCTGGAGGCGGTCAGGTAGAAGTCGTCGCCGACGCGGACGACGTCCGGGTCGGACCAGTCGGCGTTCAGGACGGGGTTGGTGTACGTGCGCGCGGTCTCGGGGGTCACGGGCTCACCGCCTTTCGTACGAGGGTGGCGGCGCCGTCGGCGTCGAGGCGGCCGTCGGCGACGACGGTGACGATCCGGCGGACGACGGTGTCGCCCGGGGCGAGAGCCAGCCGTTCGTCGTGGGCCAGGGAGGAACCCACCCCCGGGTACTCCTCGGTGCGGACGAACCAGGGGTCGCGCCGGGTCTCCTCCGTGGCCCCGGCGAACACCAGCGACCACGTGTCGCCGGTGAGGGCGAGCCAGTCGGCGCGGCTGCCGTGCACGTCCCGCTCGCCCTCGCGGCCGGCGGTGAAGACCCGGGGGGCCGCGCTCTCCTTGCGGGCGCGCCAGAAGAAGCCGCCGTAGGCCGCGCCGGGGCGCCCGTTGGTGGCGGGGCTGCCGATGGTGAGCGGGTCCGCGGTGACATTGGTGAGGGAGAAGGTGAAGTCCAGCGCCCAGGCCGCGGCGGTGAGTCCGGTGGCCGCGACGGTACGGCGCTCGCGCAGCAGCTCGGTGCCGGCGGCGACCCAGCGCAGCTCCTCGACGAAGCCGTCGGGGTCGCGGAGCTGGAAGGCGGTGTGCCGCTGGGCGCCGTGGTTGTCGAGCTCGGTCGGCCCCTGGTCGCGGACGTAGGTGCGCCCGCCCCAGAAGTTGTGCCCCTCGACGTCGGGAACGGCGACACCGACGCCGAGGTGATGGAGGTGGTCGGCGGGGCTGAACTCGGTCACGGCCGTGCCGGCCAGGGTGGTGACGGGGTGCAGGCAGGGGCGCGGGGAGAGCCGGGCGGGCAGTTCCGGCCGGGTGACGTACCGGCCGACGGGGCGGCCCGCCACGCGCAGCACCGGGGAGTCGTTGCCGGTCATCGTGTGCTCACCTCGTTCAGGGGGTGCTCCGTGCGCGGCGCCCAGGGCGCGCCCAGTTCGGAGTAGAGGGAGAGGGTGTCGGCGGCGGCGGCCACCAGGCCGTCGATGCCGGGGACCACGCGGCGATTCTCACCGGGGACGTGGCGCCAGGCGGCGTCGGGCAGCCGGTCCGGGTCGGGGGCCCGGCGGATCGCCTCGACGACCCGCATGAAGGCGCCCGTCTCGTCCGGCGGGACCAGCAGGCCGGCGCCGGTGGTGAGGTGGGCGACCAGGTTCTCCAGCAGGTCGGTGCGGCCGTACTGGTACTCCTCGGGGCCGTGGCCGCCGCGCTGGAGCAGGACGCGGTCCTGCTTGTACCAGAAGGTGACGCGTCCCCTGCTGCCGTGCAGCAGGACGTACGGCTCGTCCGCCCGCTCCGCGCACAGGGTCGCGGCGACGGTGACGCGCAGGCCGCGCCCGGTGGTGACGCGTACGCAGGAGGTGTCGTCGGCCTCGATGTCGTTGGCGTGGCTGAGTTCGGTCTCGATGCCGGTGACGTCCTCGGCGCGGCTGCTGTCGCCGAGCGCGAGGGCGGTGGCGACGGCGTGCGCGAGGGGGTTGGTCAGCGCGCCGTCGATCACGTCGACGCCGTTCAGGCGCCGCCGGCCCGACCAGGGCGCACGGCGGAAGTAGGCCTCGTCGCGCACCCAGGCGCCGGCCCCGCCGATGCCCACCACCTCGCCGATCGCGCCCTCGGCGACCAGGTCGCGGATGGCCGGCACGGCGTGCGAGCCCAGCGACTGGAACCCGACCTGGCAGGCGACGCCGGCCTCGGCGACCCCGTCGGCCATCCGGCGGAACTCGGCGTACGACGGTGCCGGAGGCTTCTCCAGCAGCAGGTGCACACCCCGGCGGGCGGCGGTCAGCGCGAGGTCGGTGTGGGTGGGGATCGGCGTGCAGATCACGGCGATCCGGGCGCCGGTGGAGTCGAGCAGGGCGCCGAAGTCGGCGGACTGCTCGGGGAGCTCCCCGCCGGCCTCCTCCTCGGTCAGCGGCGTCAGCTCGCAGATGCCGGCCAGCCGGACCAGCCCCGCCCGCTCCAGGCGGCGGATGTTGGCGACGTGCCAGCGGCCGTGGCCGCGGGCGCCCGCCAGGACGACGGGCAGCGGTGTCCTCATCGCGGCCTCCCCGCGCCCGCGCCCCTCGCCACCGCCCGGTCGGCCGCGGCGGTGTCCTCGACCGGGGCGAGGGTGTCGCGGCCGATGCCGTGGGCGGCCCGGCCGGTGCCGCGGACCTCGTGCCCGGTGTCACCCGGGTCGTCGGCCCGCGCCGGCACGCGGAGCAGGCTCGGCCGGGTGGCGGCCACCGCCGCCTGACGCAGTCTCATCCCTTGACCGCCCCCGCGCTGAAGCCGGTGATCAGCCACTTCTGGATGAAGGCGAACACGAGCACCACGGGTACGGCCGCGATGATGCCGCCGGCGGCGAGCGCGCCGAGGTCGACGCTGTCCGCGCTCATCAGGGTGTTGAGACCGACCGGGATGGTCTGCTTGTCCTGGTTGTTGAGGAACATCAGGGCGAACAGGAAGTGGTTCCAGGAGTGCACGAAGGCGAAGGAGCCGACGGCGATCAGGCCCGGCCGCAGCAGCGGCAGGACGACGACCAGGAAGGCCCGCATCCGTCCGCAGCCGTCGACCCAGGCGGCCTCCTCCAGGGAGTACGGCACGTTCTTGATGAAGTTGCTGATCAGGATGATCGACAGCGGCAGCTGGAAGACCGTCTCGGCGATGATGACGCTGCCGAGCGAGTTGATCATCTGCAGTTCGGCGAAGATCTCGAAGAGCGGGACCAGCAGCAGTGCGCCGGGCACGAACTGGGAGCAGAGCAGGGCGAGCATGAAGGCCCGCTTGATCTTGAAGTCGAACCGGGCGAGGGCGTAGCCGCCGGCCAGGGCGACGAGTGTCGTCATCACCAGGGTGGCGAGCCCGACGTACACGCTGTTCTCGAAGAAGGTGCCGAAGCTGCGGTCCGTCCACACCTTCTCGAAGTGGTCGAAGGTCATCGGCCAGGGCACGAGCGAGGTGGAGCCGGCCGGGCGCAGCGCGAAGAGCAGGATCCAGTAGAACGGGATCAGGGTGAAGACGAGGTAGATGCCGAGCGGCAGGTAGATCTGCCAGCGGGGGACCTCGTCCCAGGCGGGGCGGCGCTTCTTCGCCGGCCGCGGCGGTTCGTGGTCGGCCCGCGCGGGCACGGGGGCGGGCGCGGTGGCCTCCTTGGTGATCACTTGTTCTCGCCTCCGAACTTGCTCAGCCGCAGGTAGACGATCGAGCAGAAGAGCAGGATCACGAACGCGACCGTGGTGAGGGCCGACGCGTAACCGAAGTCGTGGGCGTCGACGCTGGTGTTGGCGATGTACAGCGGCAGTGTGGTGGTCACTCCCGCGGGTCCGCCGCCGGTCAGGGTGTAGAGCAGGTCCACGTTGTTGAACTCCCACACCGCGCGCAGCAGCGTGGACAGGATGATGGCGTCCTTCAGGTGGGGCAGCGTGATGTGCCAGAACTGCTTGAACCGGCTCGCCCCGTCGACCTCCGCGGCCTCGTACAGGTCCTTCGAGACGGACTGGAGGTCGGCGAGGATGAGGATGGCGAAGAAGGGGACGCCGCGCCACAGGTCGGCGACGACGGCCGCGGAGAACACGGTCGAGGTGTCCGACAGCCAGCTGGTGCCGTAGTCGCCGATGCCCATGTCGGCGAGGTAACGGGTGATGCCCGTCTGGGAGTTGTAGAGCAGCACCCAGATCGCGGAGGTCAGCACGCCGGAGACGGCCCACGGGGAGAAGACCAGGGCGCGCCCGATGCCCCGGCCCACGAAGGTCTGGTTGACGATGAGCGCCAGTGCCAGGCCGAAGAGCAGCTGCAGGCCGACCTCGACGAAGACCCACTTGGCGCTGAAGACGAGGGTGTCCCAGAAGATGGGGTCGTCGGTGAAGATCTTGACGAAGTTGTCGAAGCCCGCGTAGCCGTTCCGCCACGGTTTGGTGGGGTTGTACTCCTGCAGGCTGTAGTAGAAGACGCTGATGACCGGGTAGGCGATGAAGCCCAGCATCAGCAGGGCGGCCGGTCCGATCAGCAGGTACGGGAGCCTGCGCGGTGTGGCGGAGGCACGGCGCCGCCGGGGTGGCGCGGGCGGTTTCGCCACGGCTGCGGCTTGGGCCATGACAGTTCTCCGTTCTGGTGCGTCATGCGTGGGTGGTGCGCGGTTCGTTGGGGAAGCGCTTTCTCCGGGTGCAGGGGTGTGCGCGGTCCTGCGGTCGGTGTGCGGTTCAGCCGGCGTACGGGTCCTGCACCTTGCCCGGGCGGGCCAGGAACTCGAAGTCGCAGCCGGTGTCGGCCTGGGTGATCTGTTCGTTGTAGAGGGCGCCGTAGCCGCGTTCGTAGCGGGCGGGCGGCGGCGTCCACGCGGCCCTGCGGCGTTCCAGCTCCTCGTCGTCCACGCCCAACTGGAGGGAACGCGCCTCGACGTCGAGGGTGATCGGGTCGCCGGTACGCACCAGGGCCAGGGGCCCGCCGACGTACGACTCGGGGGCCACGTGCAGCACGCACGCGCCGTAACTCGTGCCGCTCATCCGGGCGTCGGAGATCCGGACCATGTCCCGCACCCCCTGCTTGAGCAGGTGGTCGGGGATGGGCAGCATCCCGTACTCGGGCATGCCCGGGCCGCCCTTGGGGCCGGCGTTGCGCAGGACCAGCACGCTGTCGGCGGTGATGTTCAGGGCCGGGTCGTTGATGGTGCGCTGCATGGTCCGGTAGTCGTCGAAGACGACCGCGGGGCCGGTGTGCTTGAGCAGGTGCGGTTCGGCGGAGATGTGCTTGATGACGGCGCCGTCCGGGCAGAGGTTGCCGCGCAGGACGGCGACCCCGCCCTCGTCCGCGACGGGGTTGTCCCGGAGGCGGATGACGTCGTCGTTGTGGACGCGGGCGCCGTCCAGCTGCTCCCGCATCGTGTCGTGCGACACCGTGGGCCGGTCCAGGTGGAGCAGGTCCGGGATGCGGGAAAGGAAGCCGGGCAGGCCGCCGGCGAAGTGGAAGTCCTCCATCAGGTACGTATGGCCGCCGGGCCGGACGTTGGCCAGCACCGGGACCGTGCGGGCGACGCGGTCGAAGTCGTCGAGGGTGAGGGTGACGCCCGCGCGGCCGGCCATGGCGATCAGGTGGATCACGGCGTTGGTGGAGCCGCCGAGGCCGAGGACCGTGGTGACGGCGTCCTCGAAGGCGTCCGCGGTGAGGATGTCGCTCAGTTTCCGGTCCTTGTGGACCAGTTCGACGATGCGCAGGCCGGCCGCCGCCGCCATCCGGTCGTGCCCGGAGTCGACGGCCGGGATGCTGGAGGCGCCCGGGACCGTGACGCCGAGGGCCTCGGCGGCGGCGGTCAGCGTGGACGCCGTACCCATCGTCATGCAGTGGCCGGGCGAGCGCGCCAGGCCGCTCTCCAGCTCCTGCATCTCGCAGTCGCCGATGAGGCCGGCCCGCTTGTCGTCCCAGTACTTCCACATGTCGGTGCCGGAGCCGAGGGTCTCGCCGCGCCAGTGACCGGGGAGCATCGGCCCGGCGGGCACGAACACGGCGGGCAGGTCGACGCTGGCGGCGCCCATGAGCAGCGCGGGCGTGGACTTGTCGCAGCCGCCCATCAGCACGGCGCCGTCGACCGGGTAGGAGCGCAGCAGCTCCTCGGTCTCCATGGCGAGCAGGTTGCGGTAGAGCATCGGGGTCGGCTTCTGGAAGGTCTCGCTGAGCGTGGAGACCGGGAACTCCAGCGGGAAGCCGCCCGCCTGCCAGACGCCCCGCTTGACCGCCTGGGCGCGGTCGCGCAGGTGGACGTGGCAGGGGTTGATGTCGGACCAGGTGTTGAGGATCGCGATGACGGGCTTGCCGAGGTGCTCCTCGGGCAGGTAGCCGAGCTGGCGGGTGCGGGCCCGGTGGCTGAAGGAGCGCAGGCCGTCGGTGCCGTACCACTGGTGGCTGCGGAGGTCCTCGGGGCGCTTGCGGCCCGCCGCGCCCGTCGCGTCTGTCGCGCCCGTCATATCGACCACCCCGCGGCGATGGCGGCGACCTCGGCGCGCTCGCTCTCGGGCAGCGGCTTGCTCGGCGGGCGGACCTCCCTGCGGCACAGGCCCAGCGAGGCGAGGGCCTCCTTGACCACGGTGACGTTGTTGGCGGCGCCGTTGGCGGCGCGCAGTTCCTCGAAGCGGCGGATCTGCTCCCAGACCTTCATGGCGGCCGTGTAGTCGCCGGCCCGGAGCGCTTCGATCATGTTCAGCGAGACGGCCGGGGCGACGTTCACCAGTCCCGAGGTGAAGCCGGTGGCGCCGGCGGAGAAGTACGAGGGCGCGTACGGCTCGGCCAGCCCCGCGATCCACACGAAGCGGTCGAGGCCGGCGTCGCGGGCGAAGGCGGCGAACCTGGCGGCGTCCGGGACCGCGTACTTCACGCCGATGACGTTGGGGCAGGCGTCGGCGAGTTCGGCGAGGCGGGCGCCGGTGAGCTGGGGGTTGCGGATGTAGGGCACGACGCCCAGCGCGGGCACGGCCTCGGCGATGGCGCGGTGGTAGTCGACCCAGCCGCCCTGGGAGACGTAGGGGTGGACGGGCTGGTGCACCATCACCATGGTGGCGCCCAGGTCGCGGGCGTGCTCCGCGGAGGCGACCGCGGTCGGCACGTCGTGGCCGACGCCGACCAGGATCGCCGCGCCGTCGCCGGCCTCCTCGACGGTCAGCTCGGTGACGAGGCTGCGCTCGGCCGGGGTGAGCGCGTAGAACTCGCCGGTGTTGCCGTTGGGGGTGAGGGTCGTGATGCCACCGTCGAGAAGACGACGCAGCAGGGTCCGGTAGGTGGCGGGGTCGACGGAGCCGTCCTCGGCGAACGGGGTCACCGGGATCGCCACCACGTCGGCCAGGGCCGCCCGCTGGGACTCGAACGTCGCTGTCATGCCTGACCGTCCTCTTCCTGGGCCTGTGCTCCCGTTTCGGGGAAGGCCCGCTCGACGAACGACGCGATGTGCGCGTGCAGGGCGCGTGCCGCGCCGTCCGCGTCACCGGCGAGGGCGAGGCGCAGGATCTCCTGGTGCTCGCCGGCCTCCCGTTCCCAGGAGGGGTCGGCGGCCCAGGCGACGGCGGAGACGAGGGCCGCCTGGTCGCGGACCTCGTCGAGCATCCGGCCGAGCAGCGGGTTTCCGCAGGGCACGTACAGGGCGCGGTGGAACTCCCGGTTGGCCAGGGAGCGTTCGGCCGTGTCCGTGGCCTGGTCGGCCCGGGTCAGGGCGTCGCTGGCGGCGTCCAGGGAGGCCCCCCGGCGCACCGCGCGCTTGAGCGCCTCGGGCTCCAGGAGCAGCCGCACGTCGTAGACCTCGCGTGCCATGTCCGCGTCCACCATGCGCACCGTGACGCCCTTGTACTGGCTCATCACGACCAGTCCGGTACCGGCCAGCGTCTTGAGCGCCTCGCGCACCGGTGTCTTGGAGACCCCGAACTGTGCGGCGAGGTCGGTCTCGACCAGAGCCTGGCCGGGGGTGAGCCGGCCGGTGAGGATGCGGCGTTTGATCTCCTCCAGCACGTACTGCGTGCGGGAGGGGATCGGCGTGGGCACAGAGGTCATGCGCGCCTCTCGGAATCTCGCGTCGGATGCGCGGACCTCGGACATCCGATCTGGGATATCCGATCTCGCGTATCGCGTCTCATATATGACGTACGGAGTACGACGCGTTGAAGGTAAGAGGGACGCGAAGCCACGTCAATGGTTCTGACAAAGGAAGTTGAGACGGCGCCGTCGCGCCTACGCGGGGCGCGTCCAGCCCGGATCGCGCCCGCTCAGTCCCACCGCCCGGTCCAGCAGCGGGGCGTCGGCGGGGACGGGGACGACGGGCCCGAACATGCCGACGTCCCGGTCGGGCTCCTCGGCGGCGGCGGCGAGAAGGCCGTACGCGGCCTGGAGGGCGGCCGGGTCGGGGCGGTACTCCTGGCCGGTCGCGCGGGCCAGGTCCCAGCCGTGGATCACCAGCTCGTCGGCCACCACGGCGCCGGCGACGGCACCGGGCAGATCGACGCCGCCGGCCCGGGTCGTGCCGGTCCAGGCGTCCGGGACGCGCCATGCCTCGGCGAGTTCGCCGAGCACCGTCACGAGTTCCTCGCGCCAGCCGGCGCCGATGTCCGGGACGGTCGCCCCGGGGTCGGTGTCGGTGGTGACGCCCAGGTCCTTGCGCGCGGCGTCGCGGAAGGCGACGGCCAGGCCGGTCAGATGACCGAGCAGATTGCGGACCGCCAGGTCCGGGCACGGGGTCGGGTCCGCGAGCCGCGCGTCGCCGGCACCCTCGGCGAGGCGTGCCAGGATCCGCGTCTGCGGTCCGAGGTCGAGGGCGGGGGTGTCGTGGCTCATGTGCTTCTCCCGAGGACGCGTGGCCGGCTCTCCGTGGAGGCAGACCGATCGCGGCCGCGAAACTCATCGGTCGCCGGTCCCGCACCCAAGGCATCTGCCCGATGCCCGCCCCGGCACCTCAGGACCACGATGACCAGGCATGACGGCAAGGACCGCACCTACGAGGAAGACGGCGCGGAGGCCCTGGCCCGAGGCCCGCGTCCTGCGCGACCGCAACGCGGGCCTGTATCTCGCCGGGGTGGTGGTGTCCAGGGGGCGCCGGCCCGGCGGCCCTCGGCGGGCACCGGACGTGGCGCCCCGGAGCCCGCCCCGGACGCGGCGCCGGCCTGATCCGCCCCTCTGCCCGAGCCGCCCGGGGCCCGCCGGTTCACACCTTCGCGAGCCCCGACCGCACCGCCTCCAGATCCCCGTCCGACGCCAGCCCCGCGTGGTACAGCCGCAGTTCCGTCGCGCCCAGCTCACGCGCCCGTGCCGCGTCCGCGGCGAGGGTGTCCGGCCGGCCCCCCATGCCGGAGACCACGGTGAGGTTGGCGGCGAGGACGGCCCCGGCACGGTCCTGCTCGGCGAACGGCGTCAGCAGGCCCGCGCCGCCCGTGCAGGGCACGACCACGCCGTCCGCGACGGACAGGATGTGCGCGGGGTCGACGCCGGCGTTGGCGCCGCAGTGGTACGACACCGGGTCGGCGTGCAGCAGGACCTGGAAGCCGTCGGGCGCGGCGGCGCGCACGGCCGTGACGGCCGCCTCCTGGAGGGTGCGGGCGGTGTCGTCCCGCCACGCGCGCGTGGCGTTCGCCGGCGCCTCACCGAGCAGCTTCTCCACGCCCGCCCAGCCGCCGTCCGACGGCGCCGCGCCCCGCCACACCGGCTGGAGGGCGGCGCGTACGGCGGCGGCCAGTTCGTCGGGGTCGAGGCCCTGTCCGCCGTAGCCCGCCCGGCAGTGGGGGCAGAAGCACAGCGACATGAGGTACTGCCCGGCGTCCCCGAGGCCGACGCCACCGGTCTTGTCGTGGGCGTGCAGGTGGGCGAGCCCGTACCAGCCGAGGGACTCCAGTTCGGTGCCGCGCGCCCCGGGGCGCACCGCGGCCTCGGCGGCCAGGTCGGTGAGGTAGGCGCGCGTGGCGGGCTGGGCGATGCAGGGCGCCCAGGGGTAGCGGTCGCCGTAGGCGTTGACGACGGAGGTGTGCGGCTGCTCGGCGCCGAGGCGGGAGCTGTGGGCGAGGACGACCCAGGTGTGCACCTCCAGTCCGGCGTCCGCGAGCGCGGCGGCGGCCTCGCCCCAGGCGTCGCCGGGCGCCCAGTCCCCGGCCTCGTACGGGCGCGGCTCGCGGCCCTCCCAGCGGGCGGCGTCCGGCGGGTAGAGGACGGCGGCGTACTCGGCGGTGACGACGCGGTGGCGCGGGTGGCGGGGGGTGAGGGCGCGGGTGGAGTGGTAGGCGGCGGCGAGCGTCACCTGCTCGACGCCGGTGCCCGCGATGAACGCGGGCGCTTCCGGGTCGCCGTTGACGTCCCAGGGGTAGACGAACGCGGAGGCCTTCACTTGCCGCCCTCCTCGCCGAGCACCGCGTAACCCCGCTCGATCACCTGGGCGAGCCGCTTCACGTGGTCCTCGGTCGGCTCCTGCAGCGGCGGCCGCACCTCCCCCACGTCCAGGCCGCGCAGCCGTACGCCCGCCTTGACCAGGGCGACGGCGTACCCGCGGCCCTGGGCGCGCAGTTCGACGAACGGCCGGTAGAAGCCGTCGAGCAGGCGGTGCACCACGGCCTCGTCGTCCGAACGGAGCGCCCGGTGGAAGGCGAGGGCGATCTCGGGGGCGAAGCAGAACGCGGCGGACGAGTAGAGGGTGACGCCGAGCGCGCGGTAGGCGAGCTGGGTCTGCTCGGCGGTCGGCAGCCCGTTGAAGTAGAGGAAGTCATCGCCTCCGGGAGCCTCGCCGTCGCCGGGCACCTCGGTGCGCACGGCGCTGATGATCCGCTGCATCAGGTCGAGGTCGCCGAGCCCGTCCTTGAGGCCGACGATCCCGTCCGTGCGGGCCAGTTCGGCCACGCTGTCCGGGGTGAACACGGCGTTGTCGCGCTGGTAGACGATCACGGGCAGGGAGGACGCGGCGGCCACCTCCCGGTAGTGCCGCAGCAGCCCCTCCTGCCCGGCGAGCACCAGGTACGGCGGCATGGCGAGCAGCCCGTCGGCCCCGGCCTCCTCGGCGAGGCGGGCGTAGCGCACGGCGAGGGCGGTGCCGTAGCCCGCGCCCGCCAGGACGGGCACCCGCCCGTCGGTCTCCTCGACGGCCGCCCGCACGCAGGCCTGGAACTCCTCGGGCGTGAGCGCGTGGAACTCGCCGGTGCCGCAGCAGGCGAACACGGCGGCGGCCCCGGCCTCGACGCCGCGCCGCACATGCGTGCGGTAGACGTCGAGGTCGACCTCGCCGCCGGGGCCGTACGGCGTGACGGGGAAGAACAGCGGGCCGCTGGGGGCGGCGAGCCGGGCGGCGAGAGGGGCTGAGGTCACGGGCGCTCCCCATTTCTTGTGCATGGCCGACAGGGTCGGCATGCAGGGTCGTCATCATATTCGTGATCTGCGTCTATATTTCTGAACGCGACCACGCTAAGCCGCCCCGCGAACACCGTCAAGCAGGCGGCCCCTTGACGCGTAACCACCGGTTCTTTAGCGTGTCCACGCATATGAACGGCAGGCGCCCCCACGCACGGCCACCGACCTCGCGGACCTGCAGACGTTCAGCAGACCCAGCAGCCCCACAGGAGACCTAGGAGTCCCGAGGATGCCCGCTCCCCGCACCGTCCTGCTCACCGGCGCCGCCGGCGGCCTCGGCACCCTGATGCGGGACCTGCTCCCCGACCTCGGCTACGAGCTACGCCTCCTCGACCTGCGCCCGGTCGAGGGCGAGCCGGACGCGATCGTCGCCGACCTCGCCGACCGGGCGGCCGTGCGGGAGGCGGTCCGGGGCGTCGACGCGATCATCCACCTCGCGGGCATCTCCCTGGAAGCCTCGTTCGAGAAGATCCTGAAGGCCAACATCGAGGGGACCTACAACCTCTACGAGGCCGCCCGCGAGGAAGGCGTCGGACGCATCGTCTTCGCCTCCTCCAACCACGCCGTCGGCTACACCCCGCGCCCCCAGGGCGACGACCCGCTCATCCCGGTCGACACGCCGCGCCGCCCGGACACCTTCTACGGCCTGTCCAAGTGCTTCGGCGAGGACCTCGCCCAGCTCTACTGGGACAAGCACGGCCTGGAGACCGTCTCGGTCCGCATCGGCTCCTGCTTCCCCGAGCCGACCAGCGTGCGCATGCTCTCGGTGTGGATGAGCCCCGCCGACGGCGCCCGCCTCCTCCACGCCGCGCTGACCGCCGAGAACGTCGGGCACACCGTCGTCCACGGCTCCTCCGCCAACACCCGCCTGTGGTGGGACCTCACCTCCGCGCGGGCGCTCGGTTACGCACCGCAGGACGACTCCGAGCCGTACGCCGCCAAGCTCATCGCCGAACAGGGCGACCTCGACCCGGACAACCCGGCGCACGCCCGCCTCGGCGGCCACTTCGTGACCGACCCCCCGATCTGGCCGTACTGACCGGAACCGGTCGATCACCAGGCGGGCGGGCACCGAACGGGCCCGCCCGCTCCCGTATCCGGGCATCCGCCCTGCCCGTTCCCACCCTCCCTGCGGCCGCCTCCCAGGTCCGCGACGGGCACCCGGCGACCGGAACGGGCACAACCGGGCAGTATCGGGTCCGCAACAGGCCTGGTCAGTGCCGCACGGCCGCTGTAGAACTTCCCCCAAGGGCCGCACCGGCCCGAACGGGCAAGGACGCGGCACACGAGGCGGTGAGGCAGGTGTTCGGCATGAGCACGAGGACGGCGGAAGAGCGCCAGCGCGAGATCGTACGCATCGCCCGCGCCACCGGCTCGGTCGACGTCACCGCGCTCGCCGCCGACCTGGGCGTCGCCAAGGAGACCGTACGCCGGGATCTGCGCGCCCTGGAGGACCACGGCCTGGTCCGCCGCACCCACGGCGGCGCCTACCCCGTGGAGAGTGCCGGCTTCGAGACCACCCTGGAGTTCCGCGCCACCAGCCACGTGCCCGAGAAACGCCGGATCGCCGCCGCGGCGGCCGAACTGCTCGGCGACGCGGAGACGGTCTTCGTCGACGAGGGCTTCACCCCCCGGCTCATCGCCGAGGCCCTGCCCCGGGACCGGCCGCTGACCGTGGTCACCGCGTCCCTGCCGGTCGCCGGCGCGCTCGCCGAGGCCGGTGACACCTCCGTCCTGCTGCTCGGCGGCCGGGTCCGCCCGGGCACCCTGGCCACCGTCGACCACTGGACGACGAAGATGCTGGCCGGCTTCGTCATCGACCTGGCGTACATCGGCGCCAACGGCATCTCCCGCGAACACGGCCTCACCACCCCCGACCCGGCGGTCAGCGAGGTCAAGACCCAGGCGATCCGCGCCGCCCGCCGCACCGTCTTCGCGGGCACGCACACCAAGTTCGGGGCGGTCAGCTTCTGCCGGTTCGCGGAGGTCGGTGCCCTGGAGGCGATCGTCACCAGCACACTGCTGCCGACGGCCGAGGCCCACCGCTACTCCCTGCTCGGGCCGCAGGTCATCCGCGTCTGAGAAACCGACTCACCTCCCCGCAGGCCATCCGCACGCCCTCCCTTGCCCCATACCTCCCCATATGTTCAGGAGCGATCCATGCGAACCCAGAGCCGACGGAGGCCGCGAGCCACGCTCGCCACGGCCGCCGCAGGGACGCTGCTCGCCCCGCTGCTCTCCGGCTGCTGGGTCGGGGCGGGCGGGGCCGGATCCGGCGGCGACGCCATCAACGTCCTGATGGTCAACAACCCGCAGATGGTCCAGCTGCAGAAACTCACCGCGGACCACTTCACCGAAGAGACCGGCATCAAGGTGAACTTCACCGTCCTGCCGGAGAACGACGTCCGCGACAAGATCAGCCAGGACTTCGCCAACCAGGCCGGCCAGTACGACGTCGCCACCCTCTCCAACTACGAGATCCCGATCTACGCCCGCAACGAGTGGCTGCGACCGATGGACTCCTACGTCGCCGAGAACCCGGCGTACGACGAGAAGGACGTCCTGGGGCCGATGCGCGAGTCCCTCACCGGCGACGACGGCAAGCTCTACGGCCAGCCCTTCTACGGCGAATCGTCCTTCCTGATGTACCGCAAGGACGTGTTCGAAGAAGAGGGCCTGACGATGCCCGAGCACCCCACCTGGACCGAGGTGGCCGAGCTCGCCGCCGAACTCGACGGGGCCGAGCCCGACATGAAGGGCATCTGCCTGCGCGGCCTGCCCGGCTGGGGCGAGCTGATGGCACCCCTGACGACGGTCGTGAACACCTTCGGCGGCACCTGGTTCGACCAGGACTGGCAGGCGCGGCTGGACTCCCCCGAGTGGGAGAAGGCGACGAAGTTCTATGTCGACCTGGTCCGCGAGCACGGCCAGTCCGGCGCCGCCCAGTCCGGCTTCGCCGAGTGCCTGAACAACATGACCCAGGGCAACGTCGCCATGTGGTACGACGCCACCTCCGCGGCCGGCTCCCTGGAGTCGGCGAACTCCCCCGTCAAGGGCAAGATGGGCTACGCGCCCGCCCCCGTGGAGAAGACCGACTCCGCGGGCTGGCTCTACACCTGGGCCTGGGGCATCCAGAAGGCCTCGCGCAACGCCGACAAGGCCTGGCAGTTCGTCTCGTGGGCCTCCGGCAAGGAGTACGAGCAGCTCGTCGGCGACGAGATCGGCTGGTCCGACGTCCCCGCCGGCAAGCGCGCCTCCACGTACGAGAACCCCGCCTACCGCGCGGAGGCCGCCGCTTTCCAGGAGATGACCCGCGAGGCCATCGAGGGCGCCAGGCCGAACGACCCCGGCGTGCAGCCGCGCCCCGCACCCGGCATCCAGTTCGTCGGCATCCCCGAGTTCACCGACCTCGGCACCAAGGTCTCCCAGGAGATCAGCGCGGCCATCGCCGGACGCCAGTCCGTCGAGGAGGCCCTGAAGAAGTCCCAGCAGCTCGCCGAGAAGATCTCCGAGGAGTACGAGGGACGATGACCGCCACGACAACGGCCCCCTCGGCCGCACCCGACCACGCCCGACCCACCGTCCGGCCGCCGTCCTCCCGGCTGCGGGCCTGGGCCACCCGGGCCCCCCTCCTCCCCGCCCTGATCTTCATGATCGCGGTCACCCAGCTGCCCTTCGTGGCCACCCTGGTGATCTCCTTCTTCGACTGGAACTCCCTCTACCCGGACGCCCGGCACTTCACCGGCTTCGCCAACTACGGCGACGTCCTCGGCGACCCGGCCCTACGCAAGTCGGTGTGGACGACGATCCTGCTGACGGTGGCCGTGGTCCTGGCCAGCCTGGTCCTCGGTCTGGCCCTCGCCCTGCTGCTGGACCGCAGGTTCAAGGGCCGGGGCGTGGTCCGCACCCTGCTGATCGCCCCGTTCCTCGTCGTACCGGTGGCGGCGGCACTGCTGTGGAAGCACGTCCTGTACAACCCCGAGTACGGCCTGCTCAACGGCCTGCTGCACTACGTCGGCGGCCCGCAACCGGACTGGATCTCCAACACCCCGCTGCTCGCGGTCGAGGCCGCGCTGGTGTGGCAGTGGACGCCCTTCATGATGCTGATCCTGCTCGCCGGCCTGCAGAGCCGCGACCAGCAGCAGATCGAGGCCGCCCGGGTGGACGGCGCGAGCGACTGGCAGATCTTCGTCCACCTCACCCTGCCCCACCTGCGCCGCTACCTGGAACTCGGCGCCCTGCTCGGCTCGATCTACATCGTGCAGAACTTCGACGCGGTCTTCACCATCACGTCCGGCGGCCTGGGCACGGCCAACCTGCCCTACACCGTCTACCAGAGCTTCTACCAGGCCCACGAGAACGGCCTCGCCTCGGCCGCGGGCGTCCTGGTCGTCATCGGCTCGATCGTCATCGCCACCTTCGCGCTGCGCGTGGTGTCGTCCCTGTTCCGCGAGGAGGTTGGCCGCGCATGAGCACCACCGCCGTACGACCCACCGGCACCACCGGGGCCAAGCCCGGACGAGCCCGCCGCAAGGCAGGTGCCGGCCTGGGCCTGGTGGCCTGGCTGGCCGGAATCGTCTTCTTCCTGCCGATCGCCTGGATGGCGCTCACCTCCTTCCACTCGGAGGAGGACGCGGCCACCAACCCGCCGTCCTTCGCGGCGTCGCTGACGCTCGACGGGTACCGCGAGTTCTTCGGCGCGGGCGGCGGCGCGAGCCCCTGGCCCGCGCTGATCAACTCGGCGGTGGCGTCGGTCGCCTCCACCCTCTTCGTCCTGGTCCTGGCCCTCCCCGCCGCGTACGCGCTCTCCATCCGCCCGGTGAAGAAGTGGACGGACGTCCTGTTCTTCTTCCTCTCCACCAAGATGCTGCCGGTGGTGGCCGGCCTGCTGCCGATCTACCTGTTCGCCAAGAACACGGACCTGCTGGACAACATCTGGCTGCTGGTCATCCTCTACACCTCCATGAACCTGCCGATCGCGGTCTGGATGATGCAGTCCTTCCTGGCCGAGGTCCCGGTCGCGATCATCGAGGCGGCCCGCGTGGACGGCGCGAAGCTGCCGACGATCCTGGCGAAGGTGGTCGCGCCCATCGCCCTGCCGGGCATCGCCGCCACGTCGCTCATCTGCTTCATCTTCAGCTGGAACGAACTGCTCTTCGCCCGGGTGCTGACGGGCGTGGTCGCCGAGACCGCCCCCGTCTTCCTGACCGGCTTCATCACCAGCCAGGGCCTCTTCCTGGCCAAGGTGTGCGCCGCGTCGCTCGTCATCTCCCTGCCGGTGCTCGCCGCGGGGTTCGCCGCCCAGGACAAACTGGTCCAGGGCCTGTCGTTGGGAGCCGTGAAATGAAGGCCGCCGTCATCGAGTCCGTGGGCCGTGCCGTCGTCACCGAGGTCCCGGACCCGACGCCAGGGCCGCGCGAGGTCGTCGTCGAGGTCGCCGCCTGCGGCCTGTGCGGCACCGACCTGCACATCCTCCAGGGCGAGTTCGCGCCCAAGCTCCCGATCGTGCCCGGCCACGAGTTCGCCGGCGAGGTGGTCGGTGTCGGCACCCAGGTCACGGAGGTGGCCGTCGGCGACCAGGTCGCGGTGGACCCGTCCCTGTACTGCTACGAGTGCCGCTACTGCCGCACCGGCCACAACAACCTCTGCGAACGCTGGGCGGCCATCGGCGTGACGACGGCGGGCGGCGCGGCACAGTACGCGGTCGCACCGGTCGCGAACTGCGTGAAGCTCCCCGAGCACGTACGTACCCAGGACGCCGCCCTGATCGAACCGCTCTCCTGCGCGGTCCGCGGCTACGACGTCCTCCAGTCCCGCCTCGGCGCCCACGTCCTGATCTACGGCTCCGGCACGATGGGCCTGATGATGCTGGAGCTGGCCAAGCGGACCGGCG
This sequence comes from Streptomyces sp. WG7, assembly GCF_049975785.1. Taxonomy (NCBI): domain Bacteria; kingdom Bacillati; phylum Actinomycetota; class Actinomycetes; order Kitasatosporales; family Streptomycetaceae; genus Streptomyces; species Streptomyces sp. WG7. Next base: position 126,030 of record NZ_JBNGGE010000014.1, read on the forward strand.
CGGCCAGCGTGGACGTGGTGGACCTCAACCCCGCCCGCCTGGAGACCGCCCGCGGCCTCGGCGTCTCGGCCTCCGCCGCGACCCCCGACGAACTGGACCGCCCCCAGGGCTGGGACCTCGTCATCGACGCCACCGGCAACGCGGCGGCGATCCAGGACGGCCTGGACCGGGTCGCCAAGGCCGGCACCTTCCTCCAGTTCGGCGTCGCCGACTACGCGACGCGCGTACAGATCGACCCGTACCGCATCTACAACCAGGAGATCACCATCACGGGTTCGATGGCGGTCCTGCACAGCTACGAGCGCGCGGCGGAGCTGTTCGCGAACGGTGTCCTGGACCCGGACGTCTTCATCAGCGACCGCATCGCACTGGACCGCTACCCGCAGGCGCTGGAGCAGTTCGCGGCGGGCGTGGGCCGCAAGATCGTCGTCGTGCCGTAGCACGGGGGTCCGGGGGCGCAGCCCCGGGGACGGGAAGGGAAGGGGCGGCGGGGGCGAGACCCTCCGGGCCGGCCGCCCCGCCACCGCGCTCCCCGATTGGCCCCCGGGTAAGGGAACGGTAAAACGGCCTCGCTCGTTCACCCGGCATGACAGCTATGACCCCCGGCTCGAACATCCCCCTCTCCGCCGCCCGCGTGACGGTGGACGTCGCCGCGCCCGTGCGGCTCGACGTATCGGGCCTGCTGCTCACCGCCGACGGCAAGGTGCGCTCCGACGACGACTTCATCTTCTACAACCAGCCCACCGGCCAGGGCGTGACCTACCGCTCCGGCGGCGGCACCGCCCCGGACGCGATCGTGGTCGACACCTCCGCCGTCCCGCCGGGCATCGAGAAGATCGTCGTCACCGCCAGCCCGGACGCCGCCGGGCAGTCCTTCCAGGGCATCGAACCGACCGCCACCATCCGCAACGCGGACGACAACTCCGTCCTCGCCACCTTCACGCCCCCGCAGCTCGGCACCGAGACCGCACTGGTGATCGTGGAGGTCTACCTGCGCAACGGCGTCTGGAAGGCCCGCGCGGTCGGCCAGGGCTACGCCAACGGCCTCGCCGGCATCGCGACGGACTTCGGCGTCTCGGTGGAGGAGCCCGCCGCTCCGGCCGCCCAGCCCGCCGCCCCGGCCGCCCCGCCGGCCGCCCCGCCGACCCCGCAGCGGTCCCAGGCGGCCACCCCGCCGCCGCCCGCCGCCGCGCCGACGATGCCCTCCGCTCCCCCCGCGGCACCGGCCGCCCCGCCCGCCCCCGCCCCGGGCGCCGGCAAGATCAACCTCGACAAGGGCAGGGTCAGTCTCCAGAAGAACCAGACCGTCTCCCTCGTCAAGGGCGGCCGGCCGGTGCTCTCCCAGGTCAAGATGGGCCTCGGCTGGGAGCCGGCGTACCGCGGCAAGGACATCGACCTGGACGCGTCGGTCATCGCGTACGGCCCGCAGCGCAACCACATCGACAGCTGCTACTTCGGCAAGCTCCAGATCGTGGGCGGTGCGATCAAGCACTCCGGGGACAACCTCACCGGCGAGGGCGGCGGCGACGACGAGGTGATCACCGTCGACCTGGGCCGGATCCCGCAGGAGGTCAGCGGCCTGGTCTTCACGGTCAACTCGTTCTCCGGCCAGAAGTTCACGGAGGTCGCCAAGGCCTACTGCCGTCTCATGGACGCCGCGACCGGTGAGGAACTGGTCCGCTTCGACCTGACCAGCGCCGAACCGCAGACCGGCGTGATGATGGCGAAGCTGATCCGTCAGTACTCCGGCGAGTGGGAGATGACCGCCATGGGCGACTTCGTCAAGTCCCGCACGGTCCGGGGCATGGTGAAGCCGTCGGCCCAGGCGCTGTAGCAGCCGGTCGGCGGGGCGCCCCCGGCTCCGGGAACGCCCCGCCGACGGCCTACGCCCGCAGCCCCTGCCACATCAGCGACAGGTACCGCCGGACGGACGTCCCGTGCTCCCCCTCCGTCGACTCGGCCGCCGTCGCCACCCCGTGCGCCAGCCGCAGCACCTCGATCGGCTCGACGTCCGCGCGCAGCGTGCCCGCGTCCTGCGCGGCCCTGACCAACCGCGTCACCGCGCCCCGCACGCAGTCGCCGCACGACGCCCGGTCCGCCGCCGAGCCGCCCTCCGTGACGGTCGTGCCCAGCAGCGCCTTGAGCCCCCGCACCTGGAGCATCCCGGCGGCGAGCTCGCCGAGCCACGCGACCAGGGCGTCGCCCGGCGCCAGCTCCCCCGCGATGACGTCCGCACGCGCCGCGATGGCCTCGATCCGTTCCAGGTAGGCGGCCTCCAGCAACGCCTGCCGCGTCGGAAAATGCCGGTACAGCGTGCCGACGCCGACACCGGCGCGCTTGGCGATGTCGTCCAGCGAGGCGCCCTCACCGTGCTCGGCGAAGGCCTGTGCCGCCACCACGAGCAACCGCTCACGGTTACGCCGGGCATCCGCACGCATGGGCCTGACCTGCGCCATCCCGTCACTCCTGCCCACCAGGCAACCTTCCGCGCACCCTACCGCGCGGCCTGGGCCGGTCGGCTTCCCGGGCGGCGAGCTGCGGAACCGTCCGGAGGGCGGCGACCGGGAGGAGGGCGACGTCCGGGAGGAGGGCGGCCACCGCTCGGGCGGGCGAAGCGTTACCGGCGCTTCTGCCGCTTCCACGGCCCCGTGATGGCGAGCATGATGCCGGGGTCCTGGATGTTGGCGTACAGGGTGCGGCCGTCGGGCGAGAAGGTGACGCCGGTGAACTCGCTGTACTCGGGCTCGTCTTCGGAGCCGACGTTCAGTTCGTTGCGGGCGATGGGGTAGGTGCGTCCGCTGTCGGTGGCGCCGAAGAGGTGCTGGACCCCATCGCCGTCCTCGGCGATGACGATGCCGCCGTACGGGGAGACGGTGATGTTGTCGGGGCCGTCGAAGGCGCCGTCCGCCGACGGGTCGGGGTTGACGCCGAGGAGGACCTTCAGGGTGAGGGTGCGGCGCCTCGGGTCGTAGAACCAGACCTGGCCGTCGTGCGGCCGGCCGGGGCTCTCGTCACGGGCGAAGGAGGAGACGATGTACGCGCCGCCGTCGGCCCACCACATGCCCTCCAGTTTGCGGGCGCGGGTGACCTGCCCGTCGGTGAACTGCTTGCGCACGGAGGTGGTCCTCGCGTCGCGGTCGGGTACGTCGATCCAGTCGACGCCGTAGACGGTGCCGGTCTTCGTCGCGCGGGAGAGGTCGTCGACGAACTTGCCGCCGGAGTCGAAGCACTTGAACGCCTGGAGGACGCCGGCGTCGTCGGCGAGGGTGCGCAGCCGGCCGCGGCCGTGCCGGAAGCCCTCCGGCGGGGCCCAGCGGTAGAGGAGTCCGTTGGGGTTGGAGGCGTCCTCGGTGAGGTACGCGTGGCCGCGCCGGGGGTCGATGACCACGGCCTCGTGGGCGTAGCGGCCCAGCGCCTTGATCGGCTTGGGGTCGCGGTTGGCGCGCCGGTCCTCGGGGTCGACCTCGAAGACGTAGCCGTGGTCCTTGGTCATCCCCTCCTCGCCGGCCTTGTCCTCGGTCTCCTCGCAGGTCAGCCAGGTGCCCCAGGTGGTGCTGCCGCCCGCGCAGTTGGTGGCGGTACCGGCGATGCCGACCCACTCGGCGACATGGCCGCCGCGGCGGACCTCGACGACGGTGCAGCCTCCGGCGGCGGCGGGGTCGTAGACGAGGCCCTCGGTCAGCGGGACGGGGTGGGGCCAGTCGTCGCGGTGGCCGCCGAGCTCGTGGTTGTTGACCAGGAGGGTGGTGCCGCGCGGGCCGTCGAAGGCGGCGGTGCCGTCGTGGTTGGACGGGGTGTACTCGCCCGACTCGAGCTTGGTCCGGCCGCAGTAGGTGATGATCTCGTACCGGAAGCCGGCGGGCAGGGCGAGGATGCCGTCCGGGTCGGGAATCAGCGGTCCGTAACCGACCCCGCCGTGGTCGTGCCCATGTCCGTGGCCGCGTCCGTGCTCCTCCCCCGCGCTCTCGGTGTCCGTGGACGCGAGGGCGTTCGGGGCGGTGGCGAGGGAGCCGACGCTGCCCGCCAGCACGACTGTGGCGCCGGTGAGCGCGGATCGGCTGGCGAAGTCCCTGCGGGTGAGCGACATGGTGTCTCCTGTGACGGTGGACGTGCCGTGGAGGGTGGCGGACCTCGGTCGGCGACACGGTTCCGCCCACGTCTGAACGGGAATCCCGCCCGTGCCTGAACGGGAGTTGAACTGGCGGAGAGCTCTCCCCACGCGCGCACCGGACCCGTACGCACTCCGTGGACCGGAGCGTGGATGCCCGCGCCGCCGGCCCCTCCCCGACGGCCCGCCCCGCCCGGCGTCAGCCGCCGTGCTGCGACCGCGCCTTGAACGCCGCCTTGCGCGCCTCCTTGGCGATCTTCTTGTCGGGGTGCAGCCGCCCCATCGCCTCCAGGACGTCCGGCGTGGCCGGGTGGTCGACCCGCCAGGCCGTGTCGAAGAACCCGCCGTGCTGCCGGGCCAGGCCCTCCACCAGGGCGCGCAGTTCCTCGGAGTTGCCCTCGGCCGCGAGCTGTGCGGCCACGGTGTCGATGGTCAGCCAGAAGACCATCTCCTGCGGCGGGGCCGGCACGTCCCGGGCGCCGTGCTCGGTCAGCCAGACCCGGGCGAGGCCGCCCAGCTCGCCGTCGTCGAGGACCTCCCGCAGCGCGGGCTCCGCCTCGGCGCCGACCAGGGACAGCGCCTGCTGGCAGCGCAGCCGGCGCAGGGGCGCGCCGGTGTCCGTCCCGCGGGCCGCCGCCAGCAGTTCGCGGGCCGCGGCGAGCGGACTCCGGCGCGCCAGCCACAGCTCGGTCTCGGCGTGGGCGGCGGCCGGCGGGAAGGGGGCCGTGGCGTCGAGCAGGACGTCGGCGCCCTTGTCGGCGAGGTCGCCGACGGCGGGGGCGTCGAAGCCGGCCTCCAGCAGCCGGGCGCGCAGTCCGTACAGGCCGAGCGGGGTGAGCCGCACCATGCCGTAGCGGGCGACGTCGGCCTCGTCCACGGGGGCCGCGGGCTCCTCGTCCGCGTCGGCCATCAGGGCCTCGTCGACCGGCTGGTACTCGACGAGGCCGATGGGCTCCAGCAGCCGGAACTGGTCGTCCAGCCGCATCATCGCGTCGGACACCTGCTCCAGCACGTCGTTGGTGGGCTCGCCCATGTCGTCGGGCACGATCACGGACGCGGCCAGCGCGGGCAGCGGCACCGCGGCGTCACCGGGGCGGTCCTCGCCGGCGGTGAGCAGGTAGAGGTTGCCGAGCACGCCGTCGAGGAACTCCGCCTCGGCCTCCGGGTTCCAGTCGAGGGACGACAGGTCGACCTCGCCGCCCTCGGCCATCGCGTCGACCAGGTCGTCGAGGTCGGGCACGCTCGCGTCGGCGAGCACCGCCTCCAGGGCGGTGAGCCACAGCCCGAGCACGTCCTGCGGGGAGCCGCCGGTGAGCAGGGCGAGGTCCTCGCCCGTCGCGACGGTGCCCGTCTCCTCGTCGGTGATCTCGACGAGCCCGGTGTCCACGGCGATCCGCCACGCCTCGCTCGCGTACGCCGCGGCGTCCTCCCCGCTCAGCCCGAGCTCTTCGGCCGCCGCCGGCAACTGCTCCTCGACGAGTCCGCCCCCGGCGTCGACGCGGGTGTCCGGGCCGGCCCAGCGGGCGAGCCGGGCGGCCCGGGAGAGCACCGGCGCGGACAGCGCGTCGCGGGCCAGCTCCGCCTCGGGACGCAGCCGTGCGGGCGGCAGGGTGGAGCGGTCTGACATCGGCTGTTTCTCCTCGCGCGCCTTGATCACCGTACGGCCGTCCGGACGCCGTACGGCTCAACAGCTCAGCCTAGACGGGTTTCCACCCATGCCGCCCGGTTCATCTCCCCGACGGGTGGAGTACATGGCCGAAACCTTGACAACGGGACTGGCCAGGCAGGAGATTGACGCGCGTAGAAGTGGGGGGACAAGTGTTCACTCAGGTCCACGTGTGCGCTGCGGCCCCTCGCGTCACACCCTCGTTCCGTCGCGCCCACCCCCGCTCCATCGCCCCACCCTCGTCCCGGCGCTCCGTCACGTCCCCGGAGGGATCACGTTGGCCAGCAAGTCCTCCACGCGCCTCGCCGCGCTCACCGTCGCCGCCGTCTGCTCGGCGGCGTCCACGGTCGTCCTCACCTCGCCCGCGCACGCCGACTCCGTGCGCGTGCACGACATCCAGGGCAGCACCCGGCTGTCGCCGTACGCCGGCCAGCAGGTCACCGACGTGGCCGGAATCGTCACCGGTGTCCGCGGCTACGGCTCCTCCAGAGGCTTCTGGATCCAGGATCCGCGGCCGGACGCCGACCCGGCCACCAGCGAGGGCGTCTTCGTCTTCACCGGCTCCACCCCGAAGGGCGTCGCCGTCGGTGACGCGGTCACCGTGTCCGGCACGGTCTCGGAGTACGTCCCGGGCGGCACCTCCTCCGGGAACCAGTCGCTGACCGAGATCACCCGCCCGGCCTTCACGGTCGTCTCCAGCGGCAACGAGGTCCCGGCCGCGACGACGGTCTCCGCCCGGTCCGTGCCGCGCGCGTACGCCCCCGAGGGCGACGCGGCCGCGAACGGCTCGGTCAACGGCCTGACCCTGCGGCCGGAGAAGTACGCCCTGGACCTCTACGAGTCCCTGGAGGGCATGAACGTCCGCGTCGCCGACGCCCGCGTGGTCGGCGCGACCGACCCGTACACCGAGCTGTGGGTCACGGTGAAGCCCTGGGAGAACGCCAACCGCCGCGGCGGCACGGTGTACGGCTCCTACGACTCCCAGAACACCGGCCGCCTCCAGATCCAGTCCCTGGGCAAGCCGGCCGACTTCCCCGACGCCCACGTGGGCGACACCCTCGCCGGCACCACCGCGGGCCCGCTGGACTACAACCAGTACGGCGGCTACACACTGGTCGCGAGCGAGATCGGCACCCTGGAGAGCGGGGGCCTGGAGCGCGAGACGACGCGCCGGCAGAGCAGCCGCGAGCTGGCGGTGGCGACGTACAACGTCGAGAACCTCGACCCGTCCGACGGCACCTTCGCCGCGCACGCCGAGGCGATCGTGCACAACCTCGCGTCGCCCGACATCGTGTCCCTGGAGGAGATCCAGGACAACAACGGCGCCACGGACGACGGCACGGTGGCCGCCGACGCGACGGTCGGCAAGCTGATCGACGCGATCGTCGCGGCGGGCGGCCCGCGCTACGACTGGCGGGGCATCGACCCGGTGGACGGCGAGGACGGCGGCCAGCCCGGCGGCAACATCCGCGCGGCGTTCCTGTTCAACCCGGAGCGGGTCTCCTTCACCGACCGCGGGGCCGGCGACGCGACCACCGCGACCGGGGTGACGAAGGTGCGGGGCAAGGCGGCGCTCACCCACTCCCCCGGCCGCGTGGACCCGGCGAACCCCGCCTGGGAGGACAGCCGCAAGCCGCTGGCCGGCGAGTTCGTCTTCCGCGGCCGGACGGTCCTGGTCATCGCCAACCACTTCAACTCCAAGGGCGGCGACCAGGGTCTGACCGCCCAGTACCAGCCGCCGTCGCGCGGCTCGGAGACGCAGCGCCACCTCCAGGCGAAGGCCGTGAACACGTTCGTCAAGGACGTCCTCGCCACCCAGAAGAACGCCGACGTCGTCGTCCTCGGCGACATCAACGACTTCGAGTTCTCAAGGACCACCCGCATCCTGGAGGACGACGGCGCCCTGTGGTCGGCGGTCAAGTCGCTGCCGCGCAGCGAGCGTTACTCGTACGTCTACCAGGGCAACAGCCAGGTCCTCGACCAGATCCTGGTCAGCCCGTCGATCCGGCGCGGCGGACACCTGTCGTACGACAGCGTGCACGTCAACGCCGAGTTCCACGACCAGATCAGCGACCACGACCCTCAGGTGCTGCGGTTCCGTCCGTGACCGACCGCCGGTGGGGGCGGGTTCAGCGGGGCACCAGGCCGAGGGCGTGGTCGTAGCGGCTGACCCCGCCGCCGCTGGTCAGGCCCGGCCAGTTCTGCACCCGCTTCCACAGGTCCGATCCCGAACCGACGCCGTCGCCCGGTGCGGCGAGGGCGTCGATGTGGGCCTGGGCGCTCTCCCACTCGGCGTAGTTGAGGACGCGGGTGCCGTCGGTGCTGAGGTGGAAGTGGGCGGAGATGCCGCCGGGGTGCGGCTCCGGCTCGCTCTCCAGGGCCTCGAGGACGGCGTCGACCCAGGCGCGCTGCCGCTCGGGGTCGGGCCCCTCGAACTCGACGTCGACGATCACGATGCACCCCGGGACGGGCGCCGTCCCGTTGTCGGCGCGGGTGGCGCTGCGGTAGCGCCGGTACCGGCCGAGTCCCAGCCGCTCGATGCCCGGCACGGCGGTGTCGATCTCGTCGACGCGTTCCTGCCGGTGCGTCTTGACGAAGGACTCGTAGGCCTGCTCGCTCGCCCACTGCGAGTGGTGCAGCAGGGTGCTGCCGTCGTGGCCGGTGTAGACGTGGTAGCCGAGCAGGTCGTCGGCGGGCCAGGGGCGGCGCTCCCAGGTACGGGCGATGGCGTCGACGGTCTGCCGCTGCCGCTCGGGGGTGCCCACCCGCCAGGTGCTGAAGAAGGGGGCCTGGACGTCCGGGCGGACGAGTTCGGGGTGTGCGTCGGTACGGCGGGTCATGCCGGCCTCCACTGCTCGGTGGTCGTCGGGTGCACGCCGGGTGCGTTCCGGGTGCACGCACCACCCTTTGGCCTCGACCAAGGTTGAGGTCAAGCCGAGATTGAGGTCAAGTGCCCGCCGGGGCCGCTCCGGTACCGGTACGGCGTGGGTGACGAGGGGCCCCGCCCAAAGGCCCCTCGTCACCCACGCCGCGTTCTCAGCAGTACCCGTGATGCCGGCGGTGGCTGATCACGCTCGCCGCGACCAGCGCGCCCGCCGCCGCCCCGGCGATCAGCACCGCACCCGGATGCCTGAGCCCCGCCTGAACCGCGCCGCGCGCCCGTCCCGGCACGCGCCGCTCAGCGGTGTGCCCGGCCCGGCTCGCCTTGTCGTGTGCGGTGTGCCCGGCCCTGCTGACCTTGTCCTGTGCGGTGTGTCCGGCCCGGCTCGCCTTGTCCTGCACGGTGTGCCCCGCCTGTGCGGCGGAGCTGCGCAGCTGCACGGTCATGGCACCGGCCTTGTCCCGGAGGTCGGCGGCGCGGGCCTTGGCACGGCCCTTCACGTCCGCCTTCCCGGCCAGCTCCTCCACGGTGTCGCCGAGCTGGCCGCGGGTCTGCTCGATCTGCCGCCGCAGCTCGTCGGGCCCCTTGGCCCCGCCGGCCGGCTGCGCGGTGGAGCCGGTCCCGGTCCTCGTGCCGTCCCCGCTCGTCGCGTCGGTCATCGATGCGCCCTTTCCCTGATCTGGTCCACGTCGGCCCTGACGCTGCCCAGGGTCTCCTCGGGCTTCGGGGGCACGGCGCGACGGAGCTGGGCACGGCCCATCATGGCCAGTACACCCGCGATCACGAAGAGCGCCGCCGTCACGATGAGCGCCGCGGCCCAGACGGGCAGCACCAGTGAGAGCGCGGCGGTGGCCGTGCCGGCCAGGGCGAACAGACCGACGTACGCGATGGCGCCCGCGGCTCCGAGCATCCCGCCGCCCCGCCCGGCGCGCCTGCCCTTCTCGGCCAGCTCCATCTTGGCGAGGGCCACTTCCTGGCGCACGAGCCGGGAGAGCTGTTCGGTGGCCTGACCGACCAGTTCACCCACGGAGTGCTGCTCGTCGTGCACCGGCCTGGTGTGCATGGTCCCGGTCACGTTCCGCCTCCTCTCGGTTCGGAGCGCTCCGGGTACCCCCGGCCCACCGGCACTATCCCTGTCCTCACCCACCGCCGACCACGCAGCATCTCTTACACATATCTCGTAGGAGAATTAAGTGGAGCTACAAGGTGTGTCCGCCGACACTACTCCCATGACGACAGACGCCTCCTCCCCCGCGCCCTTCGGCCGCGCCCTGTGCGCCATGGTCACGCCGTTCACCGAGACCGGTGCGCTCGACCTCGACGGCGCCCGGCGGCTCGCCGACCGGCTGGTGTCGCGGGGCTGTGACGGCCTGGTGCTGTCCGGCACCACGGGCGAGTCGCCGACCACCACGGACGCCGAGAAGGCGGCGCTGATCACGGCGGTGCGGGAGGCGGTCGGTGACCGGGCGTCGCTCGTCGCCGGGGTGGGCACGGCCGACACCCGGCACACGGTGGAGCTGGCGCTGGCCGCGGAGAAGGCGGGCGCGGACGGCCTGCTCGTGGTCGCGCCGTACTACAGCAGGCCCCCGCAGGACGCCGTGGAGGCGCACTTCCTGGAGGTCGCGGACGCCTGCGGACTGCCGCTCGCCCTCTACGACATCCCGGGCCGCACCGGCACCCGCATCGAGCCCGACACGCTCGTCCGGCTCGCCGGGCACCCGCGGATCGTCGCCGTCAAGGACTGCTCGTACGACCTCCTCGGCGTCCAGAAGGTGCTGTCCCGCACCGGCCTGGCGTACTACGCGGGCTGCGACGAGCAGGTGCTCGCCCTGTACGCGATCGGCGCGGCGGGGTACGTCAGCACGGTCGCGAACGTCGCGCCCGACCTGTTCCGCGCGGTCCTCGGCGCCTTCGACGCGGGCGACACCGGGCGGGCCGCCCTGCTCCAGCGGCGGGCGCTGCCGCTCATCGAGTCGATGATGGCGGCGGGGCTGCCCGGCACCGTCACCGCGAAGGCCCTCCTCGGTGCGCTCGGCCTCCCCGCCGGACCGGTCCGCGCACCGCTGCGGGGCGCGGACCGGGAGACGACCGACGCGTTGCTGACGACGTACGGAGAGCTGGTCGCCGGCTCGGGTCAGTCCCAGGCGTAACCGTCACCGAACAGCAGCGTGTGCTCCAGTACGTCCTCCGCCGGGTCGTCGATCTGCCCCACGTGGACGTTGAGGAGCCCCATCCGGGGGCCGTTGTGCGAATGGGTGGTCGTCTCGTCGGCGTGCGCGGTCCCCGCCGGGGTCCAGCACACCAGTACCGCGGTCCCCGCCCCGGCCAGCCAACGCGCCACGGTCCTCGCCCGCTCGTTCGTCATACCAGGCCCCTCGTTTCGTCGGATCGGCGTCTGATCGGACACTGCGTCCACCGGTTCATCCGCCAAGACCACCGGAAGGTCACGGGGAGTCAGCCGTACGTGCGGGGGGCGCGCGAGGCATGCGCTTTTATCGCGTTGGCGGAACACCACCCCTGCGCCTACGGTCACCCGATGAGCAGAAGGCGCTACGTGGCCCGGGGCGTACCGGGCGGATACCGGATCTGGGACAACCGCCGCCACCGCTTCTGGGGCGACCACTACGAGCTGTGCCCCGACGACCTCCTGGCCGAGCTCAACGGAACGGCCGACCACGCGCGCCTGACCGTGCTAATGAAGCGGTACAGGACGATGAAGCGGTGACCGTCGTTGGGGGCTCCTGCCGGGGGACGGTGCGCCGCTCGCGCGAAAGGGGGCCTCATGGGCGCGAGTTGGGCGGGTTTGTTGATCGCCGTGGTGGGCGTGGCGGGAACGCTGGGAGCCGCGCTGCTGACACAGAATCGTGCGGACCGCACCAAGCGCATGGAGCTCCAGGCCGCCGCGGAACAACGGCGTGAGGAACACGCTCACGCCGAGGAGATGCTCCGGGCGGAGCAGGCCAGGCAGCGGCAGCTCGAAAGCCTCGAACGCCGGCGCGCCTGCTACATCGCACTGAACACCTCCGCACGCCAGTATCTGACGGCGATGACGAACTATCTGCACGCCCTTCAGCGCGGCGAGGACGCCGACTCGCGCCTGGCTGATCTGGAAGCGGGCAGGCTGGCCTACCGGGACAGCTACGCGGAATCCCAGATGATCGCTCCGGAAGACGTCCTGCGCGCTTCCAGCACGGCGAAGAAACGCTTGAACGCCGCGTACGGCAAGCTCAGGAAGTACGGATCAGCGCCTTCCGACCACACGGCTGAACTGGCGAACCTGGAGGGTGAGTTCCACGAGGAGGTCTGGCCTTACCTGGGGGAACTGAAGCAGTCGATGCGCACCGATCTGGGCGTCGACGACCAGTGACCGACGAGACGGGCACTGGACGCGCGAGCGCCCTCCCGGGCCGTTCCCAGGGCCGTGGAAGGGCGCTCGACGACAGGGCGGCCGCGGGTCACGGCCGCCTGTGATCAGTTGTGGCTGTGCAGGACGTCGTTCAGGCCGCCCCACACCGCGTTGTTCGGGCGGGCCTCGACCGTGCCCGTGACCGAGTTGCGGCGGAAGAGGATGTTGGAGGCGCCGGAGAGTTCCCGGGCCTTGACGATCTGCCCGTCGGGCATCGTCACACGCGTGCCCGCGGTGACGTACAGGCCGGCCTCGACCACGCACTCGTCGCCGAGCGCGATGCCCACGCCCGCCTCGGCGCCGACCAGGCAGCGCTCGCCGATGGTGATGCGCACGTTGCCGCCGCCGGAGAGGGTGCCCATGGTGGAGGCGCCGCCGCCGATGTCGGAGCCGTCGCCGACGACGACGCCCGCGGAGATGCGGCCCTCGACCATCGACGTGCCGAGCGTGCCCGCGTTGAAGTTGACGAAGCCCTCGTGCATGACGGTGGTGCCCTCGGCCAGGTGCGCGCCGAGGCGGACGCGGTCGGCGTCGGCGAGGCGGACGCCCTTGGGGGCGACGTAGTCCGTCATGCGCGGGAACTTGTCGATCGAGGTCACCTGGAGGTGCAGCCCCTCCGCGCGGGCGTTGAGGCGGACCTTCTCGACGTCGTCGACGGCGACCGGGCCCAGCGAGGTCCAGGCGACGTTGGCGAGGTGGGCGAAGATGCCGTCCAGGTTCTGGCCGTGCGGCTTGACCAGGCGGTGGGAGAGCAGGTGCAGGCGCAGGTAGACGTCGTGCGTGTCGACCGGCTTCTCGTCCAGCGAGGCGATGACCGTGCGGACCGCGACCACCTCGACGCCGCGCCGGGCGTCCTGACCGACCGCCGCGGTCGCGCCGCCGCCGAGGAGTTCGGCGGCCTGTTCGGCGGTGAGGCGCTCGGTGCCGGACGGGCCCGGCTCCGCGACCAGTTCGGGGGCGGGGAACCAGGTGTCGAGAACGGTGCCGTCGGCGGCGATGGTGGCGAGCCCGGCGGCCACGGCGCCGGTGGTGCGGGGTGCAGTCGTGTCGGTCATGAGGGCAACCTAACCGGCCGGGGGCGTCGGGTGCGAACCGGTCGGCGGGGGATCTCACGTGCCGGTATCCCGCGCGGCGCCACCCCCGCCCGCCCGGCGCCCGCGCCTGCGACCGCGTGGTTCAGGCGATCACCCGCGCCAGTACCTCCCGCGCGTACACCTCGTCGTACGGCGTCCCCGTCAGCAGCACCTGGAGACAGATCCCGTCCATCAGGGCGACCAGCGCCCGCGCCGTCACCGGGTCCGTGCGGGACGCCAGCAGGGCGGCCACGTCCTCGGCCCACTCCGCGGCGACCGGGCGCAGGGCGGGGCGGCGCAGGGCGGCCAGGTACAGCTCGTACTCCAGCTCGACGCCCGTGCGGTCGCCGCCCAGCCACTCGCCGAGGACGCGGGCGAGTTCGGCGGGCAGGTCGGCGTCCGGGTCCGACAGTGCCGGGTGGGCGGCGACCACCTTGGCGAAGCCCTCGTTCGCCTGGCGCAGGGCGGCGACCAGGAGGTCGTCCAGCGTCGCGAAGTGGTACGTCGTCGAGCCGAGGGGGACGTCCGCCTCGGCGGCGACGGTGCGGTGGCTGAGACCGGCGATGCCCTTGCGCCCGACGACCCGGATCGCCGCGTCGATGATGCGCCGGCGCCGTTCGGGGTCGTAGCGCCGGGACATCAGTGCGCGCCGCCCAGGTTGAGGACGACCACGCCGACGATGATCAGCGCGATGCCGGCGGCCTTGGTGGCGGTCATCCCCTCGCCCATGAACGCCACGCCGATCGCGGCGATGGCGGCGGTGCCCACGCCGGCCCAGATGGCGTACGCCGTGCCGACGGCGAGGACCTTCAGGGTCTGGGCGAGCAGCGCGAAGGAGAGCACGTACGCGAGTGCCGTCAGCACCGAGGGGACCAGCCTGCTGAAGCCCTCGCTGTACTTCATGGCGGTGGTGCCGGCGACCTCGGCGGCGATGGCTCCGGCCAGGAGCAGATATCCCATGTGTACGAGCGTACATAGCGGAGGCGGGTGTACACACGGAAACGGCGACGCCCGAGGGCGTCGCCGTTTCGTGAAGCGGTGCGGGGGCGTCTCAGACGTTGAAGCCGAGCGCGCGCAGCTGCTCGCGGCCGTCGTCCGTGATCTTGTCCGGGCCCCACGGCGGCATCCAGACCCAGTTGATGCGCAGCTCGCTGACGAGGCCGTCCGTGGCGGACTTGGCCTGGTCCTCGATCACGTCCGTCAGCGGACAGGCCGCCGACGTCAGGGTCATGTCGATGGTCGCGATGTTCGCGTCGTCGATGTGGACGCCGTAGATCAGGCCCAGGTTGACGACGTCGATACCCAGCTCGGGGTCCACGACGTCCAGCAGGGCTTCGCGGACCTCCTCCTCCGAGGCCGGCTTCATTTCCACGGTCTCGCTCATGCCGTCGTCTCCTTCTCGGCGTCGGCGCCGTCCAGTGCCTGGGCCGTCGCGTCCTTCCAGGCCATCCAGCTCAGCAGGGCGCACTTGACCCGGGCCGGGTACTTCGAGACCCCGGCGAACGCGACCGCGTCCTCCAGGACCTCCTCCATCGCGTCGTCCGGCTCGATCCTGCCCTTGGACTGCATCAGCTCCAGGAAGGTCTCCTGGATCCGCTGCGCCTGGGCGAGGTCCTTGCCGACCAGCAGGTCGTTCAGCACGGAGGCGCTCGCCTGGCTGATCGAGCAGCCCTGCCCCTCGTAGCTGACGTCGCTGATCGTCGTACCGTCGTACTTCACGCGCAGCGTGATCTCGTCACCGCACGTCGGGTTGACGTGGTGCACCTCGGCGTCGCCGTCCCTCAGACCACGCCCGTGCGGGTTCTTGTAGTGGTCCAGGATGACTTCCTGGTACATGGAGTCCAGCTTCATGCTCTTCGCTCGTCCCGTCAGCCGAAGAAGTTCCGTACGTGCTCCAGGCCGTCGACCAGTGCGTCGATCTCGGCCGGCGTGGAGTACAGATAGAACGACGCTCGCGTGGTCGCAGGAATTCCGTAGCGGAGGCAGACGGGCCGGGCGCAGTGGTGGCCGACCCGGACCGCGATGCCCTGCTCGTCGAGTACCTGGCCCACGTCGTGCGGGTGGATGTCGCCGAGCGTGAAGCTGATCGCCGCACCGCGCTCCTCGGCCGTCGTCGGGCCGATGATGCGCAGGTCGGGGACCTCCAGCAGCCGCTTCACCGCGTACTCGGTGAGCGCGTGCTCGTGGGCCAGGACCTTGTCCATGCCGATCGAGTCGAGGTAGTCGATCGCCGCGCCCAGACCGACCGCCTGCGCGACCGGGGGCGTGCCCGCCTCGAACTTGTGGGGGGCCGGGGCGTACGTGGAGGAGTGCATCGAGACCGTCTCGATCATCTCGCCGCCGCCGAGGAAGGGCGGGAGGTCCTCCAGCAGTTCCTGGCGGCCCCACAGGACGCCGATGCCCGTCGGGCCGCACATCTTGTGGCCGGTGAAGGCCACGAAGTCGGCCTGGAGGGCCTGTACGTCCATCGGCATGTGCGGCGCGGCCTGGGAGGCGTCGATGCACACGAGGGCGCCGACCTCCTGGGCGCGGCGCACGATCGCCTCGACCGGGTTCTGGGTGCCCAGGATGTTGGACACCAGCACGAAGGAGACGATCTTCGTCTTCTCCGTGATGACCTCGTCGATGTTCGAGAGGTCCAGGCGGCCGTCGTCCGTGAGGCCGAACCAGCGGAGCTTCGCGCCGGTGCGCTGCGCCAGCAGCTGCCACGGCACGATGTTGGAGTGGTGCTCCATCTCCGTGATGACGATCTCGGTCTCGTGGTCCACGCGGTAGGGCTCGTCGGCCCAGCCCAGCATGTTCGCGACGAGGTTGAGCGACTCCGAGGCGTTCTTGGTGAAGATCACCTCGTCGCGGGAGGGCGCGTTGATGAACTCCGCGACCTTGTCCCGCGCGCCCTCGTACAGCGCCGTGGCCTCCTCGGCGAGGACGTGCACGCCACGGTGGACGTTGGCGTTGTAGCGCTCGTAGTACTCGCTCAGGGCGTCGAGCACCTGGCGCGGCTTCTGCGAGGTCGCCGCGTTGTCCAGGTAGACGAGCTTCTGTCCGTCGTGGACCTGTCGGTCCAGGATGGGGAAGTCCTTGCGGATCGCCTCGGTGTCGAGGAGGCCCGGCAGCTGTGTCACTCGGATGCGCCACCCTTCGTGTACGCCTCGTAGCCCTCGGCCTCCAGCTTGTCGGCCAGCTCGGCGCCGCCCGACTCGGCGATGCGGCCGTTGGCGAAGACGTGGACGTGGTCGGGCTTGATGTAGCGCAGGATGCGCGTGTAGTGCGTGATCAGCAGGGTGCCGACCTCGCCGGTCTCGCGGACGCGGTTGACGCCCTCGGAGACGACGCGCAGGGCGTCGACGTCGAGTCCGGAGTCGGTCTCGTCGAGGATCGCGACCTTCGGCTTGAGCAGCTCCAGCTGGAGGATCTCGTGGCGCTTCTTCTCACCGCCGGAGAAGCCCTCGTTGACGTTGCGCTCGGCGAAGGCGGGGTCCATGTTGAGGCGCTCCATGGCCTCCTTGACCTCCTTCACCCAGGTGCGCAGCTTGGGGGCCTCGCCGCGGACGGCGGTGGCGGAGGTGCGCAGGAAGTTGGAGACCGAGACGCCGGGGACCTCGACCGGGTACTGCATGGCCAGGAAGAGGCCGGCGCGGGCGCGCTCGTCGACGGACATCTCCAGGACGTCCTCGCCGTCGAGGGTGACGGTGCCGCCGGTGATCGTGTACTTGGGGTGACCCGCGAGCGAGTAGGCGAGGGTCGACTTGCCGGAGCCGTTGGGGCCCATGATGGCGTGCGTCTCGCCCTGCTTCACGGTGAGGTCGACGCCCTTGAGGATCTCCTTCGTGGCGTTGTCGGCCTCGACGGTGACGTGCAGGTCTCGGATTTCAAGCGTTGCCATGGGTGCCTCAGGACTCCTGGGTGAGGGAGACGAGTACGTCGTCCCCTTCGATCTTTACGGGGTATACGGGGACGGGGCGCGTCGCCGGAAGACTGTCGGGCTTGCCCGAGCGGAGGTCGAAGCGCGAGCCGTGCAGCCAGCACTCGATGTGGCAGTCGTCGACCTCGCCCTCGGCGAGCGAGACGTTCGCGTGCGAGCAGATGTCGTGGATCGCGAAGATCTCGCCCTCGGTGCGCACGACGGAGACCGGCGTGCCGTCGAGTTCCACCCGCTTGGGGGTGTCCTCCTCCAGCTCGTCCGCTCCACAGACGCGTACGAAGGTCATGCGACCGACGCCTCCAGCTCCTCGTCGATCTTGGCGATCAGACGCTCCTCGATGTCCGGGACACCGATCTGCTGGACCAGTTCGGCGAAGAAGCCGCGGACCACCAGGCGGCGGGCGTCGATCTCGGGGATGCCGCGCGCCATCAGGTAGAAGAGCTGCTCGTCGTCGAAGCGGCCGGTGGCGGAGGCGTGGCCGGCGCCGACGATCTCGCCGGTCTCGATCTCCAGGTTCGGCACCGAGTCGACCCGGGCGCCGTCCGTGAGGACGAGGTTGCGGTTCATCTCGTAGGTGTCGGTGCCCTCGGCCTTGGCCTCGATGAGCACGTCGCCGATCCAGACCGCGTGCGCGTCGTCGCCCTGCAGCGCGCCCTTGTAGACGACGTTGGACTTGCAGTGCGGAACGTTGTGGTCGACCAGGAGGCGGTGCTCCTGGTGCTGGCCGGCGTCGGTGAAGTACAGGCCGAACAGCTCGGCCTCGCCGCCGGGGCCGGCGTAGGCGACGCGCGGGTGCAGCCGGACCAGGTCGCCGCCGAAGGTGACCACGAACGACTTGAAGGTGGCGTCCCGGCCGATCAGCGCGTTGTGCTGGCCGGCGTGCACGGCCTTGTCGTCCCAGTCCTGGACGGAGACGACGGTCAGCTTGGCGCCGTCGCCCAGCACGTAGTCGACGTTGGCGGCGAGCACCGCGTCACCGGTGTGGTCGATGACGACCACGGCCTCGGCGAAGGCGCCCAGCTCGACGACCTGGTGGGCGTAGGCGGTGCCGCCCTCGCCGTGCACGGCGATGCGGATCGGCTCGGTGAGGACCGTCTCCTTGGGGACGGTGATCACGCCGGCCTTCTCGAACGCCGAGTAGGCCTGGGCGGCGACCCGGTCCACCGGGGTGCCCGCCCTGCCGATGCGCGCGTCGTCGCGGCCGACGGTCTCGACGACGACGCCCTCGGGGGCGTCGATGTCGACCTTGACGCCGTCGCCGGTGGCGACCGCGGTGCCGTCGTGCAGCCCGCGCAGCCGCTCCAGCGGCGTGAACCGCCACTCCTCCTCACGGCCGTGGGGGACGGGGAAGTCCGCCACGTCGAAGGACGCGGGTGCGCTCATGCGCGTGGCGACGGTCGACTCGGCGGCCACCGCGATCTGGCCCGCGGTGGTGGACCCCACGGGGATGTTCTGAGCCTCAGCCATGGCTGTCGGTCTGCTCTCTTCCTACGTCAGAAATCTGGCGACTGCTTCGGGGGCGGGTCTTAACCGACCGCGCCTTCCATCTGCAGCTCGATCAGCCGGTTGAGCTCGAGGGCGTACTCCATCGGCAGCTCCTTGGCGATCGGCTCGACGAAGCCGCGCACGATCATCGCCATCGCCTCGAACTCGCTCAGACCGCGGCTCATCAGGTAGAAGAGCTGGTCCTCGGAGACCTTGGAGACGGTCGCCTCGTGGCCCATGGACACGTCGTCCTCGCGGACGTCCACGTACGGGTACGTGTCGGAGCGGGAGATGGTGTCGACGAGCAGCGCGTCGCACAGCACGTTCGACTTGGAGCCGTGGGCGCCCTCGCCGATCTCGACGAGACCGCGGTAGGAGGTGCGGCCGCCGCCGCGCGCCACGGACTTCGAGACGATGTTGGAGGACGTGTTCGGCGCCATGTGGACCATCTTGGAGCCGGCGTCCTGGTGCTGGCCCTCGCCCGCGAAGGCGATGGACAGGGTCTCGCCCTTGGCGTGCTCGCCCATCAGGTAGACGGCCGGGTACTTCATCGTCACCTTGGAGCCGATGTTGCCGTCGATCCACTCCATGGTCGCGCCCTCGTACGCCACGGCGCGCTTGGTGACCAGGTTGTAGACGTTGTTCGACCAGTTCTGGATGGTCGTGTAACGGCAGCGGGCGTTCTTCTTGACGATGATCTCGACCACGGCGGAGTGCAGCGAGTCCGACTTGTAGATCGGGGCGGTGCAGCCCTCGACGTAGTGCACGTAGGCACCCTCGTCGACGATGATCAGGGTCCGCTCGAACTGGCCCATGTTCTCCGTGTTGATACGGAAGTAGGCCTGGAGCGGGATCTCGACGTGCACGCCCTTCGGCACGTAGATGAAGGAGCCGCCGGACCACACCGCGCTGTTCAGCGAGGCGAACTTGTTGTCACCGACGGGGATGACGGTCCCGAAGTACTCCTTGAAGAGCTCCGGGTGCTCCTTCAGCGCCGTGTCGGTGTCGAGGAAGATGACGCCCTGCTCCTCCAGGTCCTCGCGGATCTGGTGGTAGACGACCTCGGACTCGTACTGGGCCGCGACACCGGCGACGAGGCGCTGCTTCTCCGCCTCGGGGATGCCGAGCTTGTCGTACGTGTTCTTGATGTCCTCGGGCAGGTCCTCCCAGGACTCCGCCTGCTTCTCCGTGGAGCGCACGAAGTACTTGATGTTGTCGAAGTCGATGCCCGACAGGTCCGAGCCCCAGTTCGGCATGGGCTTCTTCTCGAAGAGGCGCAGGCCCTTGAGGCGGAGCTTGGTCATCCACTCCGGCTCGTTCTTCTTCGCGGAGATGTCGCGGACGACGTCCTCGTTGATGCCGCGCTTGGCAGAGGCGCCGGCCGTGTCGGAGTCGGCCCAGCCGTATTCGTACTTGCCCAGGCCCTCGAGCTCGGGGTGAGCAGTCTCCGTGGGGAGAGTCATGCGGGGTTCCTCCCGGCCGTGCTTGCAGATGCGTTAGCGGTGTTCTTGGGCGCGCGCGCCGTGGGCGGCGCGTGCGAAGTCTTCGGAATGAACGTGGTGCAGACCCCGTCGCCGTGGGCGATGGTCGCGAGCCGCTGTACATGAGTACCGAGCAGCTCGGCGAAAAATTCCGTCTCCGCCTCGCACAGCTGCGGAAACTGCTCTGCGACGTGGGCGACCGGGCAGTGGTGCTGGCACAGCTGCTCGCCCTGCTGGGGGTGGGGTGCGCTCCGCGCGGTAGCAGCGTACCCGTCCGCGCTGAGGGCCTTGGCCAGTGCTTCGGCGCGCTTGTCCGGGGCGGCGGACTCCACCGCCTTGCGGTACGCGCCCGCCTGGCCGGCGATCCGGGCACGGGCGAAGGCGGCGATCGCCTGCTCCCCGCCCTCCTGCTCGGCGATCCAGCGCAGGGCGTCCGCGGCCAGCTTGTCGTACGACTGGTCGAAGGCGTCCCGGCCGCAGTCGGTGAGCGCGAAGACCTTCGCGGGCCGTCCGCGCGTACGCGTGCCGTAGACCCGCTGCTCACGGGCTTCGACCACGTCGTCGGCGACCAGCGCGTCGAGGTGGCGCCGGACGGCGGCCTGGGTCAGGCCCAGACGCCCGGCGAGCTCCGCGACGGTCGACGGCCCGTGGTCCAGGATGGAGCGCGCGACACGGTTGCGGGTGGACCGCTCACCGGTCGCGAGTTCCTCCTGCGGAGCCTCGCCAACGTTTTTCACAACGCCATTGTTGCGTAATTCCTCCGAGGCGGGCAAGCCG
Organism: Streptomyces sp. WG7; assembly: GCF_049975785.1. Lineage (NCBI taxonomy): Bacteria > Bacillati > Actinomycetota > Actinomycetes > Kitasatosporales > Streptomycetaceae > Streptomyces > Streptomyces sp. WG7. The sequence goes on from NZ_JBNGGE010000014.1 coordinate 146,832, forward strand.
CGTCCGGATCATCCGACGGTGCCCTGCGTCACTTAGGCATACCTAATCTGACCTGCGGAAACGATCTCCGGTCGATCAATCCGGTGGCGTCCCGGGCGGGCCTGCGGGACACTCCCCGGCATGCCTGCACCCCCTCCCACCGGCCCACTCGTCACCCGCGGCACGATCGCCGCCGGGCTGCGCGAGCTGGGTGTGCGGACCGACGACACCCTCCTCGTGCACTCCTCCCTCAGCTCCCTCGGCTGGGTCTGCGGGGGTCCCGTCGCGGTCGTCCAGGGACTGCTCGACGCGCTCGGTCCGGACGGCACCCTGGTGGTCCCCGCCCAGACCGGCGACCTCTCCGACCCGGCCCTGTGGCGCAGCCCGCCGGTGCCCGAGGAGTGGTGGGACACCATCCGCGCCGCGATGCCGGCCTACGACCCGCTGATCACGCCCTCGGTCGGGGTCGGGGTGCTCCCCGAGACCGTGCGCACCTGGCCGGGCGCCCTGCGCAGCGCGCATCCGCAGACGTCCTTCGCGGCCGTCGGGTCCCGCGCCGCCGAGGTGGTCGCCGGGCACGCGACGGACTGCCGGCTGGGCGAGCGCAGCCCGCTGGCGACCCTGGAGCGGCTGGGCGCCCGGGTGCTGCTGCTCGGCGCGGGCTACGAGGCCTGCACGGCCTTCCACCTCGCGGAGTACCGGACTCCGTCCCCGCTGGTGGAGGTGGGGCGGCCGGGGCCGGTGGGCTGGGAGCGGGTCACCGAGGTGTCGATCACCTCGGACCGCTTCGACGAGCTGGGGCACGACTTCGAGCGGGACCGGCCCGTCGTACGCGGGAGGGTCGGCGCGGCCACCGCACGGCTGTTCCCGCTGGCGGACGCGGTCGCCTACGCGGAACGGTGGCTGCCGCTGCACCGGCCCCGCGAGTAGCGGCGCGAGCGGCCGGCGAGTGCCGGGTGCGACCACGCACGGGCCCGCGTGAGCGCCGTACACCGACCCGGTGCGCCGGTACCCGCCGGCCCACGGCCGCGCCGTGCGCCCACCCCTGCGAAGGAGATCCCCGCACCCGCGCGCCGGAGTCCCGGCCCGCCTACCTAGACTCGTGACCCATGCGAAGCGAGCCCGTGGTCCAGGTCCAGGCCCTGGTGAAGCGGTACGGCACGAAGACCGCGGTGGACGGCCTCGACCTGGCGGCCCGGGCGGGTGTCACCGCCGTACTCGGCCCCAACGGGGCGGGCAAGACGACCACGGTCGAGACCTGTGAGGGATACCGGAGGCCGGACTCCGGCACGGTGCGCGTGCTGGGCCTCGACCCGGTGCGGGAGGGCTCCGAGCTGCGGCCCCGGATCGGCGTGATGCTCCAGTCCGGCGGCGTCTACTCCGGCGCGCGCGCGGACGAGATGCTGCGCCACGTGGCGAAACTGCACGCCCACCCGCTGGACGTGGACGCGCTGATCGAGCGGCTCGGGCTGGGCTCGTGCGGCCGGACGACGTACCGCAGGCTCTCCGGCGGGCAGCAGCAGCGGCTCGCCCTCGCGATGGCCGTGGTCGGCCGGCCCGAGCTGGTGTTCCTGGACGAGCCGACCGCCGGCCTCGACCCGCAGGCCCGGCGCGCCACCTGGGACCTCGTACGGGACCTGCGCGGCGACGGCGTCTCGGTGATCCTCACCACCCACCACATGGACGAGGCCGAGCAGCTGGCCGACGACGTCGCCATCATCGACGCCGGCCGGGTCATCGCGCAGGGCTCGCCCGAGGAACTGTGCCGCGGCGGCGCCGAGAACACCCTGCGGTTCTCCGGCCGGCCCGGACTGGACGTGGTGTCCCTGCTCAAGGCGCTTCCCGCGGACTCCGCGGCCGCCGAGCTGACCCCCGGCTCCTACCGCGTCAACGGCAAGATCGACCCGCAGCTGCTCGCCACCGTGACCTCCTGGTGCGCCCAGCACGGGGTGATGCCGGACCGGATCTCGGTGGAGCGGCACACCCTGGAGGACGTCTTCCTGGAGCTGACCGGCAAGGAGCTGCGCTCGTGACCACCACCACCGGCACCTACACGCCGAAGCCCGGCGCCGCGCCGCTCGGCCGCATGATCGCGGCGCAGGCCGCGCTCGAGACGAAGATGCTGCTCCGCAACGGCGAGCAGCTGCTGCTGACCGTGGTCATCCCGACGCTGCTGCTCGTCCTGTTCAGCTCCGTGGACATCATCGACACCGGCGCCGGAGAGGCCGTCGACTTCCTCGCGCCCGGCGTCCTGGCGCTCGCCGTGATGTCGACGGCGTTCACCGGGCAGGCCATCGGCACCGGCTTCGAGCGCCGGTACGGGGTGCTGAAGCGGCTGGCCGCCTCGCCGCTGCCCCGCTGGGCCCTGATGACCGCGAAGACGGTGTCCGTCCTGGTCACCGAGGTGCTCCAGATCATCCTGCTGACGGTGATCGCCTTCGCGCTGGGCTGGTCGCCGCACGGCGATCCGTTCGCCGTGCTGCTGCTCCTGGTCCTCGGCACGGCCGCCTTCTCCGGGCTCGGACTGCTCATGGCGGGCACGCTGAAGGCGGAGGCCACGCTGGCCGCCGCCAACCTGGTCTTCCTGCTGCTCCTCGTGGGCGGCGGGGTGATCGTGCCGCTGGACAGGTTCCCGGACGCGGCGCAGAGCGTGCTGGGGCTGCTGCCGATCTCCGCCCTGTCGGACGGGCTGCGGGACGTCCTCCAGCACGGGGCCCAGATGCCGTGGGGCGACCTGGGGATCCTCGCCGTGTGGGCGGTCGTGGGGCTCGCGGCGGCCGGGAAGTTCTTCCGCTGGGAGTAGGCACGGGAGTGGCCGCGCACGCCGGAGACGGACCCTCGTGAAAGCGTGCACAAGCGGGCGCCTACGATGGACGGCGTGCCAAACGTGACCCGTGCCGACGCCGCAGCCGCCGTGCGCAACCCGCTCGCCTTCATCGCCGCGCGCTGGACCCCGGAGCCCCGGACGGTCCAGCGGGCTGCCCTCGCCGCGCTCGTCATGGCGGTGGTCATCGTCGTCACCGGCGGTGCCGTACGCCTGACCGGCTCGGGCCTGGGCTGCCCGACCTGGCCCAAGTGCACCGACGACTCGCTGACCACCACCAGCGAGATGGGTCTGCACGGCGTCATCGAGTTCGGCAACCGCCTCCTGACCTACGTGCTGTGCGCCGCCGTCGGCTGGGCGATCATCGCCGCGCGGTCGCAGAAGCCGTACCGGCGCGGCCTGACGCGGCTGGGCTGGCTGCAGTTCTGGATCGTGATGGGCAACGCGGTCCTCGGCGGCATCGTGGTCCTGGTCGGCCTCAACCCGTACACCGTCGCGTCCCACTTCCTGCTGTCGACCGCGCTGATCGCGGTCGCGACCGTGATGTGGCAGCGCACCCGGGAGGGCGACGCGGCACCGCGCCCCCTGGTCGGCAAGGCGGTCCAGCAGCTCGTGTGGGCGATGATCGCCGTCTCCGTGCTGCTGATCGCGGTCGGCACGGTCGTCACCGGGGCCGGCCCGCACGCGGGCGACTCCAGCGACGTACCGCGGATGCCGGTCGACTGGGAGACGGTGAGCAAGCTGCACGCCGTCCTGGCGTGGATCGTGGTGACGCTGACGTTCGCCCTGTGGTTCGTGCTGAAGGCGGTCGACGCGCCCAAGGGGCCGCTGGCCCGCACCCGCGACCTCTTCCTGGTGGTGCTCGCCCAGGGTGCCATCGGCTACGTCCAGTACTTCACCGATCTCCCCGAGGTCCTGGTCGGGCTGCACATGTTCGGCTCGTGCGTGATGTGGATCGCGGCGCTGAGGGTGCTGCTGGCCCTGCGCGAGCGGCCGGAGGAGACGGCGCCCGGGTTGCCGGTTCAGGAGTACGAGGCGACCAGCGTGTCGATGGCCGGCCCCAGGTAACCGCGGGTCAGTTCGCTCCGGCGGGCGGTCCACTCCTCCGTGGGCCGCGCGGGGTTCCCGTACCGCCGTTCCGCGATGTCCTCGACGACCTCGCCGGGAGCGCCCAGGGCGGGCAGCTCCGCCAGGGCCTGCCGCTTGCTGATCAGGCGCCCCTCCCGCAGCGTGACGGTGGCGCGGGCGAAGGTGAGCAGGCCCAGGTCCACCCAGACGTCCTGCCGCCACAGCCGCGGCCTGCGCACGGCCGGCCGCCAGAAGTCCCGCTGGTCCCGGACGACGAACTCCGCCAGTTCCGTGTCCGCCACCGTCGGCAGCAGGCGCTGGGGCGACGCGCCGTGCAGGACGCGTCCGAAGCCGTGCAGTTCGCGCCGGGTGACGGGGGTGACCGCCCGCTTGAAGAGTCCGCGGTGGGCCCAGGTGAGGTGCCGCCGCCCGGGGTCGTCGACGGTGCCGAGCGACAGATAGGTGCAGTGCAGCTGCCCGGCCAGTGGCTCGTCGCGCAGGCGGGCGTGGAGCAGCCCCACCCGCCAGGCCGTGCGGGCCGTGGCCGGCCGCGGCAGGACCGCGATCAGGTCGAGGTCGCTGCGCCCCTCCTGGTAGTCGCCGCCGGCCAGCGAACCGTGCGCCCACAGGGCGGCGGGATCCAACGGTGCCAGGCCGGTGAGGAAGCGGTCGAGCAGGGTACGGGTCGTCATCCGGCCAGTGTCGGCGACTCACTCCAGTCCGTACACCCGTTCCGCGTTCCCCGACGCGATCATCCCCGCCACCCGCTGCGCGTCCGCCGGCGCCCACGCCTCCTCGGCCACCCAGGTGCCCAGCACCCGTCCCAGCGCCTCGCGGAACAGGCGGGCGGCGACCACGTGCAGTTCGGGCAGGCCCTGGGCGCCGCTGGAGAAGAGGACCTTGCCGAAGGGCGCCAGCTCCAGGATCTCCGCGAGGACCGCCGCGGCCCGGGCGCCGGTGCGTACCAGGGCGGCGCCCGAGTCGGCGTAGACGTGCGGGAAGACTCCGGCGAGGTGGGCGGCGTGGCGGTGGTACGGGTAGCTGTGCAGCAGGACCAGGTCGGTGCCGAGGCCCGCGGTGGCCCGCACGAAGTCCGTCAGCAGGACCGGGTCGGTGCGGTCGATGCGCAGGCCCGGCTCGCCGAGCCCCGCGTGCAGCTGGATCGGCAGGCCCGAGGCGACGGCGCTCCACAGCAGGTGCCGCAGCAGCACCGGGTCGCTCAGCTCGCCGCCGACCTCGCGCCCCGTCAGCCAGCGGGCGGCGGCGCCGCGCACCTCGCCCGGTCCGGGCGGTTCCGGTGCCAGCGCCAGACCGTGCCGTACGCCCGCGACGGAGGTGAAGGCGACCGCGTTCGCGGCGGCGCCGTGCACCGCCTCCGCGAGGTTGGCGAGGAAGGAGTCGACGGTGCCGGACGTGTCGGCGACCTGCTCGGCCAGCAGTTCCAGGCGCACGATCTCGTGGGCGTCGGCGTCCCCGGCGGTGGCCATCTCCGCGGGTCCCGTGAGGTCGCCGGGCAGGCCCGCGTCGACCAGGTAGGTGGTGATGCCGCTGCCGCGCAGCAGCCTGCGGTCCGCCTCCAGGACGCCGAGCTCGCGGCGCCGGGCCAGGTAACGGGCGGGCGGGCAGTGCGGTTCCAGGCCGAGCAGGGGCGGGCACCAGCGGCGTACCGCGAAGCCGGTCTGGGTGTCGAACAGGGTGGTGCCCGGGGCGGGCGGACCCTCGGTGCGTGCCAGCTGGGCCTCGAAGGTGCCCAGGCCCAGCTCCGTTCTCAGAACGCCGTGGCAGTACTGGTCCACCAGGGACGGCGTTTCGATCATCCGGACTCCCCCTGCTGGGACCGTGTGCCGTACGGCTCGCGCGCCTCGCGGCCCGTGCGCCGTACGGCTTCCTACGGTCCTAACGGGTGAACCCGGTCTCAGGTGTTGCTCGGCCCGCCCACCTGGATGCCCGCCATACGCGACCACTCGTAGGGGCCGGTCGTCACCTTGGCCGCGAACTCGCCGTCGAAGTCGTCGTGGACGGTGATCCCGGACTTCTCGACGGCCTTCCGGGCACTGTCGTAGGAGCGCGCGACGAGGTCGCCCCAGGCGCCGTCCTCGCCGACGAGCACGATCCGGGCGCCGCGCTCACCGAGGTAGGCGACCTGGGCCTCGGCGCCGCCGTGCGCCTTGGCGAAGGCGTCGATCCGCCCGGCCATCCGGGTCAGCCGGTGTTCGGCCCACCGCTCGGCCCACCCGGCCTTCGTGTCAACCTGCTGCGTGTCTGCCATGACCAGGATGCTACCGACGGGTAGAGCGAACGGCGACGGGCGGGGGGGGGGGGGGGGGGGCCCCCCCCCCCCCCCCCCCCCCCCACCCACCCCCCCCCCCCCCCCACCCCCCCCCCCCCCCCCAAAAAAACCCCCCGCCCCCCCCCCCCCCCCCCCCCCCCCCCCCCCCGCCACCCCC
>NZ_JBNGGE010000015.1:0-150008 GCF_049975785.1 Streptomyces sp. WG7
GCGGGCGCCCCGCCCATGCCGGCCGCACCGCCGCCGGGCGGACGCCCCGGCGGCTACGGCTACCCGCAGCCCGCGGGCGGCCAGCAGCCCCCGGCCGCACCCGCGCCCGGCGGACGCACCCGCCACTGGATCGAGATCAACGGCACCCGCCACCAGATCTCCCGCGCGACCCTCGTCCTCGGACGCAGCACCGAGGCCGACGTGCGGATCGACGACCCCGGCGTCTCCCGCCGGCACTGCGAGATCCGGACCGGAACGCCCTCGACGATCCAGGATCTCGGATCCACCAACGGCATCGTGGTGGACGGGCAGCACACCACCCGCGCTACGCTCCGCGACGGCTCGCGGATCGTCGTGGGCAGCACCACCATTCTCTATAGGCAAGCCGAAGGGTGATCCGGGGGCAATGTCAGAGCTGACCCTCACGGTCATGCGGCTGGGTTTTCTCGCCGTACTGTGGCTGTTCGTGATCGTGGCCGTACAGGTCATCCGCAGCGACCTGTTCGGTACGCGGGTCACCCAGCGCGGAGCGCGGCGCGACGCCGCCCGACCGCAGCAGGCCTCGCGCCAGGGCCAGGCGCCTCCACCGCAGCGCCAGCAGCCGAGCGGCGGCCGGGGCCGCCGCGGCGCGCCCACCAAACTGGTCGTCACGGAGGGCACCCTCACCGGCACCACCGTTGCCCTCCAGGGCCAGACCATCACGCTCGGCCGGGCACACGACTCGACCATCGTGCTGGACGACGACTACGCCTCCAGCCGCCATGCCAGGATCTACCCGGACCAGAACGGCCAGTGGATCGTCGAGGACCTGGGCTCCACCAACGGCACCTACCTGGACCGGTCCCGGCTGACGACCCCCACACCGATCGGGCCGGGATCGCCGATCCGCATCGGCAAGACCGTCATCGAGCTGCGGAAGTAGTGCTACACCAATGAAACAGCGCGAGCGGAGCGAGCACGCAGCGGTGGCCGGCACGCCGGGCCCCGGCGCGCTCCCGACCGGAGGGTGGGCAGTGTGGCTCGACACGACCGGCTGCAGGCGGAGCCGACGGGCGAGGTGCGCATGAGTCTGTCACTGCGCTTCGCCGCCGGATCGCACAAGGGCATGATCCGGGAGGGCAACGAGGACTCCGGCTACGCCGGTCCCCGCCTGCTCGCCATCGCCGACGGCATGGGCGGCCAGGCCGCCGGCGAGGTCGCCTCCTCCGAGGTGATCTCCACCATCGTCGCCCTCGACGACGACGTGCCCGGCTCCGACATCCTCACCTCCCTCGGCACCGCCGTGCAGCGCGCCAACGACCAGCTGCGGCAGATGGTCGAGGAGGACCCCGCCCTCGAAGGCATGGGCACCACCCTCACCGCCCTGCTGTGGACCGGCCAGCGCCTCGGTCTCGTCCACGTCGGCGACTCCCGCGCCTACCTCCTGCGCGACGGCGTCCTCACCCAGATCACGCAGGACCACACCTGGGTGCAGCGACTCGTCGACGAGGGACGCATCACCGAGGAGGAGGCGGGCACCCACCCGCAGCGCTCCCTGCTGATGCGCGCCCTCGGCAGCGGCGACCACGTCGAACCCGACCTGTCCATCCGCGAGGTCCGGGCCGGCGACCGCTACCTCATCTGCTCCGACGGACTCTCCGGCGTCGTCTCCCACCAGACGATGGAGGACACCCTCGCCAGCTACCAGGGCCCCCAGGAGACCGTCCAGGAACTGATCCAGCTCGCCCTGCGCGGCGGCGGCCCCGACAACATCACCGTCATCATCGCCGACGTCCTCGACCTCGACACCGGCGACACCCTCGCCGGCCAGCTCTCCGACACCCCGGTCGTGGTCGGCGCCGTCGCCGAGAACCAGGCCCAGTTCGGCGACAACGGCATCATGCAGACCCCGGCCGGCCGCGCCGCCGGCCTCGGCCGCCAGGGCGGACAGCGCGGCGGGGGCGGCGAGTTCGGCCCGCCCGGCAGCGGCGACACCACCGGCTACATCCCGGCCGGCGACTTCGACGACTACGGCCCCGACGACTTCGTCAAACCCCGTAAGAACCGCACGTGGCTGAAGAGGTCCCTCTACACCGTGCTCGCCCTCGCCGTCATCGGCGGCGGCACGTACGGCGGCTGGCGCTGGACCCAGACCCAGTACTACGTCGGCACCAAGGACGACCACCTCGCGCTCTACCGGGGCATCAGCCAGGACCTCGCCTGGGTCTCCCTCTCGAAGGTCCAGAAGGACCACCCCGAGATCGAACTCAAGTACCTCCCGCCCTACCAGCAGAAACTGGTCGAGGCCACCATCCCCGAAAGCGACCTGGCCGACGCCCGGGCGAAGATCGAGGAACTGGCCGTCCAGGCCTCCGCCTGCAAGAAGCAGGCCGACCGGCGCACCGCCCAGACCGAGCAGACCGCGAACGAGAAGAACGCGAAGCCGGGCGAGGGCGAGGGCGAGGCCGGAGGCACCACGGGAACCACTCCCGCCTCCTTCACGTCCAAGGCCTCACCGTCCCCGAACCCGTCGGGATCACCGAAGGCACCCGAATCGTCCGAGACCCCGTCCACGACCGCACCCACTCCAGGCCCCGGCCCGACCCTCTCGGAGGAAGAGCAGAAGGTCGTCTCGCTGTGCGGTAAGCAGTAGGCAAGCCGTGAGAGGCCCCGTCACACGATGAGCAGTACTTCCAACTCGCCGACGCACCACACGTCCACGATCGGCGCCATCGGCGCCCCGAGCCGGCGCAACACCGAGCTGGCTCTGCTCGTGTTCGCCGTCGTCATCCCGGTCTTCGCCTACGCCAACGTAGGACTGGCCATCAACGACGAGGTGCCCGCCGGCCTGCTGAGCTACGGCCTCGGCCTCGGCCTCCTGGCCGGCGTCGGACACATCGTCGTCCGCAAGTTCGCCCCGTACGCGGACCCGCTGATGCTGCCCCTGGCCACCCTGCTCAACGGACTCGGCCTCGTCGCCATCTGGCGCCTCGACCAGTCCGAACTGCTCCAGAGCATCGACCAGGCCGGCAACGCCGCACCCCGCCAGCTGATGTACACCGCGATGGGCATCGCCCTGTTCGTCGCCGTGATGATCTTCCTGAAGGACCACCGCGTCCTCCAGCGCTACACCTACATCTCCATGGTCGGCGCCCTGGTCCTGCTGCTGCTCCCGCTCGTACCGGGCCTCGGCAAGAACGTCTTCGGCGCCCGCATCTGGATCCAGGTCGGCTCCTTCTCCATCCAGCCCGGCGAATTCGCCAAGATCGTCCTCGCGATCTTCTTCGCCGGCTACCTCATGGTGAAACGCGACGCCCTCGCCCTCGCCAGCCGCCGCTTCATGGGCCTCTACCTGCCCCGCGGCCGCGACCTCGGCCCGATCCTCGTCGTCTGGGCGATCTCGATCCTCATCCTCATCTTCGAGACCGACCTCGGCACCTCGCTGCTCTTCTTCGGCATGTTCGTGATCATGCTGTACGTCGCCACCGAACGGACCAGCTGGATCGTCTTCGGCCTGCTCATGTCCGGCGTCGGCGCCGTCGGCGTGGCCAGCTTCGAACCCCACATCCAGCAGCGCGTCGACGCCTGGCTCGACCCGATGAAGGAGTACATGCTCTCCCGCGAGCAGGTCGTGGGCCACTCCGAGCAGGCCATGCAGGCCCTGTGGGCCTTCGGCTCCGGCGGCACCCTCGGCACCGGCTGGGGCCAGGGCCACTCCGACCTCATCCGCTTCGCCTCGAACTCCGACTTCATCCTCGCCACCTTCGGCGAGGAACTCGGCCTCGCCGGCCTCATGGCCCTCATCCTGCTCTACGCGCTGATCGTGGAACGCGGCGTACGCACCGCCCTCGCCGCCCGCGACCCGTTCGGCAAACTCCTCGCCATCGGCCTCTCCGGCGCCTTCGCCCTCCAGGTCTTCGTCGTCGCCGGCGGCGTCATGGGCCTCATCCCCCTCACCGGCATGACCATGCCCTTCCTGGCCTACGGCGGCTCCTCCGTCATCGCCAACTGGGCCCTGATCGGCATCCTCCTGCGCATCAGCGACACGGCACGCCGCCCCGCACCCGCGGCCCCCGCCAGCCCCGACGCCGAGATGACCCAGGTGGTCCGACCGTGAACAAGCCACTGCGCCGCATCGCGATCTTCTGCGGCCTCCTGGTCCTCACCCTGCTCATCCGCGACAACTGGCTCCAGTACGTCCAGGCGGACGAGCTCAAGGAGGACGAACACAACCGCCGCGTCGCCATCGAGCGGTACGCCAGCCCGCGCGGCGACATCATCGTCGACGGCCAGGCCATCACCGGCCACGCCACCACCGACGGCGACTTCAAGTACAAGCGCACCTACAAGAACGGCGCCATGTGGGCGCCGGTGACCGGCTACGTCTCCCAGGCCTACGGCGCCACCCAGCTCGAAGCCATCCACGACGGCATCCTCACCGGCAACGACGACCGGCTCTTCTTCCGCAACACCCTCGACATGATCACCGGCAAGAAGCGCGAGGGCGGCAACGTCGTCACCACCCTCAACGGCGCCGCCCAGAAGGCCGCCTACGACGGCCTGAAGAAGCAGGGCGCCAAGGGAGCCGTCGTCGCGCTCGAACCCTCCACGGGCAAGATCCTCTCGATGGCCTCCTACCCGTCGTACGACCCCACGACGATCGCCGGCGGCAGCACCGCGGACGGCGAGGCCTGGAACAGGCTCCAGAAGAAGAACGACCCCGACGACCCGATGCTCAACCGCGCCCTGCGCGAGGTCTACCCGCCCGGCTCCACCTTCAAGGTGCTCACCGCCGCAGCCGCCCTGGAACACGGAAAGTACGACTCGGCGGACGAGAAGACCGACTCCCCCCTGCCCTGGACGATGCCCGGCACCACCACCGAGCTGCCCAACGAGGGCGACCTCCCCTGCGAGAACGCCACCCTCCGCGAAGCACTCCGCGTGTCCTGCAACACCGTCTTCGGCAAGATCGGATCCGACCTCGGCAACGACAAGATGCTCGAGACCGCCAAGAAGTTCGGCTTCACCGAGGAGCAGTTCGTCCCCGTCCGCTCCAGCGCCTCGGTCTTCTCCGACGACATGAACAAGTCGCAGACCGCGCTCTCCGCCATCGGCCAGTACAACACCGCCGCCACCCCCCTGCAGATGGCCATGGTCACCTCCGCCATCGCCAACAACGGCACCCTGATGAAGCCGTACATGGTCGACGAACTCCAGGACCCCGGCCTCGACACCATCGAGAAGACGGACCCCGAGGAGATGAGCAAGCCGCTCTCCGCGGACAACGCCCAGATCCTCCAGGACATGATGGAGACCGTCGTCAAGGACGGCACCGGAACCAACGCACGGATCGACGGCGTCACCGTGGGCGGCAAGACCGGCACCGCACAGCACGGCGTCGACAACAGCGAGAACCCCTACGCCTGGTTCATCTCGTACGCCAAGGGCGACGACGGCAGCTCGCCCGTCGCCGTGGCCGTGGTGATCGAGGACGAGAACGCCGTCCGTGACGACATCTCCGGCGGCGGACTCGCGGCGCCGATCGCGAAGAACGTCATGGAGGCCGTTCTGGAGAGCAAGAAGTAACCACGGGCTGTACAGGGCGTGACTCCGGTCACGTCCCCTTCACATAGGCGCACGTTGCGATACCGGTCGTGTATCGGGTATCGGGCTTGGCCAGGTCACCCGGAGCGAGCCGGGTACGGTAGGCCGGACGGCAGCCTCCGACCGTACAAGCATGCCGGTCGGGACCGACGGAGAGGGCTGGTAGGTAACCATGGAAGAGCCGCGTCGCCTCGGCGGCCGGTACGAGCTGGGCCCAGTGCTCGGCCGTGGTGGCATGGCGGAGGTTTACCACGCTCATGACACCCGGCTCGGACGCCAGGTAGCGGTGAAGACACTGCGCGCGGACCTCGCGCGCGACCCGTCCTTCCAGGCCCGCTTCCGCCGGGAGGCCCAGTCGGCCGCCTCGCTCAACCACCCCGCGATCGTGGCGGTGTACGACACGGGCGAGGACTACATCGACAACGTGTCGATCCCGTACATCGTCATGGAGTACGTCGACGGCTCCACACTCCGTGAGCTGCTCCACTCCGGCCGCAAGCTGCTGCCGGAGCGGACCCTGGAGATGACCATCGGCATCCTCCAGGCCCTGGAGTACTCCCACCGCGCCGGCATCGTCCACCGCGACATCAAGCCCGCGAACGTCATGCTGACGCGCGGCGGCCAGGTCAAGGTCATGGACTTCGGCATCGCCCGCGCCATGGGCGACTCCGGCATGACCATGACGCAGACCGCCGCGGTCATCGGCACCGCCCAGTACCTCTCCCCGGAGCAGGCCAAGGGCGAGCAGGTCGACGCCCGCTCCGACCTGTACTCCACCGGCTGCCTCCTCTACGAGCTGCTGACCGTACGCCCGCCCTTCGTCGGCGACTCCCCGGTCGCCGTCGCCTACCAGCACGTCCGCGAGGAACCGCAGGCGCCCAGCGTCTTCGACCCCGAGATCACGCCCGAGATGGACGCGATCGTGCTGAAGGCCCTGGTCAAGGACCCCGACTACCGCTACCAGTCGGCCGACGAGATGCGCGCCGACATCGAGGCCTGCCTCGACGGCCAGCCCGTCGGCGCCACCGCCGCGCTCGGCGCCATGACCGCCGGCGGCTACGGCGCCTACCCCGACGACCAGCCGACCACCGCCCTGCGCTCGGACGCCGGCGCGGGCGCCACGACGATGCTGCCGCCCATGAACCCGGACGACGGCGGCTACGCCTACGACGACCGCCCCGACCGGCGCCGCCAGCAGCCACGCAAGTCGAACGCCTCCACGATCTTCCTGGTCCTGGCCGGCATCCTCGTCCTCGTCGGCGCCATCCTCATCGGCAAGTACGCCTTCAGCAACGGAGGAGGGCCGGACAACAACAAGGTCCCGGTGCCCGCCTTCGTCGGCAAGACCCAGGACGACGCCAGGCAACTGGCGACCAACGCCGACCTGGAACTGGCCTTCACGCAGAAGCCCTGCGAGGACCAGAAGAAGGGCAGCATCTGCTCCCAGGACCCCAAGCAGGGCACCGAGGTCGACAAGAAGTCCACCGTCAACCTGGTCGTCTCGACCGGCGCCCCGAAGGTCGCCGTGCCGAACGTCATCGACAAGAACGTCGACGAGGCCACCCAGCAGCTCAAGGACAAGGGCTTCGAGGTCGAGACCAAGCAGACCGAGTCCTCCCAGGATGAGGGCACCGTCCTCAGCCAGAACCCCGACCCGGGCAACGAGCTGGAGAAGGGCTCCACGGTGACCCTGGAGGTCGCCAAGGCCGAGGAGAAGGCCACGGTGCCCGACGTGCTCGGCCGGACCTGTGAAGAAGCGACGTCCCAGATGGAGAACAGCAACCTGGTCGCCACCTGCACGGAGCAGCCCACGACCGACCCGAACCAGGCCGGCAAGGTCATCTCCACCACACCGCAGTCCGGCCAGCAGGTCGACAAGGGCTCGCAGGTGACGATCGCCATCGGCAAGGTCACGGCGAAGACGAAGGTGCCGGAGGTCCGCACCCAGTCCCTCGCGCAGGCACGGCAGACCCTGCAGCAGAGCGGCTTCACCAACGTCCAGGTCGCTCCCAACGCCCCGGGTGACGACAACGCGACGGTGATCGCCATGGACCCGCAGCCCGGCACCGAGGTCGACGACCCGGCCGCCACCCAGATCACCCTCACCACCATGGGCGGCAACGGCAACGGCAACGGCGGCGGGAACAACGGCGGCGGCTTCATCGGCGGCCTCCGCGGCGGCGACGACGACTGACCCACCGACGGAACCCCGAACGGCCAGAGCCCCGGCCCCTCAGCGGAGGGACCGGGGCTCTGTCGTGTGCCCAGCCGTGAATCGATCGTGTCTTCGTATGTCATGACTCGTTTACTCAGGGTGACCACGCAACTCACCCCGCGGAGCGAATCATGATCAGCGAGACCGTCCTACTGGAATCACCGGCCCTACGCGGCAGCGTCCTCGCACGCACGGATGCACTCGACAAGGTGAAAGCACTGTCACTGCTGCCGGACGGCATGCACGTGACGACGGCGATGGTGGCCGCGTACTTCGAGGTCACCGTCGAAGCCGTCCGCCAGCTGGCCAAGCGCCACCGTGAAGAACTCGAAGCCAACGGAATGACCGTGCTCCGAGGCGCTGACCTGCGGCAATTCGAGAGTGACAACATGTCACTCTCACTGCTCAGTTATCCACAGGCCCGCCGAAGCCTCACCGTCTACTCCAGGCGAGCCGTACTCAACATCGCCATGCTCCTGCGCGACAGCCAAACCGCCTGCCAGGTACGCACGTACCTGCTCGACACGGAGTACCTGGCGCGCACACAGCCTGTGGAAGACCCCGCTCCCGCAACCGCCGCCCTCGACGCCCGCATCGACGAGCGCATCACCCACATCCTCGGCAGGACCGTCGTGCCGATGTTCAACGCCCTGATCGAAACATCGAGCGATCACCAACGAGAACTCGTCGCCCTCCGGACAGGCGTCCAGCGCATCGAGATGCGGCTCCGGCAACACCACGCCCGGCTCCAGAGGCTGGAAGCCCCTCGGCAGGACCGCCCCCTCGCCGGCGTCATGGCCTCCATGGACGCCATGAACGGCCGTGAGTTCGAAGAGCACGTGGCCACGCTGCTCCGCCGTGACGGCTGCACCGAGGTCATCGTGCGCGGCGGCAGCAGGGACCGAGGCATCGACATCACCGCGCTCACAGCCGACGGACGGACTCTCGTCGTCCAGTGCAAGAGGTTCGCGCCCCACCTCTCCATCACCAGCCCCGAGATCCAGAAGTTCGTCGGAGCGAAGGTCCTGCACAGCTGCGAGGTGGCCCTGTTCGTGGCGACGTGTCCCTTCACCCGTGACGCCCAGAACATCGCCGCCGAGAGCGGCATCACCGCCGTACACCGCGGACTCCTGGAGGAATGGAGCGCCGGTGCACCACTGACTGTCCTGTAGCGGGGTGAACAAAGGGGTCCGAAGCCGCAAGACGAAGTTGCGGCTTCGGACCTCCGTCATGTTAGGCGACTGGCCTCCCACAAGAAGGTCGGTCAGCGCAGCTCCTTCGGCGGAGTCCGCTCCCCGTCCACCTTCTCCGTACGCACCAGCTCCCCCCACACCACGTACCGGTACCGGCTCGTGTACACCGGCGTGCAGGTCGTCAGCGTGATGTAGTGGCCGGCCTTCTTCCTGCCGGACTCCTTGGGGACCGGGTCGAGGACCCTGACGTTGTACTTCGACGTCTCGGGAAGGACCGCGTACGTCTTGTAGACGTACCACGTGTCCTTCGTCTCGAAGACGATCGGGTCCCCTTCCTCGATCTTGTCGATGTTGTGGAACTTCGCCCCGTGCCCGTCCCGGTGGGCCGCCAGCGAGAAGTTGCCCTTCTTGCCCGACGTCGGCAGCGCCGACTCGACCGGGTCGGTGTAGTAGCCGGCCACGCCGTCGTTGAGGACCTTCATCGACGTGCCCTTCTCCACCAGGATGTCGCCGTTCCCCATCGCCGGCACATGCAGGAAGCCGATACCCGCCTTCGTGTCCAGCGCCCCCGGACCGTCCGTACCGACCCTGTCCTGGGCCCAGTTGTCGCGGACCTTGTCGGCCTGTTCGCCCGCCGCTCGGTCGGCGACCACGTTCGTCCACCACAGCGAGTAGACGACGAACAGGCCCAGCACCAGGCCCGCGGTGATCAGGAGCTCGCCGAAGACGCTGACGGCCCGCGCGAGGAACCGCCCAGGCCCCCGACCGCCGCGGCGTGCCGCGGGCCTGGGCCGGCCGGCCACGCCGGACTGCTCTTCGTGCTCCGTGTCGGTGGTCGCTGCCACTGGTCATCCGCCCTTAACTGACGAGCGCATCCGGCTTGCCCTTGCTGCGCGGCCGTTCCTCGACCATCTTGCCCCAGACGATCATCCGGTACTTGCTCGTGAACTCCGGCGTGCAGGTGGTGAGGGTGATGTAGCGGCCCGCTTCCTTGAAACCCGACTGCTTCGGCACCGGGTCGAGGACACTCACATTGCTCGGCGACGTCACCGGCAGGATCGACGCCATCTTGTAGACGAAGTACTCGTCCTGCGTCTCCACGACGATCGGATCGCCCGGGCTCAGCTTGTTGATGTACCGGAACGGCTCACCGTGCGTGTTGCGATGCCCCGCCAGCCCGAAGTTGCCCGTCTCCGCCTCCGGCATCGCCGTCTTCAGCGCGCCCTCCGCGTAGTGTCCGACCATGCCGCGGTCCAGCACCTTCTTGCTGTCGATGCCCTCCGCGATCGGCACCACCACGTCCAGCTTGGGAATGTGCAGCAGCGCGAACCCCTGCCCCGGCTCGAAGGCCCCCGGATTCCGCTTGCCGCTCGCCCAGTCCTCCTGGAGGCTGCTCGCCGCCTTGTCCGCCTGCGCCTGCGCCCGTACGTTCGTCCACCACAACTGGTACGTGACGAACAGCAGCATCAGCACACCGGACGTGATGAAGAGCTCACCGATCGCCCGGCTCGCGATCACGGCCGGGCCCGGCTTGCGCGCACGGGCCTGCCGACGCGCCTCAACGCGCGACAGAGGCGCTCTCGGCGCCTCCTCCGACTCCGATACCGCCGACGGCTCCCGGGAAGCCCCACGGCGCCCGTGACGCCGTTTCGCGGCCTTCCGGCGCGCCGCGCGCCCGCCGCCCGCGGGACCGACCGCAGGAGAGGTGGCGGAGGCAGGAGAGGTGGCGGACGCAGGAGAGGGGGCAGCCCTCCGCTCCAGCGGCGGCTCCGGAATCCGCAACGCCACCGTCTCGTCGTCGACGACCGGCCGATACGCCCCGCCGGGACGGAAGTCCTCGTTCCAACCGTCCCCGAACGCACCGGAATCCCCGTACGGCTGCCCGTACGAGGATCCCTGGTCACCGGCCGCGCCGGATTCGCGCTCGGGACGCAGCGCGGTCACGCCGTGGCCCTGCCCACCACCGGGGCGAGCCCCGCCGACCTCGCCACCGCGTCCTGGTCGCCGCACTCCACCAGCCAGTTGGCCAGCATCCGGTGCCCGTGCTCGGTCAGCACCGACTCCGGATGGAACTGCACGCCCTCGACCGGAAGTTCCCGGTGGCGCAGCCCCATCACGATCCCGTCCGGCGTCCGGGCCGTCACCTCCAGCTCCGCCGGCACCGTGGCCGGCTCCGCCGCCAGCGAGTGGTACCGCGTCGCCGTGAACGGAGAGGGCAGCCCAGCGAAGACGCCCCGGCCCACGTGCTCGACCGGCGAGGTCTTGCCGTGCAGCAGCTCCGGCGCCCGGTCGACCACACCGCCGTACGCCACCTGCATCGACTGCATGCCCAGGCAGACACCGAAGACCGGCACCCCGGTCGCCGCGCAGTGCCGCACCATCTCGACGCACACGCCCGCCTGCTCCGGCGTGCCCGGGCCCGGCGACAGCAGCACACCGTCGAAACCGTCCTGGGCGTGCGCCGTCGACACCTCGTCGTTGCGCAGCACCTCGCACTCGGCGCCCAGCTGGTAGAGGTACTGCACCAGGTTGAAGACGAAGCTGTCGTAGTTGTCGACGACGAGGATGCGCGCACTCACTGGTTGTCCACCGTCACATCGTTGAAGGGAAGCAGCGGTTCGGCCCACGGGAAGACGTACTGGAAGAGGACGTAGACCACGGCCACCGCCAGCACGAGTGAGAGCAGCGCCTTCACCCACGCGTTCCCCGGCAGATGCCGCCAGATCCAGCCGTACATGCCGTCCCTTCCGTCGCACCACGGCGCAAGGCTCACGCCGTACGGCACCAGACTAACGGCGCGGGGCCCCCTGGAACGGCGTCAATCCACAGGCTGGGCATAGTGAAGGTCAGCCGTGCCCGAGTAGCCCGGCAGCGTCACCCGCCCCTCGTCCTCGACCTTCCAGCCCAGCCCGTACACGTTGACGTACACCATGTAGTTCTGGATCGCCGGCGACGCCGCCAGCGCCTCCTTCAGCCGCTCCGGATCACCGACCGCCTGGATCTTGTACGGCGGTGAGTAGACCCGGCCCTGAAGGATCAGCGTGTTGCCCACACAGCGCACCGCGCTGGTGGAGATCAGCCGCTGGTCCATGACCTGGATGCCCTCGGCACCGCCCTGCCACAGGGCGTTCACGACCGCCTGGAGGTCCTGCTGGTGGATCACCAGGTAGTCGGGCTCGGGTTCCGGATAGCCGGGCAGCTTGGCGGTGGCGTCCGGCGGGGCGTCGTCGAGTGTGACCGAGATCGACTCGCCCTTCAGTTTCCGCGTGCCCGCCTTCTTCTCCAGCTCCGCGAGTTTGTCGTCCTCCGCCTTCGTACTGCCGTCGTCGCGCTCGGCGAGTGCGTCGACGTCGTCCCGGAGAGCCGCGTTGGATTCCTCCAGCTCACCGTTCTCCCGGCTGCGCTCATGGATGAGATCGGACAACTTGAGCAAAGAGGCGTCGGTGCGGATATTGGTGCCCTTGGCGGTATTGAAGCTGGTGAAGAAAATGAGCCCCGCGAGGGCGAAGACGGCTGCCGTGAGAACCCGCACGGGCCGGAAACGGCGCCTGCGGACAGGGCTGGATCCCGTCCCGGGAGAGTCGGCAGAATTGCTCAACGTACCCTTATCTCCTTCGGCGCCACGGAAGCACTACGCTAACGGACGCCCGGGGGAGCGCTCCAAGTCCCCGACCCCGTTCCCTGCGCGGCCACGCAGCGCATCGACAGGAGAGACCCTCGTGCCGAAGTCACGTATCCGCAAGAAGGCCGACTACACGCCGCCGCCGTCGAAGCAGGCGACCAGCATCAAGCTGACCAGCCGCAGCTGGGTGGCGCCCGTCATGCTGGCCATGTTCGTCCTCGGTCTCGCCTGGATCGTCCTCTTCTATGTCACCGACGGTTCACTGCCGATCGACGCGCTGGGCAACTGGAACATCGTGGTGGGCTTCGGCTTCATCGCCGCGGGATTCGGTGTCTCGACGCAGTGGAAGTAGCGCCGCGGTAACTCCGCGGTAGCTCTCCCCAGGGCTATCCACTGGGTTATCCACAGGCGCCATCCACATGGTGGGGAAAAGAAAGACGATCTGTGGATAACCCGCCGTCCGTTGACACCGGTGTGACGGAAGTACCGGCACTCGAAAGCTCGTTCGCCCCCTGTTTGACCTGCGGAAACACGGGTCAGTGACAGGGGGCACGCTTGTTCCCGCACGCTGTGCACAAGATCGGCCACCGACTGTGGACAACGCGCGCTCAGGTGAGCTGGGCGGTCCTCAACAGGGTCAGTCCGACGACGGCCACGAGGACCAGCGCGCAGGTGCCGTACTGCACGAGCGTCCGCCGCTCACGCGGGGCGTGGAGCATGGCGTAGCCGATCGCGGCGCCGGCGACGAGGCCGCCGATGTGGGCCTGCCAGGCGATGTTGAAGCCCGGGCTGAACGTGAAGACCAGGTTGATCACGAGCAGGATGACGACCGGCCGCATGTCGGCGTTGAGGCGGCGGACGAGGGCCGCGGTGGCGCCGAAGAGGCCGAAGACCGCGCCGGAGGCGCCGAGGGTGGCCGTGGTGGGTGAGGCCAGCAGGTAGGTGAGGGCGCTGCCGGCCAGGCCGGAGACGAGGTAGAGCGTGAGGTAGCGGGCTCTGCCGAGGGCTGCTTCCAGGGGGCCGCCGAGGAACCAGAGGCTGAGCATGTTGAAGCCGATGTGCCAGATCTCCTCGTGGGTGAACATCGTGGTCACCAGGCGGTACCACTCGCCCTCCGCGACGCCTTCGGTCGGGGCCCAGGGGGCGGGGGGCCAGCGTCCGATCAGCACCATGTCGCCGAGGAACGACGCCGACAGGGTGTGTACGGCGATGAAGACGGCCGCGTTGATCCCGATGAGGATCTTGGTGAGGAGGTGGGGGTCGGCGGCGATGGTGCCGCCGGCGAGGGTGCGGGGCCGGGAGGCGGCGGGGGCGGGTCCGGTGCCGGTGCGGCCGGTGGCGCAGTCGGGGCAGTGGAAGCCGACGGAGGCGTTGACCATGCAGTCGGGGCAGATGGGGCGTTCGCAGCGGGTGCAGCGGATGCCGGTCTCCCGGTCGGGGTGGCGGTAGCAGCCGGGCGGGTTCTGGGCGTCCGGTGAGCCGGCTGCCGCGTGTTCCATGGCGTCCCCTCGGTCGTCCTGCGGGCGGTGTGCGCACATGCACCGCCCCGCTCATCTTTACGGATGAGCGGGGCGTTTGGTTCCTGCCCTGTGGGCGGGGAGGTCAGTCCTCGCGGGTCTCGACGACGACCGACTCGATGACGATGTCGGTGACGGGTCGCTCGGTGCGGGGGTTGGTCTGGGTGGCGGCGATGGTGTCGACGACCTTCTGGCTGGTCGCGTCGGTCACTTCGCCGAAGATGGTGTGTTTGCGGTTCAGCCATGTCGTCGGGGAGACGGTGATGAAGAACTGCGAGCCGTTGGTGGCGGGGCCGGCGTTGGCCATGGCCAGCAGGTAGGGCTTGTCGAAGGCGAGGTCGGGGTGGAACTCGTCCTCGAACTGGTAGCCGGGGTCGCCGGTGCCGTTGCCCAGCGGGTCGCCGCCTTGGATCATGAAGCCGCTGAGGACGCGGTGGAAGACCGTGCCGTCGTAGAACCTGGTCGTTGACTTCTCGCCGGTGGCGGGGTGGGTCCACTCCCGCCGGCCCTGGGCGAGGTCGACGAAGTTCCTGACCGTCTTGGGGGCGTGGTTCGGCAGCAGCCGGATCTCGATGTCCCCTTGGCTGGTCTTCAGGGTGGCGTAGAGCTGCTCGGCCACGGTGTGCCTTCCGTCGTCCTGTTGTGCGCACCGATCCTCGCACGGTCGCGTGCGCGTGTGTCGCTCATACCGCCGGGTCACGAGCGCGGCGCGCCGTTCCGTGGCATTGTCGTCGGCAGGCTCTCGTTGCCCGGTATTCATTCGTTATTGGTGTTGATCAGCTTTTGTGCGCAGCTTCGTCACCATGTGTCCCAGAAGTCCCAGAGGGCTCGAAGGCACCGTCCGTGACCCGGATGCCTGCCCTCGCATGCCTGGCAGTGCGTCCGCAGGCATGATCCGTAAAAGGGTGGAAAGTCGAATTACCGTACGCCACCGAGGAGGAGGAACCCGTGACCCGCATCGACAGCGTGCGCGCCGCGACCGGTTCGGCGAAGGACAGCGTGCTGCACGCCGCGGAAGTGGTGGCGCCCTACGCCGACACGGCCAAGGACAGGGCCGCTCACTACGCACAGGAGGCGCGCGTACGGCTGGCGCCGAAGGTGTCGCAGGCCGCATGTCAGGCCCGTTATCAGTACGGTGCGCATGTCGCGCCGCGGCTGGAGCAGGCCCGCACGCATGTGCCGCCGAAGATGGACGCGGCCGCGCAGGAGGCCGCCGTCCGTACGCGTCTGGCCGCCCGGCAGGCGGCGGACTACTCCCGGCCGAGGATCGAGCAGGCGGTGGCCGCGGCCGGACCTGTCAGGGACGAGGCCGCTGCCCGGGGTGCTGCCGCGTTGGCGGCGCTGCGGGGTCAGGTGACGGCCAAGGAGATCCAGAGGCTGACGCGCAGGCATCGGCGTCGGGCGAGGGCCGGGCGGATCGCCAGGGTGCTGGCGGTGGCGGGTGTCGTCGCGGGCGGTGCCTTCGCCGCCTGGAAGTGGTGGGACAAGCAGGCGAACCCGGACTGGCTGGTGGAGCCGCCGGAGGCGACGGAGGTTGCCGAGTCGGGGCGGCTGACGTCGGTGGACGGCACCGGTGGTGCGCTTCTCGATCCCGAGGTGCAGGCCAAGCAGGCGCAGGAGGAGGCGGCGGAGGGCGACGAGCCTCGCTGACCTGGCCGGACGGATTTCACCTTGCTGCGGGGCGGAAGGCTTCAGGGCCTTCCGTCCCGCGGTGATGTTTCACGTGAAACGCTGCTCAGCGGCCGTAGCGGCGGTCACGCAGGGAGTAGGAGCGCAGGGCGCGCAGGAAGTCGATCTCGCGGAAGTCCGGCCAGTAGGTCTCGCAGAAGTGGACCTCGGCGTAGGCGGACTGCCAGAGCAGGAATCCGGAGAGGCGTTGCTCGCCGGAGGTGCGGATGATGAGGTCGGATTCGGACCGTGTCTTGGAGTACAGGTGCTTGGAGATGTGCTCCATGGTGAAGGTCTCGATGAATTCGTCGATGTCCCCGCCCTGGGAGCTGTGCTCGGTCAGGGCGGACCGGACGGCGTCGACGATCTCCCGTCGGCCTCCGTATCCCACGGCGACGTCGACCTTGGTGCCGCCTTGGCGGCCTTGGGTGGCGGCGGTGGCGGTCTTGAGGCGGCTCGCGGATTCGGCGGGCAGCAGGTCCAGGGCGCCGACCGCTTCGACGGGCCAGGGGTTGCCGGGTGCGGCCAGTTGTTCGACGACCTCGGCGATGATGTCGATGAGCGGGTTCAGCTGCTCCTCGGGCCGTCGGAGGTTGTCGTCGGAGAGCATGAACAGGGTGACGTGCTCGATCTGCGCGGAGTCGCACCAGCGCAGGAAGTCCTGCACCTTCGCTCCGCCGGCCCGGTAGCCCTCTCGGGGGTCGTCGATGCCCGACATCTTGGCCCACCGGCGGTTGCCGTCGAGCATGATGCCGATGTGCTGGGGGCGCTGGCGTCCCTCCAGTTGCTTGACCAGGCGCTTCATATAGATCGCGTCGAGAGCGGCCCGTACCTTCGCCCGCATGGTCTACCCCTTCCACCTCGTCGGCAGCGGCCGGTCGGCTGCGACGGCGATGTGCCACGTGGCACCGCCCCGCAGGGGTGTGGCGCTGGTGCCCTGTGGGGTGACGATATCAAGAGCAGACAGCGCCGCCCGGTGCTCGGCGGGGCCCTGGGGAGTCGGCGTGCGCCGCGGGGGCACGGTTTCTCCGGTCCAGTGGTCCGGGGGCGCAGTTCAGGGGCGCGGCCGGTCCAACTTCCTTCTTCGGTACGGCGGTTGCCGGTCAGGTCGGCAGGTGTCGCCCGAGGTGGCCTACCCGGGTGTTTCCGGTCACTCCCGGGGTCGGCCTGTGGGTGGCGGCCGGTTGCTTCACGGCACGTGGTGACGACCGGTCCGGCCCGATGACCTTGAGCGTCGCTCCGGCTGCTCGACGCCGCAGGGAGGCCGGCCGGGCGCATCCGCAGGGCCAGGCGTCGTGCCCGGAGCCCTGCCAGAACGCGCAGACGCCCTCCGGGAACTGTCCCGGAGGGCGTCTGACCTGCGGTGGAGCCTAGGGGAGTCGAACCCCTGACATCTGCCATGCAAAGACAGCGCTCTACCAACTGAGCTAAGGCCCCGGAAGAGGCGTCCGGCCGGATCATTGCGTCCCGACGGGTGCCGCAGACAAGAGTACCGGGTAGCCCCCCGTATCTCACAAATGATTGGGGGTCCCGGGAAAACACCACGCTCCGTAAGATGCTCGGCGTGGTTCGCTGGAGCGAACTGCGGTTTTTGGGGAAGCGATGGGGAGACGCAATGGACGCCGCACAGCAGGAAGCCACCGCGAGAGCGCGGGAACTGCAGCGGAACTGGTACGGGGAGCCGCTGGGGGCGCTCTTCCGCAAGCTTATCGACGATCTTGGTCTCAACCAGGCGCGTCTCGCGGGGGTGCTGGGCCTGTCCGCGCCGATGCTGTCCCAGCTGATGAGCGGTCAGCGGGCGAAGATCGGCAATCCCGCGGTGGTCCAGCGGGTGCAGCTGCTGCAGGACCTGGCGGGGCAGGTCGCGGACGGCAGCGTGAGCGCGGCCGAGGCGACGGAGCGCATGGACGAGATCAAGAAGTCGCAGGGGGGCTCGGTGCTCAGCAACACGACGACGACCACGAGTAGTTCGGGGGCGCCCACGGTCAAGCGGGTGGTCCGCGAGATCCAGTCGCTGCTGCGTTCGGTGGCCGCTGCGGGGGACATCATCGACGCGGCGGACGCGCTGTCCCCTTCCCACCCGGAGCTGGCGGAGTTCCTGCGGGTGTACGGCGCTGGCCGTACCTCGGACGCGGTGGCGCACTACCAGTCCCACCAGAACTGATCCCGGGGCCGGTCGCCGGAAGGGGGTTCGGCGGTCGGTCCCGCAGTGGCGCGAGGGGAGGGGCGACACACAGTCATGGGTGAGGTCTTCGCCGGACGGTACGAGCTGGTCGATCCGGTCGGCCGCGGCGGGGCCGGTGCCGTCTGGCGGGCTTGGGACCACCGCCGTCGGCGGTATGTGGCCGCCAAGGTGCTCCAGCAGCGGGACGCGCACTCGCTGCTGCGGTTCGTGCGTGAACAGGCGATGCGGATCGATCATCCCCATGTGCTCGCGCCCGCGAGCTGGGCAGCGGACGACGACAAGGTCCTGTTCACCATGGATCTGGTCACGGGCGGTTCGCTCGTCCACCTGGTGGGGGACTACGGTCCCCTGCCGCCGGCGTTCGTCTGCACGCTCCTCGACCAGCTTCTGGCGGGCCTTGCCGCGGTGCACGCGGAGGACGTCGTGCACCGTGACGTCAAGCCCGCCAACCTGCTGCTCGAAGCGACCGGGACGGGCCGGCCCCGGCTGCGGCTGTCCGACTTCGGCATCGCGATGCGGCTGGGCGAGCCCCGGCTGACGGAGACCAACCTCGTGGTGGGGACGCCGGGTTATCTCGCGCCGGAGCAGATGATGGGGGCGGAGCCGGACTTCCCCGCGGACCTGTTCGCGGTGGGTCTGGTCGCGCTGTATCTGCTGGAGGGTGCCAAGCCGGACACCAAGGCGCTGGTGCAGCACTTCGCCGAGCACGGGACGCCGCCCGCGCCGCGGGGGGTCCCCGAGGCGCTGTGGCAGGTCGTGGCGACGCTGGTGCAGCCGGATCCGTCGGCGAGGTTCCGTACCGCCACGGGGGCGCGCAAGGCGCTGGCCGCGGCGGCGGAGCTGCTGCCGGAGCCCGGGCCCGACGACGAGCTGATCGAGATTTTCGACCAAGTCGGCCCGTTGCCCTCCGGGTTCGGTCCCGACGGGCCACTGGAACGGGCGTCGGGGGTGAACGACGCGGCGTCGGACCCGCGACAGTCGTCCGGCCCCGGAGCGGCGGCCGACGGTACACCGTCGACACCGTGGCGGCCACCGCCGGTCCCGGACGGTACGCCGCCGGTCCCGGACGGTACGCCGCCGCACCCGTACCGGACACCGGCGATCCCGTACCGGACACCGGCGATCCCGGGTGGCACGCCGCCGTTTCCGGGGGCGGGCACGCCGTCGCTCCCAGGAGATACGCCGTCGTTTCCAGGAGATGCGCCGTCCAGCCCGGACGGAACGTGGTCCCCGGACCGAACACCGTCCACCCCGGGCGGAACCCCACCGGCCCACGACCGTACGCCGTCCACCCCGGGCGGGAGCCCGCCGCCAGGCCCGGACAGAACGTCCCCATCCGCTTCCGGGAGGACTCTGCCCGTCCCTGACGGCACGCCGTCGGCGTCGTCCACCGGGCCCGCTCGGCCGGCCGCCATGTCGGAGACCGGAAGTTTCCGTCTGCCGCCCCCGCAGGCGGCCGTCGCCTACCAGCCGGCGCCCGGGCCACAGCCGTACGGACAGCCAACGGCCTTTCCGGAGAGCGGACCGCAGCACCAGACCTCGTACCCGACCCCGCCCCCGTTCCCCGAACAGGCCCTGCCCCCGCCCCTTGCGCGGCAGGACGCCGACGTGCCCACCGCCTCGTACACCGCTCAGACCCCGCAGGGGCCCCCTTCCGCCCAGGGGCGTCGGCAGCACCGGGCGACACGGCGGCGACGCCGTCCGGGGCCTCCGGCCAAGGTGGCGGTGCCGCTCCTGATCCTCGCGCTGGCCTGCTACGCCGTGGGTTTCTGGGCCCTGACCCGGATCTGAGCCCAGGTGGCCTCCGTCAGGTGGTGCCGGTCCTGCGCCGTGCCGCCGCCGTCCACACGCCCAGGCCCATGAGCAGCAGGCTGCCGGTACCGATCCCGCCGACGGCTACCGCCTTCATGGCGAGGTCGTCGCTCGTGGCCCCGTTCTCCGGCGCGGCTCCCCGGCCCCGGTCCGGTACCTCGAAGACGCCCTTCGGCTCGGACTCTCCCGCGTACTGCGGGCCGGCCTGCGCCGTTCCCTCGAGCCGGACGCGCAGCGTCAGCGCGAAGGGCCCCTCGCCGAAGTCGTCGGCCACCTGTGCCGCGAGGTGCACCACGAGGTAGTGGGCGCCGGCGAACCGCATCGCGCTGGTCTGCCGGCCGGTGGCGTACCGGTTGGCGTGGGCGACCGGCGGCAGGGGAGCGAGGCCGACCGTCGTCCGACGGCCGGTGTAGCCCTTGGCGGCGTCGTCGGCCTCGCCGCGCACGGGGTTGTGGAGGGCCAGGCGAAGAGCGCTGGTGGCGTAGCCGGACTGGTCGCCGGAGCCGCCGAGTTCGGCGGTCGCGTACAGCTGGCGGCCCCAGTCGACCGGCACCTTGTAGTAGAGGGTCTGCCCGGGCCGGATGTCGTCGCGCCAGGCGCCCTGGCCGACGGTGGTGGCGTGGGCGAATCCGTTGCCGCCCGGGCGCCGTTCCGGCCGGCCGGTGAGGGGTTCGGGTGAGGCGGAGTTCCAGGCCTCGGGTGCGGTGGTCGCGCCGGTCTGTTTCGCGCGGGGTTCGGTGACGGCGGTGAGCTCCAGGTCCCAGGCCTCCGGCGGGGAGTCCTGGGGCCGGGACCGCTCGACCGTGACGTAGTAGGTGCCGGGCTCCTGGCACCGGGTTGCGCCCGGGGCGATCTCGCGCATGCCCCAGGCCGTGACCGGGCGGGGGCTGTGGGCGGCGCCGAACGTCGCGCTGTCCGAGGAGCAGGATCCGCCGTCGGCGTCCTGTACGGAGACCCGGATGCCGTCCACCGCGGTGACCTCGCCGCCGGGGCCGGGTACGGCGGTGACGGAGACGTAGGTGTCGAGGGCGGTGTCGAGTTCGAGGCGGTAGTAGAGGGTGCCGCTTCTCGGCAGGGAGCTGCGGTACGTGGCGCCGGGTTCCAGCGGTGCGGCGTCCGAGGTGCCGCTCGCGCCCTCGATCCGCCGGGCGTCCTCGGCGAAGGCGTAGCCGGCGGGCACACCGGCCGCGAGAGCCGCACCGTCGCCGGGCAGGGCGGCGGTCAGGGCCGCGGTCAGGGTCAGTACGGCGGTGACGACGGCCGGCCGCCCGGGCGTCCCACGCACCGGCGTGCGCCGCGTGAGCGCGGGCGTGGGCGCCGACGCGGGCCGCGCGGGCGTCGGCGGCCGGTCACGCCCCGATCCGGCACGTCCCCACGCCGTACACCACCGTCCCATCACCCGCCACCCCTCGAGCTCGTCGGCACTGTCGCAGCCACCCGGAGGGGACCGTGGCCCATCCTGCCCCGCGACCCCGCGCTCCGCGCCCCCCGCTCGGAATCCCGGCAGCGGAATCCGGCCAACGAAGTCCGAGCGAAGGAGTCCGGAAGAGGAGTCCAGCCAACGGAGTCCGGGCAACGGAGTCCGGGCAACACAAAACCCCGACCGTATGACGGCCGGGGTCTGCTCAGAACCGGATGTCGGTCGTACTCACGAACCCGTGGGCACGGAGTCAGTCGCCTCCGTCCACAGATCCTGCTCGGCGCGATCCGCCTGGATCTGGCGGTACACGAGGAGTCCGCCGATGGCGGCCAGTGCGACCAGGAGAAGCTTCTTCACCGCGCGACCTCGTCTTTCCTTGACGTAGGGGACCTCTGGCGCCCGACTATACACACCGGCCGATACCGATCGGTGACCTGTGTCGGCGGCCAACTGACCGTCGTCAGAGCCCGATAAGAGCGGACCACGCCGTTCCGATCGGAGGGTGATCACACCTCTACGGACGGTGACTTTGGCCGCTTCTCTCCCGTCTGGGCACCTTTTCTCCGCTCTTGCACCCATCCGGGTGGTGTTGATCTGAACATCCACGCGCCACGGGCGTCGGTCCACCACTTCGCGACCCACATACACATCATGAGGAAAGTACGCAAATCGCCCAACCCGAAAGTGAGGGGTCATGGCCCGGAACAAGGTCCTGACACTGTGGACAACCATCGTCACCGCCTTCCTCGCGCTGTGCACGGCGCTCGGACTCATCACGACGACCGCCTCCGCGGCCGTACCGCAGACCGGAGCGCACAGCAACACCGAGAGCACCTCCCCCGAGGTGGTACCCACGACGGCGGCCCCCTGGTCCTGGTCACGTACCGGCTCCCTGCCCCCCACGATGAAACAGCGCATCCGCGCCGAGGCCCACGGCAAGGCCCCCAGCTGCCGCAACCGCCCGCTCACCAGTGCCGCCGCGGCCCCCGGCCTCCTGTGCGACGACTCCGCCGGGTCCTCGGCCCTGCAGCACACCGCCTCCCAGCACACCGCGCCTCTCCAACGCTGAGCGGCCCGGCGCGCACGGCTCCCGCCGCGCCGCCCCCGTCCAGCCCCGACGACACGGCGATCTGCGTACAGCACCGCACGCGAGAAACGGCCCGGCAGCTCGACAGAGCAGCCGGGCCGCCGCCATGTGCGGAGAACACCGGGGAACACCGGGGAAGTCCGGGGAAGCTCGGAGAAGCCGGAGAAGACCAAAGAAGCGGAATACGCCACTCATCAAGACCTCTTGAGGAGTCGTAGGGTGTGATCGGGTCGTGCCCAGCTCGGACCCACAGCCCGACCACGGACCGAAACCGGTGAGTGCCAGTGCCCAAGGCGTACGAGGTGATCGCTGACGCCCTCCGCCGCTCCATCCGCGAGGGTGAGCGCAAGCCCGGCGACCGCCTGCCCTCGGAAGCCGACCTCGCCCAGCGGTACGGGCGCAGCGTGCCGACCGTTCAGAACGCGCTCCGGCTGCTGAGCGACGAGGGCCTGATCGACAGGCGGCACGGCCGCGGCACCTTCGTCCGGCGCCCCCGCACCCCGGCGGTCCGGGAGAACAGCCGGCACCAGTGGGAGAAGGACCGGGCACGCCGACCACACGCGACGCGGGCCGGAACAGGCGCCACGGAGCGCGACACCGGTCTCCGGATCGACGACCTCGTCTTCCACGCGCAGTACCGCGAGACCGAGGCGTCCGGGGAGCTGGCGAGGGCCTTCGGCGTGCCCGAGGGCACCGTGCTCCTCCAACGCGCCTACCGGACGCGGCACTCGGCCGAGTCCGCCCCGTTCAGCCTCGTCACCTCCCATCTCGTCCGGGACATGGTCGCGGCCAACCCCGATCTCCTGGACGAGACCAACGAGCCCTGGCCGGGCGGCACCCAGAACCAGCTCCACACCGTGGGCATCGAGCTGGACCGCGTGGAGGAACGCCTCACCGCCCGCCCTCCGACACCGGAGGAGGCCACCGCGCTGGACCTGCCGCCGGGCACCTCGGTCATCCTGTTGCGCAAGACCTCGTACGACACCGACGACCGCGTGGTGGACATCTCCGACGTCACGCTGCCCGGTGACCGTACGGAACTGCTCTTCACCACTCATCTGGAAAGGTGGTGAGTGCTGCCGTGAGCCGGCGCATCATCATCGTCACGGCCGTCCACGGCCCCTCCGCCCCCTTCCTGCCGGAGGCCCACGCGTCGTTGTGCGCGCAGGAGCTGCCCGACGGCTGGGAGTGGCGCTGGGTGATCCAGGAGGACGGGCGGACGGACGACGTACGGCCGCACGTGCCCGACGACCCCCGGATCGTGTTCCGGCAGGGGCGGCGGGGACAGCCGGGCGGCCCCGGAGTGGCCCGCACGATCGCCCTGTCCCACGCGGACGGCGAGTACGTGAAGATCCTGGACGCCGACGACCAGCTCCCGCCGGGCGCCCTGGCCCGCGACCTGGCCGCCCTCGAGGCCGACCCGACGCTCGGGTGGGCGACGTCCCGGGTGCTGGACCTCCTGCCGGACGGCTCGACGGCCGGTTTCCCCGGCGACCCGGACCACGGGCCGATCGAGCGGGGGGAAGTGCTCGACTTCTGGAAGGCGAACGCGTTCCGCGCCCAGGTCCACCCGGCGACGCTCCTGGTACGGCGTGATCTGCTGCTCGCGCTCGGCGGCTGGATGGCCCTGCCCGCTTCCGAGGACACCGGCCTGCTGCTGGCGCTCAACTGCGTGAGCCGGGGGTGGTTCTCCGAGGAGGTGGGCCTTCTCTACCGCAAGTGGGAGGGCCAGGTGACCGGCCAGGCGGCCCATGTGGACCCCGCCGAACGGGACGCCCGGATGGCGGTGGTGGAGGCCAGGGCGCGGGCGCTGGCGTCCTTCGGGTGGCGTTTTCCGGACGGAGGGCCTGAGACTCGCGGGGCCCGCAGCTGAACCGGGAGCGGCACCGGCACCCGCGCCCCGTACCCGGCGGACCGGCCGCGCACCCGCACGCGGCGGGCTTGCCGGGTACGGGGCGCACGCACTCCTTGCCCGGCGGGCCGGCGCCCGCCGCCGCACCTGGTCGGACCAGCCCCTCCCGCCGCCCACCCCGGTTGCGCCAGCCCTCCCGCCGCCGCGCCCGAGGCGTGCGCGACTGAGCGGCGGGCCGCCCGGACCGAGGCCACCCGGGGAGCGGCGGAGTCACGTCACGTCAGCACCTCGGCGTCGACCCGGGAGAAGACCAGGTCACTCTCGGCTGTGACCGGCCCGCGCCACCGCACCGGAGGTTCGGGCCGGCGCAGGGCGCTCGGATAGCTCTCCGGCGCGTAGTCGTTGGCCAGGCGGTAGGTGTGGAACCCGTGCCCGCGCATCGTGCCCAGCAACTCGTCGACGGAATCGCCCAGCAGTTCCATGCGCTCCGGAGTCACCTCCACAGCGATCTCCGCATCGGGACGGAGCCCGTCGAGCAACGGGGCGAGCCCGCGTACGACACCGCCCTCCGCGCCCTCCACATCGATCTTGATCACACGCGCTCGTGCGATCTCGTCCGGCCGGAGGAGTTCGGGCAGCGGACGCGCTTCCGTCTCGAAGGTGGACTCGGCCGGCCCGTCCCACGGCACGATGCTGTTCGCGCCCGTGTTCCGCGAGCTCGCGAGTACGAAGGTGACCGTCCTGTGGCGGTCCGAGACCGCGGCGTTGACCGCACGGATGTTGTCGCACCCGTTGAGCCCGGCGTGCTGGATCAGTCGCCGATGGAAGACGGGGGACGCTTCGATCGACACCACCCGGCCCGTTCTCCCCACCAGCCGGGAGCCGTAGACGCTCAGGAAGCCGAGGTTCGCGCCGACGTCGACGAGGACGTCCCCGGTCCGGAGCCGGCTCGCGAGCCATCGCATCATGTGCGGCTCCCAGGCGCCGTACATGTAGACGTACCGCTGGATCAGGTCGCGGGTGTCGACGGCGAACCTGGCCCCGAACCCGGCGTCGACCACCCGTCGTCGAGGGTGGTCGCGCAGGCGGGGATTCAGGTACCGCGCGGCGATCGCCCCCTTGAACAGGGAACCGGGGGCCTGCCTCACGTACCCGCGGGCGAGCGTGACGAGCAGTTCCGAAGCACGGTCCGTCATGCGATCACCTCTCGTTCCGATGGGATCACCTCTCGTTCCGACGCGACGAGGAGCGGCTGCCCCGCTGCCGCGCGTGACAGGGGCCCGATGCGCCGAGATCCTCATTTCTCCTCGGGTGCTCAGTGCTCCCCCGTGATGGTGATCGCGGCGGAGGGGCATCCCTCGGCCGCCTCGCGCACCCGTGGTGCGTCGACATCGTTCTCCCGTCCGGGTATCACGGCGCCCAGGCCGTCCACCTTGGTGAAGACGGACGGGGCCCGGTGGACGCAGTCGCCGGAGCCGTAACACTGCTCGGGGTCGACGGAGATCCTCATACACACTCCAGCGGCGGTTGACTCGGAACCATCAGGACCTGCCTGCCCGCGGATCACCGCGCTGAATCCGCCCTGCCCGCTTGCCTGTTGGTCCGATGAACGTAAGATCATCCAGCATCTTGCGGAGTTGTGACTGGGGGACGGTTTGGGGACCGGCGAGCAACTCGTGACGATCGCGGCCGTGCTGCTCGGCGCACTGAGCACACACGTCACGAACCACTTGATGGAGCGGAGCAGAAACCGCCACCAGTCGCTGACGCGCTGGGACGACAAGAAGGTCGACGCGTACGGGGAGTACGTGGACGCCTCGAAGATGAGGATCGCCGCCGCCGTCCGGCTCTACGAGGCCAGGGAGGGCCTGCGCGAGGACCACCGGCCCGAGGAGGACCTCCGCGAGGACCTGGCGGAGGCGAGCCGGCGGTGGGGATCGGCGTTCGAGCGGGTCATGCTGCTCGGCGGTGACGACGCCGTCGAGGCCGGGCACGAGCTGAACGCGGTGCTCGCCGAGATCGACTGGCAGGCCACGGGCCGTATCACCGGCAGCCTGGAGGAGTGGCGCGAGCGGCACCGGGCGGCGTTCCGGGCCATCAACGCCTTCCACGAGAACGCCCGGGCCGACCTCGGTATCCAGGGCAGCGTCACCGGCGAGAAGCATCCCGAGCGCGACCTGCTGGTACCGCCCGCCCGTCGGCCGTCCGCCAAGGACTGACCGCCGCCCGCGACGGCCGCCCGCGCCCGCCGGCATCGTTCGGCACCGGTCCCTCCCCTCGTGGGGACCGGTACCGAACCATGCCGGCGCCGTGTTGTACGCGGTACCGGACCGGGTCGAAGAGGGCCGGGCCACCGAAAGCTGACCGAGAACGTTCGGCCACGCGGGGTGACTCCGCCGTGTGCTGGGCCGCTGACCTGTCAGGGTGTCGGGCGGCCGACTCGCCACTGCGACGTGATCCTGCCATCCACGGTCGCCGCTGGGGAGGTTCCGGTGCCGCGACCCTGACGTACCCGCAGGTCAGGCGTATAGAGTGAGTTTTCCGGTCCGGACGTCCAAGTGCGGGGGAAGTTAAGGAGTGGAGACCTTGAGTTTCGACTCAGGGGCACGCACGGCCTTCGCAGAACGTCTCGCACTGCTCTACAAGGAGGCCGGCAACCCTCCCCTGAAACGCGTGTCCGAGGCGGTCGCCCGGCTCCAGCGGGTCGACGAACGGGGGCGGCCCGTACGGGTCTCCGCGCAACGGATCAGCGACTGGCGGCGGGCCAAGAACGTGCCCGCCCAGTTCCCCGCTCTCGCGGCGGTGCTGCACGTCCTCATCCCCCAGGCGCGGCGCGCGCGACCCGTACCGGTCTCCACGGGCCTGTACGACCTGGCCCGGTGGCAGCTCCTGTGGGAGCGTGCGGTGGCCGACCCGACCGGCGAACGGCCCGGACCGCACCCCTCGGACGAGGAACGCCTCCCGGCCGAGTCCCCGGCCGGTCCCGGCGGTGTCTGCCCCTACCGCGGGCTGGCCGCGTACCGTCAGCAGGACGCCGACTGGTTCTTCGGGCGGAGGCGGAGCACGGACGCCCTGGTCGCCCAGCTCCGCGCGGCCCAGGACACGGGCGGCCTGGTCATGCTCGTAGGCGCCTCGGGAGCCGGGAAGTCGTCTCTGCTGAACGCCGGCCTGGTGCCCGCCCTGCGGAACGGCGCGCTGGACGACGGGGACGCCGAGGGCGACGGAACCGGCCGGCCGAGGCAAGTACTCCAGCTCGTACCGGGAAGTGATCCGCTCGGAGAGCTGGCCCGCCGGATCCCCGGCCTCGCGCCCGTCATCGCCTCAACCGTCCCCACTGTCCCTACTGTCCCCACCACCTCCACCTCCACCTCCACCGCCTCCACCGCCTCCACCGCGGAGGGCGCGGCGGCGGAGCAGCCCGGCGCTCCGGAGATCGCGCGGGCGGCCAGAAAGGCCCTCGCGGCATGGGCCCGCGCGGGCACGACGTCATCGGAGGAGTCGGCGAAGGAGACGGCGGAGACGTCCGCGGGCACGGCGGAGACGTCCGCGGGCACGGCGGAGACGTCCGCGGGCACGACCGCGGCGGCCCGCCCGGTCGTCATCGTGGACCAGTTCGAGGAGGTCTTCACCCTCTGCACCGACGAGTCGGACCGGCGCGCGTTCATCCAGCTCCTCCAGGCCATCTGCGCGCCCGGTGACGCGGAGGACCCGGCACCCGTGCTCGTCGCCCTCGGTGTACGCGCGGACTTCTACGAGCAGTGCCTGCGCTACCCCGAGCTGGCCGACGCCCTGCAGCACCGGCACATGGTG
Source organism: Streptomyces sp. WG7 (assembly GCF_049975785.1). Classification (NCBI taxonomy): domain Bacteria; kingdom Bacillati; phylum Actinomycetota; class Actinomycetes; order Kitasatosporales; family Streptomycetaceae; genus Streptomyces; species Streptomyces sp. WG7. The sequence continues at coordinate 27,965 of NZ_JBNGGE010000015.1, forward strand.
CTCGGGCCGCTGACCACGGCGGAACTGCGCGAAGCGGTGACCGGCCCGGCCAGGGCCGTGGGCATGGAACTCGAACCGGGGCTGGCGGAGCTGATCATCCGTGAGGTGAGCACCGACGGCCCGCGCGGGTCGCACGACGCGGGCGTGCTGCCCCTCCTCTCCCACGCCCTGCTCGCCACCTGGCAGCGCCGCAAGGCGGGCCGGCTGACGCTGGCCGGCTACCGCGCGGCCGGCGGCATCCAGGGAGCGGTGGCGGCGACCGCCGAACGGGCCTGGTCGGGCCTCGACCCGGCGGCGCGCACGGCCGCGCGGCTGCTGCTGCTCAGGCTGGTCCGGCTGAGCGAGGACACCCAGGCCACCCGCAGGCGGGGCGCGCGGCGCCGGCTGGCCCAGGAGTCGAGGGACCCCGGCAAGACGGAGGAGTCGCTCGAGGCGCTGGTGCGCGCCCGGCTGGTGACACTCGACGCGGACACCGTGGAGATCACCCACGAGGCGCTGCTCCACGCCTGGCCGCGGCTGCGCGACTGGATCGACGAGGACCGCGCCGGCAACCTGCTGCGCCAGCGTCTGGAGGAGGACGGCCGGGCCTGGGAGGAGTCGGACCGGGACGCTTCGCTGCTCTACCGGGGCTCCCGCCTGGAACAGGCCCACAGCTGGGCGGAGTCGGACGACGGAACCTTCCTGACCCGGAGCGCGGTGGAGTTCCTGGCCGCCGCGGTCAGGTCGCGCAGGCGCACCGTCCTGATCAGCCGTGCCGCGGTGTCGGCGCTGGTCGTCCTGGCGCTCGTGGCGGTCGGTTCGGCGGTGATCGCCTGGCAGCAGCGCAACGACGCGGTGTTCGAGCAGGTGGTCGCCGAGGCGGACCGGGTCCAGTACACGGACCCGTCGCTGTCGGCCCAGCTCGACCTGGCGGCGCACCGGCTGCGACCGGACGACGAGGATGTGCGGAACCGGCTGCTCTCGATCGTGAACGCGCCGCTGGCCACGCCGCTGCTCGGGCACACGGGCGCCGTGTACCTCACCTCCTTCAGCCCCGACGGGAAGGTCCTGGCGACGGCCAGCTACGACCGGACCGTCCGCCTGTGGGACGTGTCGGACCCCGCGCGTCCGCGACCGCTGGGCGAGCCCCTCACCGGTCACACGAGCTGGGTGAGCTCGGCGGTGTTCAGCCCGGACGGCAAGACCCTGGCCAGCGCCTCCGACGACGGCTCGATCCGGCTGTGGGACATCGGCGACCCGCGTCACCCGCGCCCGCTCGGTGCTCCCCTGCCCGGTCACGGCGGCACCGTCTACCTGCTCGCCTTCAGCCCGGACGGCCGTTCACTGGCCTCCGCCCACGACGACCACGCCGTACGGCTGTGGAACGTGGCCGACCCCCGCCGGCCGGAGCAGCTCGACACCCTGACGGGCGCCACCGCGGCGGTGCGCTCGGTGGCGTTCAGTCCCGACGGCCGGACGCTGGCAGCCGGGGGCGACGACGACACCGTCCGGCTCTGGGACGTGGCCGACCCGCGGGACGCGACACGGATCGGCTCACCGCTGACCGGCCACACCGGCCTGGTGCACTCCGTGGCGTTCAGCCCCGACGGACGCACCCTCGCCAGTGGCAGCGCGGACGACACCGTCCGGCTCTGGGACGTGGCCGACCCGCGGGACGCGAAGCGGATCGGCTCACCGCTGACCGGCCACACCGGACCCATCTGGTCGGTGGCCTTCAGTCCCGACGGCGACATGCTCGCCGCGAGCAGCGCGGACAGCACGGCGAGCCTCTGGAACGTCAGTGTCCCCGCCTACCCGTCGCAGATCGGCGTGCCCCTCGCCGGAAGCAGCGGGGAGATGTACGCCCTGGGGTTCAGCCCCGACGGACGCACCCTCGCCACCGGCAGCGGCGACAGCAAGGTCCGTCTGTGGTCGATACCGACGTCGGACATGACCGGTCGCGTCGGAGCGTTCCGCCCGGACGGGCAGGTACTGGCCACGGCGTCGCGCGACGGAAGGGTCCGGCTGTGGAACGTGACGGACCCCGGCCGGCCCGTGTCACTGGGCGCGCCCTTCATCCCGGGGACGGGTGACATACGGTCGCTCGTCTTCTCCCCGGACGGCGCCACACTCGCCGTGCTGACGGCAAACCGCGAGGTACGCCTGTGGAACGTCACGGACCCGGCCCGGCCCTCCGCCCACGGGACACCCGTGGCGCTGCGCACCCGGTACGCGGGCCCCGACACGCTGGCGTTCAGCCCCGACGGCCACACGCTGGCCACGGCCTACGAGGACCGCACCATCCAGCTGTGGGACACCGCCGACCCCGCCCGACCCCGCCCGCTCGGCACGCCGCTCACCGGCCACACGGGGTACGTCAACACCCTCGCCTTCAGCCCCGACGGCCACACGCTCGCCAGCGGCAGCGCGGACGACACCGTCCGGCTCTGGGACGTGGCCGACCCCGGCCACGCCACTCCCCTCGGCGCGCCCCGTACAGGGCACCTGGGCCCCGTCAACGCGCTCGCCTACAGTCCGGACGGCCACACGCTGGCCAGCGGCAGCGACGACGGCACGGTACGGCTCTGGGACACCGGCGGCCCCGACGGAACGGCCCGGGCGGAGTCCACCCTCGCCGGACACACCGACTCGGTGGTGTCGCTGACGTTCAGCCGGGACGGCGACACCCTGGCGAGCGGCTCCAACGACAACACGGTCCGGCTCTGGGACGTCCACACACCGGGCGAAGCCGCTCCCGTCGGGGAGTCGATGAACCCCAACGCCAAGACCGGCGGCTTCCTGTCCTTCAGCCCCGTGAGTCTCATGCTCGGGGTGTCCAGCGGTACGGACACCGTCCGGCTGTGGAACCTGGGTGTGGACGACGCCATCGACCGCATCTGCTCGACCACCCGGGGCGTGCTGACCGAGGAGAAGTGGCACGAGTACCTGCCGCGTCTCTCGTACGAACCACCGTGCGATCAGTGAATATCCCCCGCCACGCACCCGGCCTTGTTAGCCTTGGCCACAGCCCGGCCGCTGGCGCATCCCCCGTCGCCAGCGGCCGGGCGTTTCCCTTGGTGCCCGTCAGGACATCGTCCGATGCCCGTCATGGACATCCCCGTGAACGGCGAAGACCCCCAGCCGGTATCGACTGGGGGTCTTCTCGCTGGTGGGGCTAACAGGATTTGAACCTGTGGCCTCATCCTTATCAGGGATGCGCTCTAACCAACTGAGCTATAGCCCCGCCGCGCTCTGCGGTGTGTGTCCCGCGCGCTGACTCCTGAAGATTAGCGCACGAGGCGGGCAGTCCCAAAATCGGTTGTGGCGAGCCCGGTGGGCGACGGTCACTCGTCCTCGGCGAGCGTCAGCTCCACGCCGCCGACGAAGCCGGCGGACAGGTTGTAGATGAACGCGCCGAGCGTCGCCAGCGCCGTCGCGAGGACGACGTCGATGACCGCGATGACCGTCGTGAACAGCAGCACGTTGCTCAGCGACAGGAACGACTGCAGGTCGAAGCCGTTGGACTCGTTCGAGCCGGTCGCCTCGGAGACCGTGCTGCCGACCGAGGAGAAGACGCCCATGGCGTCCATGACCATCCACAGCACGGCGGACGCGACGATCGTGCAGATGCCGAGCGCGATGGAGAGCAGGAAGCTGACCTTCATCACCGACCACGGGTCGGCCTTCGACACGCGCAGGCGTGCCTTGCGGACGCGGGGCGTGGTGCGTGCGCCGGTGCGCGGGCGGCGCACGGTGGCGGACGTGTTGCCGCCCTGGGTCTGGTAGGCCTGCGGCGGGTGGTACGGCCCGCTGGGCTGCTGGGGCTGCCGTTCTCCCGGCAGCGGCGAGGCCGCCGCTTGAGTCTGCTGGCCTCGGGTGTCCGTCACAGTTCCCCCCTGGGATCCATGCGTCTTGGACGGGCTCGCCGAGTGCGAATCGGACGGGCCGTCGTCGATCTTGCGCAGTTGAGTCGTGTGCGAATCCGTCGCACGCGCTGCGGAGCCACGGCCGCCGCCGCCCGTATCCGTACCCCTGGAGGTACCGGCCGATCCGGCGCCCGTGGCTCCGCTCACGATGACTCTCTCCTCGTCCTACTCGGCCGAGGGCGCCTCACCCTCGTCCGTGCCGGTGGTCGCGGCACCCTCGGCGGTCTCGTCGACGACCACATCGCCGTCGACTTCCTCCGCCTCACGTCCCGCCTCGGCGTTGCGAGCGATGCCGACGACGGCATCGCGCTTGCCCAGATTGATCAGTTGGACGCCCATGGTGTCACGGCCCGTCTCCCTGACCCCGCTGACTCGCGTACGAATCACACCGCCCGAGAGTGTGATGGCGAGGATCTCGTCGTGCTCCTCGACCACCAGCGCGCCCACGAGCGATCCACGGTCCTCGACGATCTTGGCAGCCTTGATGCCGAGGCCGCCGCGGCCCTGGACGCGGTACTCGTCGACAGAGGTCCGCTTCGCGTACCCGCCGTCAGTGGCAGTGAACACGAACGTACCGGCTCGAACAACATTCATCGAGAGCAGTTGGTCCCCTTCGCGGAAACTCATGCCCTTTACGCCCGAGGTCGCCCGCCCCATCGGGCGCAGCGTGTCGTCCGAGGCCGTGAACCTGATCGACTGAGCCTTCTTACTGATCAGCAGCAGATCGTCGTCGGCCGAGACCAGCTCGGCTCCGATCAGCTCGTCGTCGGAACCGTCCTCCTGCTCACGCAGGTTGATGGCGATCACACCGCCCGAGCGCGGCGAGTCGTAGTCCTTCAGCGGCGTCTTCTTCACCAGGCCGGCCTTGGTGGCCAGGACCAGGTAGGGCACCGCCTCGTAGTCGCGGATCGCGCGGATCTGGGCGATCGTCTCGTCCGGCTGGAAGGCCAGCAGGTTCGCCACGTGCTGACCGCGCGCGTCCCGGCCGGCGTCGGGCAGCTCGTAGGCCTTCGCCCGGTAGACCCGGCCCTTGTTGGTGAAGAACAGCAGCCAGTGGTGCGTGGTGGACACGAAGAAGTGGTTGACGATGTCGTCTTCCTTGAGCTTCGTGCCCCGTACGCCCTTGCCGCCGCGCTTCTGCGCCCGGTAGTCGTCGGTCTTGGTGCGCTTGATGTAGCCGCCACGCGTGACCGTGACGACGATGTCCTCCTCGGCGATCAGGTCCTCGATGGACATGTCGCCCTCGTACGGGATCAGCTTGGTCTTGCGGTCGTCGCCGTACTTCTCGACGAGCGCCGCCAGCTCCTCGCTGACGATCCCCCGCTGGCGGACCGGGGAGGCGAGGATCTCGTTGTACTCGTTGATCTTCGCCTGGAGTTCGTCGTGCTCCCGGACGATCTTCTGGCGCTCCAGGGCGGCCAGGCGGCGCAGCTGCATCTCCAGGATCGCGTTGGCCTGGATCTCGTCGATCTCCAGGAGGTCCATCAGGCCCCCGCGTGCGATCTCCACGGTGTCGCTGCGCCGGATCAGCGCGATGACCTCGTCGATGGCGTCCAGGGCCTTGAGCAGGCCGCGCAGGATGTGCGCCCGCTCCTCGGCCTTGCGCAGCCGGAACTTCGTGCGCCGGACGATGACCTCGATCTGGTGGTTCACCCAGTGCCGGATGAACGCGTCCAGGGAGAGGGTGCGCGGCACGCCGTCGACCAGGGCCAGCATGTTGGCGCCGAAGTTCGACTGCAGGTCGGTGTGCTTGTACAGGTTGTTCAGGACGACCTTGGCGACCGCGTCCCGCTTGAGCACGATGACCAGGCGCTGGCCGGTGCGCGAGCTCGTCTCGTCGCGGACGTCGGCGATACCGCCGATCTTGCCGTCCTTCACCAGGTCGGCGATCTTCTGCGCGAGGTTGTCCGGGTTGGTCTGGTACGGCAGCTCCGTGACCACCAGGCACTGGCGGTTCTGGATCTCCTCGACCTCGACGACCGCGCGCATGGTGATCGAGCCGCGCCCGGTCCGGTAGGCCTCCTCGATGCCCTTGCGGCCCACCACCAGGGCGCCGGTCGGGAAGTCGGGGCCCTTGATGCGCTCGATGAGCGCGTCGAGGAGCTCCTCGTGCGAGGACTCGTAGTTCTCCAGGTACCACTGGGCGCCGGCCGCGACCTCGCGCAGGTTGTGCGGCGGGATGTTGGTGGCCATGCCGACCGCGATGCCCGCCGAGCCGTTGATCAGCAGGTTCGGGAAGCGGGCGGGCAGGACGGTCGGCTCCTGGGAGCGGCCGTCGTAGTTGTCCGTGAAGTCGACGGTCTCCTCGTCGATGTCGCGGACCATCTCCATGGCCAGCGGCGCCATCTTCGACTCGGTGTACCGCATGGCCGCCGCCGGGTCGTTGCCCGGCGAGCCGAAGTTGCCGTTGGAGTCGACGAGCGGCATGCGCATCGACCAGGGCTGGGCGAGGCGGACCAGGGCGTCGTAGATGGAGGTGTCACCGTGCGGGTGGTAGTTGCCCATGACGTCGCCGACGACGCGGGCGCACTTGTAGAAGCCGCGCTCGGGGCGGTAGCCGCCGTCGTACATGGCGTACAGCACGCGCCGGTGGACGGGCTTGAGGCCGTCGCGGACGTCGGGCAGCGCACGCGAGACGATGACGGACATCGCGTAGTCGAGGTAGGAGCGCTGCATCTCCGTCTCGAGCCCGACGGGCTCGACACGCATGGCCAGGGCGTCACCCTCGGGCGTCGTCACAGGGGTGTTCTCGTCGGTCATAGCTGGTGAAGGTCCTTCCTGGTGCGGTCAGCTGAGACCGACTCAGATGTCGAGGAAGCGGACGTCCTTGGCGTTGCGCTGGATGAACGCGCGCCGGGCCTCGACGTCCTCGCCCATCAGCACCGAGAACAGGTCGTCGGCCTGTGCGGCGTCGTCGAGCGTGACCTGGCCGAGCACGCGGTGCTCCTGGTCCATGGTCGTGATGCGCAGCTCCTCGGCGTTCATCTCGCCGAGGCCCTTGAAGCGCTGCACGGAGTCCTCGCGGATGCGCTTGCCGGCGTTGCGGCCCATCTCGATCAGGGCGTCGCGCTCACGGTCGGAGTACGCGTACTCGAAGTCGTCCCGGCCCCACTTGATCTTGTAGAGCGGCGGGCGGGAGAGGTACACGTGCCCGGACTCGACCAGCGGCCGCATGAACCGGAACAGGAAGGTCAGCAGCAGGGTGTTGATGTGCTGGCCGTCGACGTCGGCGTCCGCCATCAGGATGATCTTGTGGTAGCGGAGCTTCTCGATGTCGAAGTCCTCGTGCACGCCCGTGCCGAACGCGGAGATCATCGCCTGGATCTCCTGGTTCTGCAGGATCCGGTCGATGCGCGCCTTCTCGACGTTGAGGATCTTGCCGCGGATCGGGAGGATCGCCTGGTACTGCGGGTTCCGGCCGGACTTGGCGGAGCCGCCGGCGGAGTCGCCCTCGACGATGAAGATCTCGCACTTGGTCGGGTCGTTCGACTGGCAGTCGGACAGCTTGCCCGGCAGCGACGCCGTCTCCAGCAGCCCCTTGCGGCGGGTCAGGTCACGGGCCTTGCGGGCCGCCACGCGCGCGGTGGCCGCCTGGATGCCCTTGCGGATGATGTCCGCCGCCTCGTTCGGATTGCGGTCGAGCCAGTCGGCCAGGTGCTCGTAGACCACGCGCTGCACGAAGGTCTTGACCTCCGTGTTGCCCAGCTTGGTCTTGGTCTGGCCCTCGAACTGCGGCTCGCCCAGCTTCACCGAGATGATCGCCGTCAGGCCCTCGCGGATGTCGTCACCCGTGAGGTTGTCGTCCTTCTCGCGCAGCAGCTTCTTGTCCCGCGCGTACTTGTTGATCAGCGAGGTGAGCGCCGCGCGGAAGCCCTCCTCGTGCGTGCCGCCCTCGTGGGTGTGGATGATGTTGGCGAAGGAGTACACACCCTCGGTGTAGCCGCCGTTCCACTGCATCGCGATCTCGAGGGACAGGCTCTTGTCCTTGTCCTCGGCCTCGAGGTCGATCACGGTCGGGTGCACCAGGTCTCCCTTGCGGGAGTTGAGGTACTTCACGAAGTCGACGATGCCGCCCTCGTAGTGGTACGAGACGCTCTTGACCTCGTGCTTCTCGTCCTCGCCCGCCTCGTCCGCGCCGGCGGTGGCCTTCGCCGACTCGCGCTCGTCGGTGAGGTTGATCCGCAGGCCCTTGTTGAGGAAGGCCATCTCCTGGAAGCGCCGGGACAGCGTCTCGAAGGAGTAGTCGGTGGTCTCGAAGATGTCACCGTCGGCCCAGAAGGTGACCGACGTGCCGGTCTCCTCGGTGGCCTCGTGCCGAGCCAGCGGCGCCGTGGGAACACCCAGCTTGTAGTCCTGCGTCCAGCGGTAGCCGTCGGTCCTGACCTCCACGGCGACCCTCGTGGAGAGGGCGTTGACGACGGAGACACCCACGCCGTGCAGACCACCGGAGACCGCGTAACCGCCGCCGCCGAACTTGCCGCCCGCGTGCAGCACGGTCAGCACGACCTCGACGGCGGGCTTGCCCTCCGAGGGGACGATGCCCACCGGGATGCCACGGCCGTTGTCGACGACCCGGACACCGCCGTCGGCGAGGATCGTGACGTCGACCGTGTCCGCGTGGCCGGCCAGCGCCTCGTCGACGGAGTTGTCCACGACCTCCTGCACCAGGTGGTGCAGGCCTCGTTCACCGGTTGAGCCGATGTACATACCGGGTCGCTTGCGGACCGCGTCCAGACCCTCGAGGACGGTGATGGCACTGGCGTCGTACGAGGTGGGAGCCGCGCCGTTCGGGGTGCTCGCCGCGTCGTTCGCGCCGGTGTCGGTGGACGGGTTGTTCTCGTTGGGGTTGCCGGAATCGGCCACGAAGCGCCCTTTCTGGCACAGCACGAGCCGGGCTCGTCGGCGGGTTGCCGGAGCGGCTGCGGCATGTTGCGTTGGTAAGCCTTGATCAGCGTTGCTCAGCTAGTCCCGGACGGTCCCCACATTCGGGGCGGGATTGTCTTCCATTCTACCGGTAGCACTGACACTGATGGGGGTTTGCCGGTACCTGAGTCCGCATGTGCCGCCCTGAACCAGGCTCGTCCGACTCCCGATATGTGGATGGGGGCCTCAAGAGGCTCACAACGGCACTCAGCGCTTCGAGGCGTCAACCCTTGGCTACTTGGGAGTCAGATCGCGATTCGCAACCGTGTGCGGTTCCACGACGAAGGGGGCGGCGGCGGTTCACCACAGCCGCTGACGCCCGATTATGTGAGGTACATCACCCACCCCTGACGGGGTGCCAGAGCACCCCCAGGGTCACCCGTAGGTGTCTCCCGGGCCCCGGCTCCCAGGGGCGCGCAACGGCCCGTAACGCCGGCCGGGCCCGCCGGAACCACCCGGTCCCAGGACCTTGATCACCCGCACCGAACCATGCCCGAGGTCCTCGTTGAGCCGGGCCACCAGCGTCGGCGCCAGCAACCGCAGGTTCGTCGCCCACGCCGTCGAGTCGCAGCGGACGACCAGCACCCGCTCCTCCTCGTCGTACCGCTCCGGCACACAGTGCTTCGCCACGTCCTCACCGACGATCTGCGGCCACCGGCCCATCACCCCGCCCACCGCGGCCGGCGTCTCCCAGCCGCGCTCGGTGATCAGCCGGTTGATCGCCGAACCCAGTGCCATGGGATCACGGCCGTCGGCGCGCGCGCCGGAGCGCAGGCCCCCACGCCGCGCCTGCTTCTTCTGCTGCGCCGCGTCCCCACGCGCGCGTGCCGCCTCCCGCGCGGCCCTGAGTGCCACGCGCGCGAGATCCACACCCGACGGCTCCGGACTCCTGCCGCTGCCGCTGCCGCTGCCGCCGGGAGGCTTTCCGGGGACCGGTTCGTCCGCGCTCATACGCGCTCCACCGACCCCTCCGCCACCGTGAACCGCGCCCCCGCCAGCACATGCGGTACGTCGTCGTCGACCGCGGCCGTCACCAGCACCTGCTCACCCGGCGCCACCAGCTCGGCCAGCCGCTCCCGCCGCCGCGCGTCCAGCTCGGCGAAGACGTCGTCGAGGACGAGAACGGGCTCATTGCCCTCCGCCCGCAGCAGGTCGAACGACGCCAGCCGAAGCGACAGCGCATACGACCAGGACTCGCCGTGGGAGGCATACCCCTTGGCGGGCAGCTGGCCGAGTTTGAGCAGCAGATCGTCCCGGTGCGGCCCCACCAGGGTGACGCCCCGCTCGATCTCCTGCTTGCGGGCCCCGGCGAGCGCGGCCATCAACTGCTCGTAGAGATCCTCACGCGTGTGCGCCTCACCGGGCGCCGACGGCTTGTACTCCAGCGTGACGGGGCCCCCGCCCGGGGCCAGCTGCTCGTACGCCTTGTCCGCCAGCGGCTGCACGGAGGCGATCAGATCCAGCCGCTGCGCGAGCAGCTCGGCACCCGCACGCGCGAGGTGCTGGTCCCATACGTCCAGCGTGGACAGGTCCATCGCGCGGCCACCGTGACGGCGGGCGAGCGCGGCCGACTTCAGCAGGGTGTTGCGCTGCTTGAGGACCCGGTCGTAGTCGGAACGCACCCCGGCCATGCGCGGGGAGCGGGCGGTGATCAGCTCGTCCAGGAAGCGGCGCCGCTCACCGGGGTCACCCTTCACCAGGGCGAGATCCTCGGGCGCGAACAGCACGGTACGCACGATGCCCAGCACGTCACGCGGTCTGACCTGCGAGGACCTGTTGATACGGGCACGGTTGGCCTTGCCCGGGTTCAGCTCCAGCTCGATCAGCTGCTGCCGCTCCCCCTGCCTGACCTGAGCGCGGATCACCGCACGCTCGGCGCCCATCCGGACCAGGGGCGCATCGGAGGAGACCCGGTGGCTGCCGAGCGTGGCGAGATAGCCGACCGCCTCGACGAGATTCGTCTTGCCCTGCCCGTTCGGACCGACGAAGGCGGTGACGCCCGGGTCGAGCGGGACCTCGACCCGGGCGTACGAGCGGAAGTCGGCCAGCGACAGATGCGTGACGTGCATGGTCGTTTCGCCGACCTCCCCAGCCTTCGGGTGTTGACCCTCCGGTGTTGACCTTCGGGTGTTGCCTACTTCTTCTCGACCGCGTGGCCACCGAACTGATTGCGCAGCGCGGCGATCATCTTCATCTGCGGCGAGTCGTCCTGCCGGGACGCGAACCGCGCGAACAGCGACGCCGTGATCGCCGGCAGCGGCACCGCGTTGTCGATCGCGGCCTCCACAGTCCAGCGTCCCTCACCGGAGTCCTGCGCGTAGCCCCGCAGCTCACCGAGGTGCTCGTCCTCGTCGAGCGCGTTGACCGCCAGGTCCAGCAGCCAGGAACGGATCACCGTGCCCTCCTGCCAGGACCGGAAGACCTCGCGGACGTTCTCCACGGAGTCGACCTTCTCCAGCAGCTCCCAGCCCTCGGCGTAGGCCTGCATCATGGCGTACTCGATGCCGTTGTGGACCATCTTCGCGAAGTGGCCGGAGCCCACCTTGCCGGCGTGCACGGCGCCGAAGTCGCCCTCCGGCTTGAGGGCGTCGAAGACCGGCTGCACCCGGGCGACGTCGTCCGCGTCGCCGCCGTACATCAGCGCGTAACCGTTCTCCAGGCCCCACACGCCGCCGGAGACGCCGCAGTCGACGAAGCCTATGCCCTTGGCGGCCAGCTCCTCGGCGTGCTTCTCGTCGTCCGTCCAGCGGGAGTTCCCGCCGTCCACGACGATGTCACCGGGCTCCAGCAGCTCGCCGAGGCGGTCGACGGTGGCCTGGGTGGCCTCACCGGCCGGGACCATGACCCAGACCACGCGCGGGGCGCTGAGCTTGCCCACAAGCTCTTCCAGGCTGTGGACGTCGGCGAGGTCCGGATTGCGGTCGTATCCGACGACGGTGTGGCCCGCGCGGCGGATCCGCTCGCGCATGTTGCCGCCCATCTTGCCGAGGCCGACGAGACCGAGCTCCATCAGTTGCGTTTCCTTAGGTGTGCGAGGGGCGGGACGGCACGTCCTGACCCGACGGATGACCCGACGATGCGTGCCGCGGCACTTTCGTACCCACGTCCGAGCCTAAACCCGGACGCCCGTGCACAGCTGTGGGCGTACGCGCTCATACGTACGCCCTCACCTGCGGGTTTGCCCTCACCCTGTGGACAACCGGCGCCCCACCCGATGAGCCGAGCCGCTCAGCCGCTCAGCCGCACCGGCATGATCAGGTACTTGTAGGCCTCGTCCGCCTCGGCGTCCACCGCGGGCCTGCCGCTGAGCAGCGCCGGCTTCGTGGACGTCGTGAAGGACAGCTGCGCCACCGGAGAGTCGATCGCGCTCAGACCGTCCAGCAGGAACGTCGGGTTGAAGGCGATCGAGATGTCGTCGCCCTCCAGCTGTGCGTCCACCCTTTCCACAGCCTGTGCGTCGTCGCTGGAGCCGGCCTCCAGGATGAGCACGCCCTGCTCGAAGCTGAGCCGGACCGGGGTGTTGCGCTCGGCGACCAGGGCCACGCGCTTGACGGCCTCCACGAAGGGAGCCGTCTCGATCACGGCGACGCTGTTGAACTCCGTCGGGAACAGCGTCTTGTACTTCGGGAGGTCGCCCTCCAGCAGCCGCGTCGTCGTCCGGCGGCCCGCGCCCTCGAAACCGATCAGGCCCTCGCCGGCGCCCGAGCCGGACAGCGCCAGGATCACCTGGTCGCCGCTGGTCAGCGCCTTGGCGGTGTCCTGCAGCGTCTTGGCGGGCACCAGGGCGACCGCGGAGACGTCCGGATTCTCCGGCTTCCACAGGAACTCGCGGACCGCGAAGCGGTAGCGGTCGGTGGAGGCCAGCGTCACCGAGTCGCCCTCGATCTCGATGCGCACACCGGTGAGGACGGGCAGCGTGTCGTCACGGCCGGCGGCGATGGCGACCTGCTGCACGGCCGAGGCGAACACCTCGCCGGGGACCGTGCCCGTCGCCTCCGGCATCTGCGGCAGCGCCGGGTACTCCTCCACAGGCAGGGTGTGGAGGGTGAACCGCGAGGAGCCGCAGACCACCGTCGCCCGTACACCGTCTGTGGAGATCTCCACCGGCCGGTTGGGGAGGGCGCGGGAGATGTCGGCGAGCAGGCGGCCCGAGACCAGGACCGTGCCCTCCTCCTCGATCTCCGCCTCCACCGAGACCCGCGCGGAGACCTCGTAGTCGAAGCTGGACAGGCTCAGCTGCCCCTCCTCGGCCTTCAGCAGCAGGCCCGCGAGGACCGGCGCCGGCGGACGGGCCGGAAGGCTGCGAGCCGCCCAGGCCACTGCCTCCGCGAGTACGTCGCGTTCCACCCGGATCTTCACTGTTGCCGCCTCCTGCTGTTGCCGGCGCTGCTCGCTCTGCCTGGCCTTCGTCGTCTGAGTCGGTGTCGTCGGTCCCCGTGAGGGGCAGAACACCGGGGACCAGTCTGACGCACCCCACTGACAGTAGGTGCCGTTCGGGGTCAAGTCGTGACGAGGGGCGGCCGGGCTCGAGAGGGCGAGTTGTGCACAGGACCCACTTCGAAACGAATTCCGCACTCTCTCTAGTCGTTAGTAGTAGTAGGGCCTGTGGATACCGTGGATAACCTCGTTTGCCCAGGTCAGAGCAGGTTTTTTGTCCACCGTGCCTGTGGGCGGAGCCGGTGGACAACCGGGCTCGTCTGTGGAGAACAGAAAGTTCTGCACACACCGTGCACAGGGAGGGGCGACTTCTCCCCAGAGCCGTCCCCAGGTTTACCCAGGTTGCCCACAGCCCAACCAGGGCTCTCGATGTGACGCCTTTCACTCGACGCGGTGACGGGGCGCGTCAGGTTGCCGAACAGTGGACAGGCGTGTGGAGAAGCTGGAGATCGCTGGGGACAACTCGCCTCAGCCTGTGGGTTGCCCGTGGACAACTTCGTGCACAGCCTGTGGACCGTTTCACTGTCCACAGGCTGTGGATAGTGTTCGTCCACGAATCCACAGGGACCTGACCTGCCCCGATGATCTCGTAACACCCTGGCCTGTGGACAGGATCGGGACAACTTCCCAGTCCCCAAGGTGTGGACGGAAAAAAGTCACCGAATCTGTGGAGAGCGGCCGTAACCCGGCAGGAATTCGAACAGTGGAGGAGCGGGGGCGGGTCCTGGGCGGGTCCGGTCCCTGCCGCGCCGCACCGCTGCGGACCCGCCGAGACGGTCCCGGACACGGATCGCAGGTGCGGGACGCGTGCACAGGCACGGGACGCAGGGGGCGCCGGCAGCACAGGGCCGCAGGTGTACGGGCAGCAGCGGGGGCGCAGGGCCGCAAGTACGGGCACGGAGGCAACGGGGGGCACGGGGGCACGGGAAAGGCGCCCCAGGGGTGTCCGGGGCGCCTCGGTGACCGGTGCGGGCGGTGTCAGCCGTTCTTGATGCGGTTGGTCAGCTCGGTGACCTGGTTGTAGATGGAGCGCCGCTCGGCCATCAGATTGCGGATCTTGCGGTCTGCGTGCATCACGGTGGTGTGGTCCCGGCCGCCGAACAACGCGCCGATCTTCGGCAGGGAGAGGTCCGTCAGCTCGCGGCACAGGTACATCGCGATCTGCCGGGCCGTCACCAGTGCGCGCCCGCGCGAGGTGCCGCACAGGTCCTCGACGGTGAGGCCGAAGTAGTCGGCGGTCGCGCCCATGATGGCCGTGGAGGTGATCTCGGGTGCCGAGTCCTCGCCGCCGGGGATCAGGTCCTTCAGGACGATCTCCGTGAGGCCCAGGTCGACCGGCTGCCGGTTGAGCGATGCGAACGCCGTGACCCGGATCAGCGCGCCCTCCAGTTCGCGGATGTTGCGCGAGATCCGGGAGGCGATGAACTCCAGTACCTCCGGCGGGGCGTTGAGCTGCTCCTGGACCGCCTTCTTGCGCAGGATCGCGATGCGCGTCTCCAGCTCGGGCGGCTGGACGTCGGTGATCAGGCCCCACTCGAAACGGTTCCGCAGCCGGTCCTCCAGCGTGACCAGCTGCTTGGGGGGCCGGTCGGAGGAGAGGACGATCTGCTTGTTCGCGTTGTGGAGCGTGTTGAAGGTGTGGAAGAACTCCTCCTGAGTCGACTCCTTGTCCGCGAGGAACTGGATGTCGTCGACGAGCAGGATGTCCATCTCGCGGTAGCGCTTGCGGAAGCTGTCGCCCTTGCCGTCGCGGATGGAGTTGATGAACTCGTTGGTGAACTCCTCCGAGCTCACGTAGCGCACGCGTGTGCCGGGGTAGAGGCTGCGGGCGTAGTGCCCGATCGCGTGCAGGAGATGGGTCTTGCCGAGGCCCGACTCCCCGTAGATGAAGAGCGGGTTGTACGCCTTCGCGGGTGCTTCGGCGACGGCGACGGCCGCCGCGTGGGCGAAGCGGTTGGAGGCGCCGATGACGAAGGTGTCGAAGAGGTACTTCGGGTTCAGTCGTGCGGTCGGCTCGCCCGGGCCCGTCGCCGGCGCGGGCTGTGCGGCCAGCGGGCCGGGGGCGCCGGTGGCGGGGCCGGGTCCGACGGGACCGCCGCGGTGGACGTGTCCGGAGCCGGACTGCGGCTCGGGCAGGTCCCGGCGGGGGCCACGCTGGTCGTAGTCGCCGCGGGGCTGTTCGTAGTCGTTGCGTTCGTAGTCGTTGCGTTCGTAGTCACCGCGGGAGTCGCCGCGCTGGGAGTCGTACGGCGGGCGGTCCGGGGACTGCGGACGGTAGTCCTGCTGGTACGCGTCCTTGCCGTACGGGTCCGGGCCGTAGGACTCCTGCGGCGGTGACGCGTAGGGGTCCCGTTCCGGGAAGCCGAGGCGCTGCTGCTGCCAGCCGTAGTCGTCCTGCTGTGCCGGGCGCGGCCAGGAGCCGGGCTCGGGGCGCTGGTACTCCTGCGGGTAGGCGGGGCGGGCGGTGGGGAGCTGTTCGGCGCGGTGGCGGCCGTATCCGTCGTAGCTCTCGTATTCGTCGCGGCCCTGGCCGCCGGGGGCGGGGAGCTCGGGCTCCTCGTAGCGGGGCTGGGGGCGGGCGGGGGGCGCCGGCGGGGTGGGGCCGGCGGGTTCGCCCGCGGTGTCGTCGACGGTGATCGCGATGCGGATGGGGCGGCCGCATTCACGGCTCAGCGTCTCGCTGACGATGGGGGCGAGGCGGCCCTCCAGTACGCCCTTCGCGAATTCGTTCGGTACGGCGAGCAGGGCGGTGTCGGCGACCAGTGCGAGGGGCTGGCAGCGTCGGATCCAGTGCTCGTCCTTCGACTCGACACCTTGCCCGCGGCCCTCCCCGAGGAGTTGCTCCAGTACGCGTGGCCACACTGCGGCAAGATCGGCAGGTACGTCAGCCACAGGGCACGCTCTCTCACGAGTCCCTCGAAGGTGTGATTCGGGGACGGGTCGGGATGAAACTCGGGTGGGGCAGGGATAAGGGAACGAATCGGAGTCCATTCACGGTAGTCAGCGCGGCCGGTAGGGTTCAAGTTGTTGTCCCCAGCCTGTGGACAAGCGTCTCCCGGTCACCGCTGGTTTGACCGAATGGCGCAGTCCCACGTACCGTAACCAAGTCGAGTTGTCGATGGCTGCTGCCGCCTGCCTCCGATGGGCACAGGTCACGTCCAAGGTGATCGAAAAGCGGTGCACTCGGGCGTAACGCGAGCTACTCGTGGGCGCACGGTGACAGCCAGGACGGCACCCCGCCAACCCCGATTCTTTCTGGAGCCCCCGAGTGAGCAAGCGCACCTTCCAGCCGAACAACCGTCGCCGCGCGAAGACCCACGGTTTCCGGCTGCGTATGCGTACCCGTGCCGGCCGCGCGATTCTCGCGACTCGCCGTAGCAAGGGTCGCGCCCGTCTGTCCGCCTGATCCCGGTCAGGTCATGACATCGTGCTGCCCACCGAGAACCGGCTGAGGCGGCGCGAGGACTTCGCGACCGCTGTACGACGAGGTCGCCGGGCCGGCCGCCCGGTCCTCGTCGTCCATCTTCGAAGCGGTGCCACGGACCCGCACGCGCCTGGGGAGAGCGCTCCCCCGACACGTGCGGGTTTCGTCGTGAGCAAGGCCGTGGGTGGTGCGGTCGTGCGCAACAAGGTGAAGCGCAGGTTTCGCCATCTGATGCGCGACCGGATCGACCTGTTGCCCCCCGGTAGCCTGGTAGTCGTACGAGCGCTACCCGGTGCGGGTGACGCAGACCATGCACAGCTGGCCCGAGACCTGGATGCCGCCCTGGAGCGGCTGCTGGGAGGGGGCGCGCGATGAAGTACCCGCTGCTGGCTCTGATCAAGCTGTACCAGTGGACGATCAGTCCGCTGCTGGGGCCGGTGTGCAAGTACTACCCGTCGTGTTCCCACTACGGCTACACGGCCATAGACCGGCACGGTGCCATCAAGGGCACGGCGCTCACCGCTTGGCGGATCCTGCGGTGCAATCCGTGGTCGCTGGGCGGCGTGGACCATGTTCCGCCGCGTAAGCGTCCGCGGTGGCACGAAATGCTGCGCGGCGCCTGGCGTGCACGCAAGGGCGGGCCCTCCGCCGCCGAACCGGCCACCGAGGGACAGACTGCTCCGACGAGCCAGTCCAGTCCTCCGAGCCCGGCCGCAGAGACCCAGCCCCATGCCCAAGGAGCATGATTAGTGGACACGATTGCCAGCCTCTTCAGCTTCATCACGACACCTGTCTCCTGGGTCATCGTCCAGTTCCACAGCGTGTACGGCGCCATCTTCGGCCCTGACACCGGATGGGCCTGGGGCCTGTCCATCGTGTCCCTGGTGATTCTCATCCGTATCTGCCTGATCCCGCTCTTCGTGAAGCAGATCAAGGCGACGCGCGGGATGCAGACGCTCCAGCCGGAGATGAAGAAGATCCAGGAGCGCTACAAGAACGACAAGCAGCGCCAGTCCGAAGAGATGATGAAGCTGTACAAGGAGACGGGTACCAACCCGCTCTCCTCGTGCCTTCCCATCCTGGCGCAGTCTCCGTTCTTCTTCGCCCTGTACCACGTGCTCAACAGCATCGCGTCGAACGACACCATCGGTGTGATCGACAAGGGCCTGCTGGAGAGTGCGCAGAAGGCTCACATCTTCGGCGCGCCGCTGGCCTCGAAGTTCACCGACGGCGCGTCCGCGGTGGAGGCTCTCGGTTCCTCGCTGACGGACGTCCGGATCGTCACCGCGATCATGATCGTGCTGATGTCGGCGTCGCAGTTCTTCACCCAGCGCCAGCTGATGACCAAGAACGTCGACACGACGGTCAAGACGCCGTTCATGCAGCAGCAGAAGATGCTGATGTATGTCTTCCCGGTCATGTTCGCCGTCTTCGGCATCAACTTCCCCGTCGGTGTCCTCGTCTACTGGCTGACCACCAACGTGTGGACCATGGGCCAGCAGATGTACGTCATCCGCAACAACCCGACGCCGGGTTCCAAGGCGCAGGCCGCCTACCTGGAGCGACTGCAGAAGAGCGTCACGCAGCACGGCAAGACGCGTGGTCGTGGTGAGAAGGCCATCGTGAAGGCCATCGTCGCCAAGGGCCGGGACCGCAACGAGTTCGAGCGGAAGTTCATCAACGGTCTGAACAAGGCGGGCATGGCGGCCCAGGCCGACGGCACCGTGGTGAAGAACGACGCCGCGGTCTCCGCCCAGACCGAGGACGGCGCGACCGTGACCACTCCGGCCACTCCCAAGCGCCAGCAGCCCAAGCGGCAGAGCAAGTCTCAGCGCCAGGCCGCGAAGGTGGCCGGTGAGCCCGAGTCGAAAACGTCGCTGACCAAGTCGGACGAACCGCAGGACGCCAAGCCTGCCGCCGGCGCCAACAAGCCGGCTCAGAAGTCCGGCGGCGGTGGCCGTAGCAAGGCCCAGTCCGGACAGCGCAAGGGCCCGCAGCGGCCCAAGTCCCCGTCGAAGAAGTAAGAAGGAGCCCATCCCGTGACGGAAGGCACCACCTCCGCCGCTGCCGAGGGTGCAGACACCCTGACTCGCCTCGAGAACGAGGGCGAGATCGCTGCGGACTACCTGGAGGGCCTGCTCGACATCGCCGACCTCGACGGCGACATCGACATGGACGTCGAGGCCGACCGTGCCTCTGTCTCGATCATCAGCGACTCGAACAGCCGTGACCTGCAGAAGCTGGTCGGCCGGGACGGTGAGGTGCTGGAGGCTCTGCAGGAGCTCACGCGCCTGGCCGTGCACCGGGAGACCGGCGACCGCAGTCGGCTGATGCTCGACATCGCGGGTTACCGGGCCGGGAAGCGGGCCGAGCTCTCCGAGCTGGGCGCCAAGGCCGCTGCCGAGGTCAGGAGCAGCGGCGAGCCCGTGCGAATGAAGCCGATGACGCCGTTCGAGCGCAAGGTCGTGCACGACGCGGTCAAGGCCGCGGGGCTGCGCAGCGAGTCCGAGGGCGAGGAGCCCGAGCGCTTCGTCGTCGTGCTTCCCGCCTGACCTGTTCTCACGTTCTCCGGCCCCGTCTGTTGCGCAGGCGGGGCCGGATTTTGTCAGCCTGATAGTTCTGGTGGTTCTTGTAGCGGCGACTGGTGCGCCGGTGCCGTACGGAAGGACGGTCCCCCTGTGACGGAGGCAGCGGAGCTTCCCCCTGTGCCTGAGCAGGCACGCGACGTGTTCGGTGATCGGTACGCGGATGCGGTCCGCTACGCGGAGCTGCTCGCCGAGGCGGGAGTGAAGCGTGGCCTGATCGGTCCACGCGAGGTTCCCCGCCTGTGGGAGCGCCATCTGCTGAACTGCGCGGTGCTCTCGGAGGTTGTGCCCGAGGGTGTGACGGTGTGCGATGTCGGTTCGGGTGCGGGCCTGCCGGGAATCCCGCTGGCGCTCGTCCGGGAAGACCTGAAGATCACGCTCTTGGAGCCGCTGCTGCGGCGTACCAACTTTCTGACCGAGGTCGTGGAGTTGCTGGGTCTCGACCATGTCACGGTCGTGCGTGGCCGGGCCGAGGAGGTCATGGGCAAGATGCCGCCGGTGCATGTGGTGACGGCTCGTGCCGTCGCCCCGCTGGACCGTCTGGCCACATGGGGGGTTCCGCTGTTGCGCCCGTACGGCGAGATGCTCGCTCTCAAGGGCGATACGGCCGAGGACGAGCTGAAGGCCGCGGCCTCGGCGCTGAGCAAGCTGGGTGCGGTGGAGACGTCCATCCTGCATGTCGGTGAGGGCGTCGTGAACCCCATGTCCACCGTGGTGCGGGTCGAGGTCGGGGAAAGCCCGGGAGGCGTGCGTTTTGCCGCCAAGCGGGCCAAGGCGGCCCGGACGGGGCGGACGCGTCGGCGTCGCGGATAGCCGCGCGGGTAGCCGCAATGGGCGTGGGCGGCGCCTCTCTGTTCTGATGGGCCCTGAAGGTCGGCAGTACTCCACACAAGCTGCCGAACCTTCGCGCGCCGGAGTGTCGCGACAGTTCGGCTTCGGCTGCTGTGCATCGTGTTTCACGTGAAACGTCGCTCACTGCTGCACGGCATCATCAGTCGCGGCCGCGCTGCGGCCGACCCTCGTGACCGAAAGCCTCTCGGGTCGCTCGGGGAGGGCACGGAGTTGTCCACAGAGGTGGATTTCTCCACAGAACACCAGGCCTCACTGGTTCATGACCCCGAAGACATGGGAGGCTCTGTTCATTGCGAGCCTGAAGTCGAGGAGAGTGAATCCTTGCGGTCCGACGCCAATATCGCGGGACCGATGACCGATCCGGTCCCCGGTCCCCGTACCGAGTCGATGGGGGCGGATGTTTCACGTGAAACACCGCCTCCGATGGACGACACTCCGATCGGTCGTGCCGCCCAACTGGCGGTGGAGGTTCTGGGACGCGCCGGCGAGGGACTGCCGCGGCCCGAGCAGACCAGGGTCATGGTGGTCGCCAATCAGAAGGGCGGTGTGGGCAAGACGACGACGACCGTCAATCTTGCGGCGTCGCTCGCTCTGCACGGTGCCAGGGTCCTGGTCGTCGACCTCGATCCGCAGGGCAATGCCTCCACAGCGCTGGGCATCGACCATCACGCCGACGTCCCATCCATTTACGACGTGCTGGTCGAGAGCAGGCCACTGTCCGAAGTGGTCCAGCCGGTAGTCGACGTCGAGGGTCTCTTCTGTGCACCCGCCACGATCGATCTCGCCGGTGCGGAGATCGAGCTGGTCTCTCTGGTGGCGCGCGAAAGCCGGCTTCAGCGGGCGATCCAGGCGTACGAGCAGCCGCTGGACTACATCCTCATCGACTGCCCGCCCTCCCTCGGCCTGCTGACAGTCAACGCGCTCGTCGCGGGCCAGGAGGTACTGATCCCGATCCAGTGCGAGTACTACGCGCTGGAAGGACTGGGGCAGCTGCTGCGGAACGTCGACCTGGTCCGGGGGCACCTCAACCCCACGCTGCATGTGTCGACGATTCTGCTCACCATGTACGACGGCCGGACGCGACTCGCGTCCCAGGTCGCTGACGAGGTGCGCAGTCACTTCGGTGACGAGGTGCTGCGGACGAGTATTCCGCGGTCGGTTCGTATCTCCGAGGCCCCGAGTTACGGACAGACGGTACTGACCTACGATCCAGGATCGAGTGGAGCGCTCTCCTATCTGGAGGCAGCTCGCGAGATCGCGCTGAAGGGTGTAGGTGTCAGTTACGACGCGACGCACGCCCACATCGGCGCACAGAACGACCCGAACATGGTGGAGGGGATCCAGTGAGTGATCGACGGAGGGGGCTGGGCCGAGGTCTAGGCGCACTGATCCCCAATGCTCCGACGGAGAAGTCGGTGGCTTCGGCGGCACTGGGGAGTGCGGCTTCCGCGCCGCAGGGGACGATGCCCCTGCTGCCGAGCGACCGTGGAGTGGCCGCCGCGAAGGTCGCGACGCTGCCCCCGGTTCCACGTGAAACGGAGGAGTCGGCGGCGCGCAGTGCGGCACCGAGCGGTATGGACGGGCTGAGGCCGCCCATGGGGGCGCACTTCGCGGAGGTCCCCCTCGAGGCCATCACGCCGAATCCGAAGCAGCCGCGGAAGGACTTCGACGACGACGCGCTGGCCGAGCTTGTCACCTCCATCAGGGAGGTCGGTCTCCTCCAGCCGGTCGTGGTCCGTCAGACGGGGCCCGGACGCTACGAGCTCATCATGGGCGAGCGTCGACTCCGGGCTTGCCGAGAGCTGGAGATGGATGCCATCCCAGCGATCGTGCGGGCCACAGAGGACGAGAAGCTCCTCCTGGACGCGCTGCTGGAGAACCTGCACCGGGCCCAGCTGAACCCGCTGGAAGAGGCCTTCGCCTACGACCAGCTGCTGAAGGACTTCAACTGTACGCATGACCAGCTGGCGGACCGCATCGGTCGCTCCCGTCCCCAGGTTTCCAACACGCTGCGTCTGCTGAAGCTGTCGCCGAAGGTTCAGAACCGAGTGGCTGCCGGAGTGCTCTCCGCCGGGCACGCGCGGGCACTGCTCTCCGTGGAGGACCCTGAGGAGCAGGACCGGCTGGCGCATCGGATCGTGGCCGAGGGGCTTTCGGTGCGGTCCGTCGAAGAGATCGTCACCTTGATGGGTTCCCGGCCCCAGAAGGCGCAGCGCGCCAAGGGCCCGCGCGCCGGTGCTCTGGTCTCCCCGGCGCTCTCGGACTTGGCGACACGGCTCTCGGATCGCTTCGAGACCCGGGTGAAGGTCGACCTGGGGCAGAAAAAAGGAAAGATCACCGTGGAGTTCGCTTCCATGGAGGACCTTGAGCGGATCCTTGGGAGCCTCGCTCCCGGTGAAGGGCCCGTGCTGCAGAAGGGCCTCCTGGACGGTGAAGCCGAGGAGCTCGACTCCTGAGGCCAGGGCAGATGGAGCACGGGCGGTGCTCCACCTGCTGACGGGGCGGGTCGTGTCCGGTGCGTACCGGAACACGGCCCGCCCTTTGCTTTCCGTCGGTGTCGGGGTTACCGCATCGTGGATACGATGCGATCAGGATGGCGCGAGCACCTGGCGGTACCTCTGAGAGGAAGGCAGGGGCCATGCGAACGATGAGCCGCACCGGATTGGTGAGCGCGGGCTTGGGGCTGGGTGCGGTCGGTGGGTTCATCGGCAGCCTGCTCAGGGAACGGAGCGCTCTGACAGCGGCCCGCGACGCGGCGGGCGAAGGAAGCGAGGAAAGGCCTTCATGGGGCGCCGGCTCGTACCGCTCACGCTGGACAACCTTCAGGACCTTCCCCAGCGCTGTCGCTCGTGCGTCTTCTGGGAGCTGGACCCCGTCAGCGGTGAAGCCGCGGTAGAGGCAGGCACGCCGGCCCTGGAGAAGGAGTCCTGGATCTCCGCCGTCCTGCTGGACTGGGGATCGTGCGGCCGGGTGGTCTACGTCGACGATGCTCCGGTGGGCTTTGTCCTCTACGCTCCACCGGCGTACGTACCGCGCTCGACGGCCTTTCCCACCAGCCCTGTCTCTCCCGATGCGGTGCAGTTGATGACCGCGTTCGTGATGCCGGGCTATCAGGGGCAGGGACTGGGCCGGGTGATGGTTCAGACAGTCGCCAAGGATCTGCTGCGCCGGGGTTTCAAGGCGATCGAGGCGTTCGGGGATGCCCGCTGGAAAGAGCCCGCCTGTGTCCTGCCCGCGGACCACCTGCTGGCTGTGGGCTTCAAGACGGTCCGGCCCCATCCCAGCCATCCGCGGCTGCGGCTGGATCTGCGTTCCACGCTGTCCTGGAAGGAAGATGTGGAGATGGCACTGGATCGCCTGCTCGGAGCCGTGCAGAAGGAACCGGCGCTGCGGCCGCTGTAGCGGCGCTGCGGTGTCGACAACCGCTTCCATGCGAAATGGGCCGACCCGGACGGGTCGGCCCATTCGTGTTTCACGTGAAACGTCAGTCGGCGATGAAGTCCTGGAGGTCGCGGACGAGCGCGGCCTTCGGCTTGGCACCGACGATGGTCTTGGCGACCTCGCCGCCCTGGTAGACGTTCAGGGTCGGGATGGACATGACGCCGTACTTGGCGGCCGTACCCGGGTTCTCGTCGATGTTCAGCTTGACGACCTCGATCTTGTCGCCGTACTCGGCGGCGATCGCCTCGAGGGACGGCGCGATCTGGCGGCACGGACCGCACCAGGCGGCCCAGAAGTCCACCAGGACGGGCTTGTCGCTCTTGAGGACGTCCTCGTCGAAGGAGGCGTCGGTCACCTTCTTCAGGGCTTCGGCCACGGCGGGCTCCTTAACTGGTTGGTGCGTGGGGTGGAAGGGGTCAGACAGTGGTCTTCTCGGGCTCGGCCTTGTCCCCGTCGGTGAGCGCGGCGAGGAAACGCTCGGCGTCGAGCGCGGCGGAGCAGCCGGTGCCGGCGGCGGTGATCGCCTGGCGGTAGGTGTGGTCGACCACGTCACCGGCGCCGAAGACACCGGTCACGTTGGTGTGGGTCGACGGGGCGTCCACCTTCAGGTAGCCCTCCGGGTCCAGGTCGAGCTGGCCCTTGAAGAGCTCCGTGCGCGGGTCGTGGCCGATCGCGATGAACAGGCCGGTCACCGCCAGGTCCGAAAGCTCGCCGGTCTTGACGTTGCGCAGCTTCAGGCCCGAGAGCTTCTGCTCGCCCTGTACCTCGGCGACCTCGCTGTCCCAGACGAACGAGATCTTGGGGTCGGCGAAGGCGCGCTCCTGCATCGCCTTGGAGGCACGCAGGGTGTCACGGCGGTGGACGATCGTCACGGACTTGGCGAAGCGGGAGAGGAACGTGGCCTCCTCCATCGCGGTGTCACCGCCGCCGATCACAGCGATGTCCTGGTCCTTGAAGAAGAAGCCGTCGCAGGTCGCGCACCAGGAGACGCCGCGGCCGGACAGGGCGTCTTCGTTCGGCAGACCGAGCTTGCGGTGCTGGGAGCCGGTGGTGACGATGACGGCCTTGGCCTGGTGAACGGTGCCCGCGGTGTCGGTGACGGTCTTGATCTCACCGGTCAGGTCGACGGCGACGACATCGTCCGGGATCAGCTCGGCGCCGAAGCGCTCTGCCTGGGCACGCATGTTGTCCATGAGCTCGGGGCCCATGATGCCGTCCTGGAAGCCCGGGAAGTTCTCCACCTCGGTGGTGTTCATCAGCGCACCGCCCGCTGTGACGGCGCCCTCGAACACCAGCGGCTTCAGCGACGCGCGCGCGGTGTAGAGCGCCGCCGTGTAGCCGGCGGGCCCGGAGCCGATGATGATCACGTTTCGGACGTCGCTCACGGCTTCATTCCTCGTCTCTGGACTGCGTCTTCAGGGCCGGGTGGAGCTTCTCTCGGAGCTCTCACCCCACCCAACGGATCCTACGGGGCGCGCATTCCCGCTGTGTCGGGGCACACGGAGTGGAAGTCCCGGGCCGACGGGACGAGGAACAGATGCCAGTGCTTGAAGAGGAACAGATCTCAGTGCTCAGGAACGTGCGTAAGAGTGCTTCAGGAGGATCTTGGCCTTGCTCACAGCAGGCTGATCCACACACGCCGACTCGACGATGTACGCGGTGACACGGCTGTCGTTCGAGGCGTCGGGCACCACGACGAGCAGCGCTTCCTTGCCCTTGTAGACGCCCTCCTTGGTGGCGAGCGCAGCGTCGTCGCGGCCGATGCCCTTCTGGACGCACTCGGGGACCGTCGGCTGCTTGAAGACATGGTTCTCACCACTGGCCTCGGACTCCGTGCCGAAGCTGCGCGGTGTACGCGGACCGTTCTGCGCGCCCTGCTCACTGGCGAGGAGATCGGTGACCTGTTCCTTCAGCTGTCCCTCGGAGAAGGTGTCCGCGAGAGCGGTCTGCTGCCCGTGGGCGGTGTCCTCGGACGAGTCGTCCCCGCTGAGTGAGGAGACGAGCACGGAACCGAGCCCGAGGGCGGCAGCGGCGGCGACGGCGCTGAGGACGGCGATCCTGCGTCGCCCACTTCGTCGGCGGTCCTTGCGGCCCGGTCCGGTGAATGAAGGGCGGGCACGTCCGGCGGGCCGGTCTGCCGATGACCATGTTTCACGTGAAACGTGGGTGCCGTCGTTCCTGCCCGAGGCGGCGGGCGCGGTAGCGGCAGGCGTGTACTCGTGAGCTTCCGGTGCAGTGGCGTTCAGCCGGGCCTCGTCGGCCAGGGCGGCATCGATCCGGCCGGCCACGTCGTCGGGCATCCGAGCCGGTCCCGGCAGCGTGCCGAGCAGTCCCTGGATCTCCTCCAGCGACGTGTAGACGTCGGCGCAGAGCGCGCAGGTCTCCAGGTGCCGCCGTAGATCTGTGGTCCGCGAGGGCGGGAGCAGGCCTTCGGCGAGGTCGGAGATCTCCGCGACGTCCGGGTGCCCGGTCATGTCTGTCGTCGACGACGTCACGCTCGTCCACCTCCGCCCTTCACTACGGCTGAATCGCTCGGCCCCGCGCTCGACGGACCCGCACGGTGCGGTCCCGCTGCGGGTGGGACGGATGTCCCCTGCGCCCGGTTCCGTTCGGTGCCGGGCCTCCCGTCCTCGCCGCTGCCCTCGGGGCGCAGGTGGGTGAGCAGCGGCAGAAGTCTGGCTCTGCCCCGGGCGCACCGGCTCTTGATCGTGCCGGTCGGCACCTCGAGGATCCGGGCGGCCTCTGCGACCGGGTAACCCTGCATGTCCACCAGAACCAGGGCCGCCCGCTGGTCGGCCGGCAGGGTGCCCAGGGCCTCCAGCAGCTGGCGGTGCAGGTCGTTGC
The DNA here is from genome assembly GCF_049975785.1 of Streptomyces sp. WG7. Lineage (NCBI taxonomy): Bacteria > Bacillati > Actinomycetota > Actinomycetes > Kitasatosporales > Streptomycetaceae > Streptomyces > Streptomyces sp. WG7. The sequence goes on from NZ_JBNGGE010000015.1 coordinate 54,376, forward strand.
GCTCGGCGGGGGCCGAGGCCGACTCGTGCGGCTCCAGAAGCTGCTCCAGGCGCTCGGTGTCGTCGACGGGGGCGGTCTTGCGGGAGGCGGCCTTGCGGGCGCGGTCCAGGCAGGCGTTCACCGTGATCCGGTGCAGCCATGTGGTGACGGCTGCCTGCCCGCGGAAGGTATGAGCCGCCCGGTAGGCGGAGACCAGGGCGTCCTGAACGGCGTCAGCGGCCTCCTCGCGGTCCCCCAGCGTCCGCAGGGCCACCGCCCAGAGGCGGTCACGGTGGCGGCGTACGAGCTCACCGAAGGCGTCGGTGTCGCCCTCGACATGCCGGGCGAGGAGGTCCTGATCGCTGATGCCGCTGTATGCGGTGTCATCCGCCATGGGCCTCCTCTCCCTCTTCCCCGGCGGGCTCTCAGCCCTTGAACGTCACGTCGGTGACGGCCTGCTTGTACCCGGCGCCGCTGTAGCCGTCGGAGGGAGCACTCGGCACGGCCGTGATCCACAGCAGGACGTACTGGGTCTTGAGTGGCTTGGCTGCCTTCACCGTGAGCGAGGTGCCACTGGTCGTGGCGGTCGCGATCTTCTCCATTCCGTCGATGCCTGTCGAGGGCGACAGTGAATCGGTGGCGTAGAGGTGCACCGTCGTGTGATCACCGGCGTACCGCAGACCTATCGACGCCGTCGATAGCTCCTGCGCCGATCCGAGGTCGTAGACGATGCCGACGCCGGGCTTGTACGGCGCGAGTGTCGGCCCGTCGACGTACTTTTTCGTACGCCAGTAGGTGGAACGGTCGCCGTCGTAGGTCTTGGTCACGTCTCCCGGGGCCTGGGCTACGCCCTCGGCGACGTACTCCTGGGCTCCTTGGACGCTGATGGGCTTGACCGGCTTGGTCTGCTCGCTGTTCTTGTCGTTGCCGTCGGTCGTCTGCGTCTGGTTCTGGTCGTCGGCCTTGCCGCCCCGCTCCATGATCGCGTCCGCGAGCTGCCAGCTGCCCAGGCCGAGTGCGGCGATCAGCAGGGCGGAGACGCTCCACTTCAGTGCCTTGCCGGTGCGGCTCTGCAGCGGGGGCGGCGGGGCCGGTGCCGGCTGGGTGACGCGAGGGTGTGGCGCGGTGCGGCCGTAGGCGCCCTGCTGGTAGGCCGTGCGCTGGTACTGGGGCGGGGCAGTGTACGCCGGCTCGGGCGGGCGGATGCGGGGCATCTCGCCGATCGCCTTGACCAGTTCTTCCGGCGTGGTGCAGGGGGACTCGTGGCGGGAGGCGGTGGCGCCGTCGTTGGCGAGCGCCCGCATGGCGAGTTCGGAAAGGCCGCGGTGGACGCCCGCGCGCACCTGGTCCGGCGGGATCAGTCCGATGTCCTTGGGCAGACCGGCCAGACCGTGGGCGTCGCTCTCGTACGGCCAGCGCTGGGTGAGGGCGGCGTACAGCAGGGCGCCGATGGCCTCGGTGTCGGTGCGCTGAGGGGTGTCGGAACTGATGCCGCGCAGGGCGGCGTTGACGGCGAGCCCGCGGATCCGCCACTGACCCGTCGACGTCCGCAGCACCGCGGTGGGGCTCAGGCGCAGATGCGCGAGGCCTTCGCGATGGGCGGCCGCCATGGCGGCCGCGACCTGACTGACCATCTGGTAGGCGTCGTACACCTCCAGCGGGCCGGAGGCGAGGAGGGCGGTCAGCTCGGTGGCGTCGGGGAGCCACTCGTGCACGACGTAGACGATGTCGTTGTCCTCGACGGCGTCGAGGACCTGGACGAAGCGCGGGTCGCCGAGAAGGGCGGAGGAGCGTGCCGCGGCCAGCACGGAGCGGGCGCGCGTGTGGTCAGCGGGAAGGATGTGGACTCCGACGGCGCGGCGGAGCTTCTCGTCGACGGCCCGCCAACTGCTGAAACCGTCCAGGCGGGTGACGCACTCCTCGAGGCGGTAGCGTCTGGCGAGCTTGTGCCCGCTGTGCAGTTCGGGAGGCGAGGCCTTGCCGGAATCCTCGCTCGTGGGGCTGCCCTTTGCCTCGTCGCCGTCCGTGTCCCGCTCCCGGTTGTTGGCCACCCCGTCGGCCGTGGACTGGTCCGCCTGTGCGGTCAGCGGCTCATCGCCGCTGTTGTCTGCCACGTCGACGGCAGCTGTGCTCCGTTCCGCCACCGTCGTTCCTGCCTCCCCAATCGATGCGCGCCGGCCGGCTCCCGATGCGCGCAGTCCGACGCCGAACCCAATTGTGCCCACAGTCCGCCGCTATGCACGACACACGGCGGCAGACGATGGTTGTGCGCCTACCCCCGCTCTCAGCGTCCCAGGCGTCCGCGCACCATGCCGACCAGCGAGTTGACTTCCTCGATGCGCATCCGGCGGGCGGCGACGAAGAAGACACCGAACAGGAGCACCCCGCCGGCGAGCAGCGCGGCGAACGACCCCAGCACGCCCTGACCGAGCGCGCGGCTGATCGCGTAACAGGCCGCACCGCTGAGCAGGGCGGCCGGGACGGAGGCGATGCACAGCCGGGCGTACGTCCGAAGTACCCGGGCACCGTCCAGGTCTCCGCCGAGCCGCTTGCGCAGCCTGCGCCAGGCGACGCCCACACCGATCACGTAGGCCAGGCCGTAGGCGGCGGCCATGCCGACGACGGCCCAGCGCGAGGGCAGCAGGAAGTAACACAGTGCCGAGGCCGCCGCGTTGACCACGGCCACGATGACGGTGTTGTAGAAGGGCGTCCGGGTGTCCTCGTAGGCGTAGAAGGCGCGCAGGACGACGTACTGCACGGAGTACGGGATGAGGCCGAGGCCGAACGCCATCAGCATGTAGCCCATGTTGGTGGCCGCGCCTGTACCCGAGGAGCCGAAAATCAGCGTGCACATCGGGACGCCGAGCGCGACGAAACCGAACGAGACCGGCACGATGGCGACGGCCGTCGTGCGCAGGCCCTGGGAGATGTCGTCCCGGACCGCGCCGCCGTCCTCCTCGGCTGCCGAGCGGGAGATGCGGGGCAGCAGGGCGGCCATCAGGGAGACGGTGATGATGGCCTGAGGCAGGCCCCAGATGAGCTGGGCGTTGGCGTAGGCGCTGTAACCGGTGCCGGCGATGTCGGCGTCCGTGACCGACGCCGTGGCCAGCTGGATGACGACGAGTGCGCCTGCCTGGTTGGCGAGCACGAACAGGATCGTCCACTTGGCGAGCATCGCCGCCTTGCCGAGGCCGTGGCCCTTCCAGTCGAACCGCAGTCGGAGCCTGAAGCCGGTCTCGCGCAGGTAGGGGATCATCGCGAGGGCCTGAACCACGAGGCCGAGGAGGATGCCGACCCCGAGGAGCCGCTCACCCTCGGGCGGGATGCTCTCGACCGTCATACCGGAGTCGGCGGCGGTGCCGTAGACCCAGATGAACATGCCGAGCGTGACGATGATGACGATGTTGTTCAGGACCGGGGTCCACATCATCGCGCCGAACCGGCCGCGGGCGTTGAGGATCTGTCCCATCACCACGTGGACGCCCATGAAGAAGATGGACGGCAGGAAGTACCGGGTGAAGGTGACGGCCGTCTCGTTGGCCGCGGGGTTCGAGGCGACGGGGTCGGACAGCGCGCGGACCAGCAGTGGCGCCGCGAGCATACCGAGCGCGGTGAGGACTCCGAGGGCGACCATGACCAGGGTCAGAAGCCGGTTGGCGTAGGCCTCGCCGCCGTCCTTGTCCTCCTTCATCGCGCGTACGAGCTGCGGGACGAACACGGAGTTGAGGCCGCCGCCGACGGTCAGGATGTAGATCATCGTCGGCAGCTGGTAGGCGATCTGGAAGGTCTCGCCCAGCAGTGCGAGTCCCAGAGCCGAGACGATCATCGCGGACCGGATGAACCCGGTGAGCCGGGACACCATCGTGCCCGCTGCCATCACGGCGCTGGACTTCAGCAGGCCACCCGCACGTCCGCCCTTCTTGGGCACGACCGGCGCGGAAACGGGCTCGGGCTCCTGGAGGGGCGCTTCGGCCGCTTCCGGGGTGGGAGCCACCGCGTACTGACCCGGCGCGGGCGCAGCGTGCTGTCCGGGCGCCGGAGCGGGGCCGCCGTACTGGCCGTGCGCCGGTGCGGTCCCGTAGGGGCCGGGCCCCGGATGCCCGCCGTACTGACCCGGTGCCGGAGCGTTTCCGTACGGTGCGGGGCCTTGGTGCCCGCCGTACTGACCCGGTGCCGGAGCGTTTCCGTACGGTGCGGGATCTTGGTGCCCGCCGTACTGCCCTGGCCCCGGTGTACCGCCGTACTGACCCGGTCCTGGTGTACCGCCGTACTGCCCCGGTGGCGGAGCGGGGGCGGGTACGGACGCGTGGTCGTCGTACGAGGGATGGCCGCCACCTTGCTGCTGGTCGCGGAACAGGTGGGCGAAGGCGTCCGGCTCGTGGCGCTGCTCGCCGGCCTGGGTGACCAGGTCGTCCACACCGACGAACTGGGTGGTCCGCGGGTCGTCGCCGTACGGCAGGTACTGCGTCGGGCCCTCGGGCTCGGGGGCCGGGGTCTGGGCCCAGATGTGCGGGTCGGGGGAATAGGGCGACTGGGAGGGCTGGGCGTACAGCGGCTGCTGCGGCGGGTACGTGCCCGGCGGCGGGGGTGGGTGCGCGGCGCGGTCGTAGAGAGCCTCGGAGACCGGGTCCTGGGCGGAGAGGTCCTGAGCCCGGTAGGGATCCTGGTCGTAGGCGTCCTGGAGATACATGTCCGCGGGCGGCTGCGGCGATGCCTGGCCGGGACCGGGCGGCGGATCCTCGGGGTGACCCGAGCCGTCCACGGTCTGACCGCGGTCACCGTCGTACGGCGCGTTCATGGTTACCCCACCTCATCGTCCCGGGCCCACCGGCCACGACATCCTCAACGGTCCACTCTCTCACCCGTGCCGGACGGGTCGGCGTTTTCCGCTGCGGTGTCCGGTGTCGGGTCACTCGGCTGCTCCGGGGCGCCTGCCCGCGGGCGTGCCTCGGACGCCTCCGTCTCGGACTCCTCCTTGAGACGTTCGTCGGAGCCTTCCGGGTTTTCCGGACCGTCCTCGGATTCCCCGGGCTCCTCCATCTCGTCGTCCTCGCCCTTCTCGGCGTTGCGGGCCGCGGCCCGCTTGCGCTGCGTGTACATCCGGAAGCCGGCGAGTACGAGCAGCAGGACACCGCCGCCGATGACGAGCATCACGGTGGCGGTGATCTCGGTGACCTTCACGTCGAAGGTAACGGGCTCGCCGTACTTCCGCCCGTCCGTCGTGTACAGCTGGGCGATCACCGTCGCCCGGCCGTTGGCGTTGGCCGACGTGGTGAACTTCACCGACTGGCTGTGCCCGCCGGAGACCGAGATCGGCTGCTCCTGGTAGTCGGCGCCGTCGATCTCGAGGCGCGTCGGGTTCGTGGAGGTGAGCCGCAGGACCAGGGGGCCCACGTCCTGTACCAGGTTGTTCTGCACCGTCACGGGGATCGTGGCGCTGCGGCCGGAGAGCTTCGTCTCCGACTTGTCGATCAGTCTGACCCGGCCGGTCAGCCCGTCGAGGTACGACTTCACGTCGGCGCGGAAGGACTCCGCCTCGTCGGCCCGGCCTCGCCACGACGCGGACATGTCCCTGTTCAGTGCGCGTCCGAACGGGGTCACCACCCGGGACGGGTCCGACAGGACGACCTTGAAGTTGTCGAGCGTGTCCTGGGTCCGGGCGATCTGCACGAACGCCGACCGGGGCAGCTCCTTCTTGCGCAGCGCCGCGGGGTAGGACGAGGTTGCCGGTACCTCCGTGGTGGCCTCCGGGTCCGGCTTGGCCGCGGCGGCCGCCGCCAGCTTCTGGGACTCGGACCAGGTGCCGCCCTGCAGCGCCCGCAGCGCGTCGGCCATCGCGCGTGCCTGGCTCCCGGAGAGCATGCGCTGCGGGGCGACGACCACGCTGCGCTGCTCGCCGGTCTGGAGATTCAGGGCCAGGCTCTGGGCGAGGAACCGCTGCACCGCGAGTGTGGACGCGGATGCCTTCGTCAGATCGCCCTCGAACGCCTTGGACAGCCGGGCGTCCGTGACGACGGCGGTCGTGCCGCCGCCGATCGGGCGGGCCGCGGACGGCGTGTAGGGCAGACCACTGGTCTCCTGGAGACTGTCGCTGCGGACGATCACGTTGTCGGCGCCCGCTGAGGTGGCGACCTTGACGATCGACCGGTCGACGGCTCCGTCCACGGGCCAGGCGAAGTCGGTGCTGGGTTTCACATGGAGGATCGGCTCGACCGTGTTGTTGATGACGTCCGTGGCGCTCTTCAGCTGGTTCAGCGAGCCGGTGACGTCCGTGCCGTTGTGGGCCAGGGACGCCAGGTCGGGGTCGGCGAAGGGCAGGGCGACGACCTCCTCGTCGGCCACCGCGTCCTGCAGCTCGGCGAGCCACTGCTTGGCGACCGCCTGGTGCGCGCCGGCGACGGTCTTGTCGCCGTCCCGGACGCGGTAGCTGCCCGTCATGGCGTCGACGGAGGCCAGCAGGTCCGGGTCGACCACCCAGGTGACGTCGAGCTCCTTGCCCAGCGTCACCATCTGGTTCAGGCGGCCCCCGGGGGAGATCTCCTTGGCCAGGTCGTCGTTGAGGAAGACCGGTGTCTGCTCCTCGTTCGGTCCCGTCTCGGCGGCCATGTGGGTGGTCGACACGAGCGGCCACAGAGCCGTCGTCTTCGTCCTGGGGGCGGCCCCGTCGGGCTGCCAGGGCAGGAAGGTCCGCTGGATGCCGAGGATCCGCTCCCACGGCTGCGAGGAGGTCTCCCCGGAGAGCGAGACGGCGAATTCGTAGACGCCGTCCTTGCCGAGGTTCAGGTCGTCGACCGGTACGGAGATGTTGAAGTGCTCGGCGACACCGGGAGTGAGCTTGGAGAACTTCTCGGTGTACTTGTCGTCGATCTCCGGGGCGATGGATCTGCGGAGATCGTCGCCGTCCTTGGCGATCGCGTCGACGGACGAACGGGTGTTGACCTCAGGGCCCACGCGTAGCCCCACGTGGGCGTCGGTGACGGTCTGCTTGCCGTTGTTCGTCACGGTGCCGGACACGGTCACCGTGTCCCCGTCCGTGGGTGCGGAGGGGGTGAGCGAGTCGACGGCGACGGCCACCGAACCCGCATCGGCGTCGGCCTTGGCGAGGGACGGCCCGTCGGCGTGTGCCGGGCCCGCGGCCGGCAGTTGGAGCAGACCGGCCACCAGGGGCGCCCCGGCGAGCAGCGCCGTGGTGCGCCGTAGCCACCGGCGGGCAGGTGAGGGACTGGTCCCCTGGAAGTCTGCCGCCTCGGCCACGCGCTCGCCCGTCCCTCGTCGTCGTCAGTGGTCGTCGGAATGTGCGTCCACGCATGGTAACGATGCGGGCCGAGGGGAAGTGCCGCGGAGTACGCCACAAGATCCGCCACCGGACGGAGCCGCACCGTATGTGCGCCTATAAAGGGAGCGCTGCACGAGTGGGGGATTCGTTGCGTGATCAATGGGGGCGCCGGTGTCCGCCCGGGCCACGTACCCTGTTCTGTTGTGCCGAACGCCAACGAAGTCAACCCCAGTGCCCTGAGCCAGGACGAGGACCGCGCGGTGAGTGAACCGCTGCGGGTCGCCCCTGTCGCCGACGACCTCGCCCGCCGCTTCCAGGAGGCCGGGTTCTCTCTCGCCCTGGTGGGTGGCTCGGTCCGGGACGCGTTGCTCGGCCGGCTCGGCAACGACCTGGACTTCACGACCGACGCCCGCCCGCAGGACGTCCTGAAGATCCTCCGGCCGTGGGCGGATGCCGTCTGGGAGGTCGGAATCGCCTTCGGCACGGTCGGTGCGCAGAAGGACGCCCGTGACGGAGACACTGATCGAAGCTTTCAGATCGAGGTGACCACCTACCGGTCGGAAGCCTACGACCGGACCTCGCGCAAGCCCGAGGTGTCCTACGGCGACTCCATCGAGCAGGACCTCGTCCGGCGGGACTTCACCGTGAACGCCATGGCCGTCGCGCTCCCGGAGAAGAAGTTCATCGATCCGCACGGCGGTCTCGACGACCTCGCGGCGCGGGTGCTGCGTACTCCCGGCACCCCCGAGGAGTCCTTCTCGGACGACCCGCTCCGGATGATGCGGGCCGCACGCTTCGCCGCGCAGCTCGACTTCGAGGTGGCTCCCGAAGTGGTCGCTGCCATGAAGGACATGGCCGGGCGCATCGACATCGTCTCGGCCGAGCGGGTCCGGGACGAGCTGAACAAGCTCGTTCTCTCCTCTCACCCGCGCAAGGGCCTGAGTCTGCTGGTGGAGACGGGCCTCGCCGAGCGGGTCCTGCCCGAACTGCCGGCGCTGCGCCTGGAGCGGGACGAGCACCACCGGCACAAGGACGTCTACGACCACACACTCATCGTTCTGGAGCAGGCGATGGCGCTGGAGAGCGAGGGTCCCGACCTGACCCTCCGCCTGGCCGCCCTGCTGCACGACATCGGCAAGCCGCGCACACGCCGGTTCGAGAAGGACGGCCGGGTCTCGTTCCACCACCATGAAGTGGTCGGGGCCAAGATGACGAAGAAGCGCATGACCGCGCTCAAGTACTCCAACGACCTGGTGAAGGACGTCTCGCGCCTGGTGGAGCTGCACCTGCGTTTCCACGGCTACGGCACGGGCGAGTGGACGGACTCCGCCGTCCGCCGGTACGTCCGGGACGCCGGCCCTCTGCTTGACCGGCTCCACAAGCTGACCCGTTCGGACTGCACGACCCGCAACAAGCGCAAGGCCTCGGCGCTCTCGCGTGCGTACGACGGGTTGGAGGAGCGGATCGCGCAGCTGCAGGAGCAGGAGGAGCTGGACGCGATCCGTCCGGACCTGGACGGCAACCAGATCATGGACATCCTCGGCATCCACCCCGGGCCGGCCGTGGGCCAGGCCTACAAGCATTTGCTGGAGCTTCGCCTGGAGCACGGGCCGATGGGGCACGAGGCGGCGGTGGCGGCACTCAAGCAGTGGTGGGCCGAGCAGGAGGCGTGAGTAGCGGAGAGCGGGTCATGTTTCACGTGAAACATGACCCGCCCTGACGCGGCAGGGGCGGTGTTTCACGTGAAACACCGCCCCTGCCGTCTCGCTACGGGGTGGCTCAGACGTTGGTGAGGCAGAGCAGGAACTCTTCCCCGTCGCCCGTCGCCCGTCGCCCGTCGCCCGTCGCCCGTCGCCCGTCTCCGCGTAGAAGCCGGTGGCGCCCTCGACCTTGCTGCATGCGGACTCAGCAGTGAACTGCGTGTGGTGGCCCTTGATCTTCTCAATGACCTTGGCCTCGGCATCCGCCGAGGAGCAGTCCACCACCTCCATGCGGTCGGAAGACGACGACGCGGACTTCAGGCAGTCACCCACGCCGGCCTGGTCGGCGTCGTCCCGGCTCGCGATGAAACCACCGACCGGCCCTGCGCGAATGGATTGCCCTGGGGCGGCGAAGTGGTCACTGGGGTCCCCCTGAAGCATAGAGACGTGTAGCGAACGTGTCGCGAATAAGACGCACGTAAGGTATCGCCCCCCACTGACATCTCTGTATTTCGCTGAGACTTCGTGGCATCGGATGTGACACTTACTGGCTTTCGAACCGGGCCATAGCGGCCGCAACCGCTCCGTAGATCACCGTGACTGTCACGACCAGCGGTACCGAACGGCCGTCCGGCGGCAGCATCAGCGCGGCCACCCCGGCGGCGCCGACGAAGGCGACGTTGAACAACACGTCGTAGACGGAAAAGATCCGGCCGCGAAAGGCGTCGTCGACCGAGGACTGTACGACCGTGTCGGTCGCGATCTTCGCTCCCTGCGTCGTCAGACCCAGGGCGAACGCCGCGGCGAGCAGCGGCACGGTGGCGAACGGCAGACCGAGTGCAGGGACCAGCACCGTGGCGGCCGCCGCGCACACGGCCATCCAGCGGCCGGGCCCGAGCCGCCCCGCCGCCCACGGGGTGACCACCGCGGCCGCGAAGAACCCGGCGCCGGAGACGCCCAGCGCCAGCCCCAGCAGGGCGAGCCCCTCGTCCGTGTCCGAGGTCAGGGCGTACCGGCACAGCATCAGCAGCATGACCAGCAGGGCTCCGTAGCAGAACCTCATCAGCGTCATGCCCGCCAGTGACCAGGCCGCTTCCCGGCGTGCGGGGGCCGCGAGATGACGTACTCCTGCCACGAGGTCGCGGGCGGTGCCTGCGAGCGCCGAGGCCAGTCGGGGCGGCACGCGGGTGGGGTCGGGACCCAGCAGTTCCACGGCGATGCGCAGTGATGCCAGCGCTCCGCACAGGTACAGGGCGGCCCCGAGCAGCACCACTGCGGCATCGGAGTCCGCGAAGACGAGACGTACGACGAAGGCGAGGCCGCCGCCCGCCGTCGCGGCGAGGGTACCGGCGGTCGGGGAGAGCGAGTTGGCGATCACCAGGCGGTCGGTGTCGACCACGCGTGGCAGCGCGGCGGACAGGCCCGCGAGGACGAAGCGGTTGACGGCGGTGACGCAGAGGGCCGAGACGTAGAAGAGCCAGTCCGGGACGGAAGCGAGGATCAGTACGGCCGTCACCGAGGCCAGCGCGGCGCGCAGCAGGTTGCCGTACAGGAAGACCTGGCGGCGGCGCCAGCGGTCCAGCAGGACGCCGGCGAAGGGGCCCACCAGGGAGTACGGCAGCAGCAGGACCGCCATCGCGGAGGCGATCGCGGCGGGCGAGGTCTGCTTCTCCGGGGAGAAGACGACGTAGGCGGCGAGCGCGACCTGGTAGACGCCGTCGGCGCCCTGGGAGAGCAGGCGTACGGCGAGCAGGCGCCGAAAGCCCTTCAGGCGCAGCAGGACGCGCAGGTCACGGACGACGGCCATGGGGCACAGCCTCACATACGGGAAAGGTCCCCGGGTCATGCGACCCGGGGACCTCCGACGGACCGGAGTCCGCGCTTGTCAGCGCTCGACCTCGCCGGCGATGAACTTCTCGACGTTGGTGCGGGCCTCGTCGTCGAAGTACTGCACGGGCGGGGACTTCATGAAGTAGCTCGACGCCGACAGGATCGGGCCGCCGATGCCGCGGTCCTTGGCGATCTTCGCGGCGCGCAGGGCGTCGATGATGACACCCGCCGAGTTCGGGGAGTCCCAGACCTCGAGCTTGTACTCCAGATTCAGCGGGACGTCACCGAACGCGCGGCCCTCCAGGCGGACATAGGCCCACTTGCGGTCGTCCAGCCAGGCCACGTAGTCGGACGGGCCGATGTGGACGTTCTTCTCGCCCATGTCCCGGTCGGGGATCTGGGAGGTGACGGCCTGCGTCTTGGAGATCTTCTTCGACTCGAGGCGGTCGCGCTCGAGCATGTTCTTGAAGTCCATGTTGCCGCCGACGTTCAGCTGCATCGTGCGGTCCAGGATCACACCCCGGTCCTCGAACAGCTTCGCCATGACGCGGTGCGTGATGGTGGCGCCGACCTGCGACTTGATGTCGTCGCCGACGATCGGGACGCCCGCCTCGGTGAACTTGTCCGCCCACTCCTTGGTGCCGGCGATGAAGACCGGGAGGGCGTTGACGAAGGCGACCTTGGCGTCGATGGCGCACTGGGCGTAGTACTTCGCCGCGTCCTCGGAGCCGACGGGCAGGTAGCAGACGAGGACGTCGACCTGCTTGTCCTTGAGGACCTGGACGATGTCGGCCGGCTCCTCGGCGGACTCCTCGATGGTCTCGCGGTAGTACTTGCCGAGACCGTCGAGGGTGTGGCCGCGCTGGACCTGGACACCGCTGTTCGGGACGTCGCAGATCTTGATGGTGTTGTTCTCGGAGGCGCCGATGGCGTCCGCGAGATCCAGGCCGACCTTCTTGGCGTCCACGTCGAAGGCGGCGACGAACTCGATGTCACGGACGTGGTAGTCGCCGAACTGGACGTGCATCAGGCCCGGGACCTTGGCCGCCGGGTCGGCGTCCTTGTAGTACTCGACGCCCTGCACCAGCGATGCGGCGCAGTTGCCCACACCGACGATGGCTACGCGAACCGAACCCATTCCGGTTGCTCCCTGTGTGTACGAGTGAGGCCCTGACTGGGCGCTCACGTGGCGGTGTCGCCGGGCGTATCCGGCCGGGGGTCGTCCCCGGACCGGGGCAGGCCGCCCGTCGCTCCAGATGTCGTGTCCTGTTGAGCGGTCCCCTCCGAAGCGGAACCCCGTAGGTCCCGCCCCGCCCGCTCACTCTCGATGAGCTCGTTCAGCCAGCGCACCTCGCGCTCCACGGACTCCATTCCGTGGCGCTGGAGCTCAAGCGTGTAGTCGTCGAGTCGCTCCCGGGTGCGGGCCAGGGAGGCCCGCATCTTCTCCAGGCGCTCCTCCAGCCGGCTGCGCCGGCCCTCGAGCACGCGCATGCGCACGTCGCGCGACGTCTGGCCGAAGAACGCGAAGCGAGCGGCGAAGGTCTCGTCCTCGTACGCGTCCGGGCCCGTCTGGGAGAGGAGCTGCTCGAAGTGTTCCTTACCGTCGGCCGTCAACCGGTAGACGATCTTGGCGCGGCGTCCCGTGAGGGAAGCGGCGGCCTCGCCGACGTTCCCCGGTTCCTCGATCAACCAGCCATTGGCGACCAGCGTCTTGAGGCAGGGGTAGAGCGTCCCGTAGCTGAACGCCCGGAACACACCCAGTGACGTGTTGAGCCGTTTACGCAGCTCATAGCCGTGCATCGGGGATTCGCGGAGCAGGCCGAGTACAGCGAACTCGAGGATGCCGGATCGTCGGCTCATCGTCGCCTCCTCTCGTCCTTATGCCGCGCTGATGTATCGACTCGATACATCAGCACGATAGAACGAGCTTCCTCGTGCGACAAGAGGGGGGCCGGTGAACGGGATCACATCAGGGATTCATCGAGAGCAAGTTGCCTGATTTGAGGTGAACTTCGGGGCTCGGGGGTTTTGACGGTGCGTAGTCTGTGCGCCATGCAGACCACCGGGAACCGAGTGACGCCTGGGGGCGTCCCTGTCCCTGGTGCAGTACGGGTGAATGCGGGAGGGGCCGCATCCGTACTTCGGGGGGACCGGAAAACAGCCGCCTTTACCAGGCGCGCAAAGGTGCGCCTGCCCGAGGAGTAGTCGTTCGATGAGCGAGCACCGTCGCAAACCGCCGCCGCCGCAGGGAGGCGGACGTGCCGCGGCCCGACGCGGCCAGTCCGGCTCGTCCTCCGGCCGCCGTGCGGCACCGCGAGGCGCCACAGGGTCTCCGTCCGGCTCGTACGGTCCGGAGGACGAGGAGCGTCCGTACGGGAGTCGTGCCGAAGCCCGGCGCGCGGCACAGCGCAGCGGGGGCGGTCGGCGCAGAGTGGCCGAGCCGTCTCGCGGAGGCCGGCGGGCCGCTCCCGGCGGCCCTGGAGGGGCCGGACGGGGCCGTGCGGCAGCGTCCGGCAAGAAGCGGATGATCGATTACCCGCGCCGCGACAAGGACGGATGGCACCGGTGGGTGCCCTCCTGGAAACTCGTCTCCGGGTTGTGCGTCGGGTTCTTCGGCACCATGGTGGCCGCCGCGGGCATCGCCTACGCCATGGTGGGCATCCCTGATGTCGCCAAGATCGCGGAGGCCCAGAACAACGTCTACTACTGGGCCGACGGCACCCAGATGGTCGCCACGGGCGGTGAGCGCAACCGTCAGAGCATCAGCTTCGCGCAGATTCCCAAGGAGATGCGCAACGCCGTCATCTCCCAGGAGAACAAGACCTTCTACTCCGACAGCGGCATCGACCCCAAGGGCATCGCCCGAGCCGTGTTCAACATGGCCAAGGGTGGCGATACGCAGGGTGGTTCCACCATCACCCAGCAGTACGTGAAGAACGCGATGCTGAACGACCAGTCGCAGACGATCTCCCGCAAGGTCAAGGAGATCTTCGTCTCGATCAAGGTCGGCGCCAAGGAACCGAAGGACAAGATCCTCGAGGGTTACCTGAACTCCGCGTACTACGGCCGCGGCGCCTACGGGATCCAGGCCGCGGCGCGGGCGTACTTCAACGTGGATGCCGTCGACCTCAACGCGGGACAGTGCGCCTTCCTGTCGGCGATGCTCAAGGGCGCCACGTACTACGACCCGGCGGGTTCGACTTCGATCGACCCGGCCGCGACTCCCGAGGCCAACAGCGAGCGCGCCAAGCGGCAGATGCAGGACACCCTCGACAAGATGGTGGAGTACGAACATCTGAGCCAGGAGGAGCGGGACAAGTACACCGACCTTCCCACCGTGCGGAACCCGCAGTCGAACGCGCAGCTGGGCGGCCAGATCGGTTACCTCGTCAGGCTGGCCAAGTCGTCCGTGGTCAGGAACGGCGTGGTTTCGGAGCAGCAGATGGAGAGGGGCGGCTACTCGATCTACACGACCTTCGACAAGAAGAAGGTCGAGGCTCTCGAATCCGCGGTGCAGAAGGTCTACAAGGAGAAGATCGACCCCAAGAAGCGTCCCGACAAGGACACGCACGTTCAGTTCGGCGGGGCGTCCGTGGATCCCGAAACCGGCGCCATCAAGGCTGTTTATGGTGGAGAGGACGCCACCAAGCACTTCACCAACAACGCCGACGTGACCGGTGCCCAGGTCGGTTCGACGTTCAAGCCCTTCGTGCTGGCGGCGGCGATGAACTGGGGCGTGCGCGATCCCGACCTCGGGCCGACGCAGGCCCAGGACGAACGCACGATCGTCTCCCCCAAGAGCCTCTACAGCGGCAAGAACGACCTCAAGATCAAGGAATACGACGGGACGATCTGGAAGAACGAGGACGGCGAGCAGTGGCTCCAGAGGAATGACGGCAAGGTGTCACTGGGCGATCCGCCGGACTACAAGATCACCCTCCGTGAGGCGATGCGGGAGTCGTCGAACTCTGCCTTCGTGCAGCTCGGCATGGACGTCGGTCTGGACAAGGTGAAGGAGGCCGCCGTTGACGCGGGCCTTCTCGAGGACAGCCTGGCGGGTGCCGGCTACCCGTCGTTCTCCATCGGCGTCTCGTCTCCGAGTGCCATCCGTATGGCGGACGCGTACGCGACCTTCGCGGCGAGCGGCAAGCAGAGCGAGCCCTACTCCGTGACCAAGGTGACGGACAAGAGCGGCACGATCTACACGCACAAGGTCGAGACCGAGCAGGCGTTCACCGCTCAGGTCGCGGACAACGTCACGGACATCCTGAAAACCGTCGTCGAGGAGGGGACGGGTACCAACGCCCAGCTGCCCGGACGCGAGGTGGCGGGGAAGACCGGTACCACGGACGGCAACAAGTCCGCCTGGTTCGTCGGTTACACGCCGCAGCTGTCGACCGCGATCAGCATGTTCCGCTACCCGGACGACGAGTCCGTCAAGGAGCGGGCGTTCCTGGAGATGTACGGAACGGGCGGTGAGAAGGAGATCCACGGCGCGTCGTTCCCGTCCCACATCTGGAAGGACTACATGGAAGACGCGCTGAAGGGCACGAAGGCGGAGAAGTTCCCGAAGCCGGAGCCCATCGGCGAGGTCGTCAACGACACCCCGCCGCCAAGCCCGTCTCCCTCTCCCTCGCCCTCTGCCTCCGAGACGGAGGAGGCGAGCCCCTCGCCGAGCCCGTCGCCGAGCCAGACGGAGACCAGCCCCACCCCGTCCGCACCGACGTCGACGTGCGGCGTCTGGGATTTGAACTGCAACAACGGGAATGATGGCGGCAACGACGACTCCGGCAACGGCCCGGGCGGCTCGGACGGAAGCGGGGCACCGTCACCGACGGCCACCGAGACGGAGGACAACGGCGACGGCAACGGAGACGGGAACAGTCAGGGAAACACCATCTGGGGCTCGAACGGTTAGCCGAAGAGTTGCCCGGCATGGGCGTTTCACGTGAAACGCCCGCAGGTTTCACGTGAAACAGGGGCCGCCGCATCCACGAGGGTGCGGCGGCCCCGGCGTATTCCCAGGTACGTACGGCAGGATGTGCCCCATGCCCAGTGCAGAATCGACGCCAGCGAGCGCGCACGAGCCGGACCAGGCGCAGCCGACCAGGGAGGACACGGTCGCCGCCGCCGGCAGCGAGCTGATCGGCGGGCCTCTCGGCCGACGTGCCCTGCTCGGGACGTCCTGGTGGACTCCCGTGCGGGTGATCGCTCTTGTGGCGATCGGCATGTTCGCCCTCGGCCTGGTCCAGAAAGCGCCCTGTTACAACGGTGCCTGGTTCTTCGGTGCCAGCTCCCAGTACACGCATGCGTGCTACTCGGACATCCCGCACCTCTACCAGGGGCGCGGGTTCGTCGACGGGCTTGTGCCGTACTTCGACAAGCTGCCGGGCGACATGGAGTACCTCGAATACCCGGTGCTGACCGGCGTTTTCATGGAGGTCGCGTCCTGGCTCACGCCGGGCGACGGCTCCATCCAGGACCAGGAACAGTGGTACTGGATGGTCAACGCCGGGATGCTCATGGTGTGTGCCGTGGTCATCGCCATCTGCGTGACCCGTACGCACGCGCGGCGCCCCTGGGACGGCCTGCTGGTCGCCCTTGCGCCGGCCTTGGCGCTGACCGCGACCGTCAACTGGGACCTGCTGGCGGTCGCTCTGACGTCCGCCGCGATCCTGATGTGGTCGCGGGGGCGTCCGTTGGCCTTCGGCATACTGCTGGGGCTCGCCACGGCCGCGAAGCTCTATCCCTTCCTGATCCTGGGCCCGCTGCTCGTGCTGTGCTGGCGTGCGGGCAAGTGGCGTGACTTCGGGAAGGCCCTGGGGGGTGCGGCCGTCGCCTGGCTCGTGGTGAACCTGCCGGTGATGCTCTTCGCTTTCGACGGCTGGTCGAAGTTCTACACGTTCAGCCAGGAACGCGGGGTCGACTTCGGATCCTTCTGGCTGATCCTGGCCCAGAATTCCGACAACCCGCCCAGCACCGAGACCGTCAACACGCTGGCCACGCTCCTGATGGTGTTGTGCTGCGGAGGTATCGCGGCGCTCACTCTGACGGCCCCCAGGCGTCCGCGGTTCGCCCAGCTCGCCTTCCTGATCGTCGCGGCGTTCATCCTCACCAACAAGGTCTATTCACCGCAGTACGTGCTGTGGCTGGTTCCGCTGGCGGCGCTGGCCCGGCCGAAGTGGCGCGACTTCCTGATCTGGCAGGCGTGCGAGGTCGTCTACTTCCTGGGCATCTGGATGTATCTCGCGTACACGACCAGCGGCGACGCTCACAAAGGCCTGCCGACGGACGGCTACCACTGGGCCATCGGCGTACACCTGCTGGGGACGCTGTTCCTGTGTGTCATGGTCGTGCGCGACATTCTGATGCCGGACCGGGACCCGGTCCGGCGGACGGGCGACGACGACCCGTCGGGTGGTGTGCTCGACGGTGCGAAGGACGTCTTCGTCCTGGGGCCCGCCGCTCATGCACCGCGGCACACGGCTCACTACGAGACATCCCGGGTGCAGTGGGGCGTGGGACAGCAGGCGGATGGTTCGCTCTGAGCGAACAGAGCCCTGGTGTGGACCGGACGCCGTAAGCCATGGGGAAGGCCGTACACGGGACAGCGTGTACGGCCTTTTCGCTGTTGCCGGATCCGAATGCCGGCCCAGCCGTCAGCGGTCGACGATCCGGTCGAACTGCGTGGTGGTGTGCCGCAGATGGGCCACCAGTTCGTCACCGACCTTGGGCTCCGGCGCGTCCGAGGGCACGAACAGGATCGAGACCTGCATGTGCGGCGGCTCCGCGAACCAACGCTGCTTGCCGCCCCAGACGAACGGCGCGAGATTGCGGTTGACCGTGGCGAGTCCGGCCCGGGCGACACCCTTGGCGCGCGGCATGACGCCGTGCAGCGCCTTCGGTGCCTCCAGGCCCACACCGTGCGACGTACCGCCCGCCACGACCACCAGGAAGCCGTCTGAGGCGGCTCGCTGCTGCCGGTAGCCGAAGCGCTCGCCCTTGGCGACGCGCGTGACGTCCAGGACCGCACCGCGGTACTCGGTGGCCTCGTGGTCCCCCAGCCACAGCCGGGTACCGATCCGGGCGCGGAAGCGGGTCTGCGGGAACTGCTGCTGGAGCCGGGCCAGTTCGTCCGCCTTGAGGTGGCTGACGAACATCGTGTGCAGCGGCAGCCGGGCCGCACGCAGCCGGTCCATCCAGCCGATGACCTCCTCGACGGCGTCCGAGCCGTCGGTACGGTCCAGCGGCAGGTGGATGGCGAAGCCCTCCAGCCGGACGTTCTCTATGGCGGCGTGAAGCTGCGGCAGGTCCTGCTCGCTGATGCCGTGCCGCTTCATCGAGGACATCACCTCGATGACCACGCGCGCGCCCACGAGGCCGTACACGCCGTCGATGGACGACACGGAGCGCACGACCCGGTCGGGCAGCGGTACGGGCTCCTCGCCGCGCCGGTACGGCGTCAGGACCAGCAGGTCACCGCCGAAGAAGTCCTTGATCCGGGCAGCCTCGTACGTCGTGCCGACGGCCAGCACGTCCGAGCCCAGCCGCGTGGCCTCCTCCGCCAGCCGCTCGTGGCCGAAGCCGTAGCCGTTGCCCTTGCAGACCGGGACCAGCCCGGGGAACTGCTCCTGCACGTGCTTGTGGTGCGCCCGCCAGCGCGCGGTGTCGACGTAGAGCGTGAGCGCCATGGCCGGACCTGGGACCTTTCTCGTGGCTGCGGTGTGCTGCGGTGTGCTGCGGTGTGCTGCGGTGTGTCGGGGACTGTCGGGGAAAAGCCTTGGTGGAGCTGTGAAAGCTGTCACCGACGCTACTGGAGCCGGGAGCGCCGGGCAGGGGATCAGCGGCGCGACATGTAGATGTCGAGCGCCTTGTGGAGCAGCTTGTTCAGTGGGAAGTCCCACTCGCCGAGGTACTCGGCCGCCTGCCCGCCCGTGCCGACCTTGAACTGGATCAGGCCGAAGAGGTGGTCGTTCTCGTCCAGGGAGTCGGAGATGCCGCGCAGGTCGTAGACGGTGGCGCCCAGGGCGTAGGCGTCGCGCAGCATGGCCCACTGCATCGCGTTCGAGGGCCGGACCTCGCGGCCGATGTTGTCGGAGGCGCCGTAGGAGTACCAGACGTGCCCGCCGACGACCAGCATGGTCGCCGCCGACAGGTTCACCCCGTTGTGCCGGGCGAAGTACAGCCGCATGCGGTTGGGGTCCTCGTTGTTGAGGGCCGCCCACATGCGCTGGAAGTACGACAGCGGACGCGGCCGGAAGCGGTCGCGCACGGCCGTGATCTCGTACAGGCGCTGCCACTCCTCGAGGTCGTGGTAGCCACCCTGGACGACCTCGACGCCGGCCTTCTCGGCCTTCTTGATGTTGCGGCGCCACAGCTGGTTGAAGTTCTTGTGGACCTCTTCCAGGGACCGGTTGGCCAGCGGCACCTGGAAGACGTAGCGGGGCTGCACGTCACCGAAGCCGGCACCGCCGTCCTCGCCCTGCTGCCAGCCCATGCGGCGCAGCTTGTCGGCCACCTCGAAGGCGCGCGGCTCGATGTGGTCGGCCTCTATGTCGCGCAGGCGCTTGACGTCGGGATCCTGGATGCCCTTCTTGATGGACGTGGCGTCCCAGCGGCGGATGATCACCGGCGGGCCCATCTTCACCGAGAAGGCGCCCTGCTGCTTGAGGTGCGCCAGCATGGGCTCCATCCAGTCCTGGAGGTTCGGCGCGAACCAGTTGATGACCGGGCCCTCGGGGAGGTAGGCGAGATAGCGCTTGATCTTGGGCAGCTGCCGGTACAGGACAAGGCCTGCGCCGACCAGATGACCGGTGCGGTCGTCGAACCAGCCGAGGTTCTCCGAGCGCCATTCCGCCTTCACGTCTGCCCATGCCGGGACCTGCATGTGACTCGCCGCCGGCAGACTCTGGATGTAGGCCAGATGCTGCTCGCGACTGATGGTCCTCAGGGTCAGGCTCATTCGGGGCGCTCCTCGGGCTGGTGTGTCCCCATGGGTACAGGGGCTCCGGCTCTCGCGCGAAGCCTACTGCGCCCCGTGAGCGCCCCGTTCGGCGTACGGGTGGAAGGCGGAGGGAAGGGCGTGTCCGGGGGGCGGTCGGCGGCCCGGAGCGGGCTCCGGGGGCTCAGCCGAAGAGCCCGCCGTGGTAGATGCCGAAGTACAGGCCGAGCGCGGCGCCTCCGAGGCCCACCACCAGGCCGAAGCGCTCACGTGTCGTCTCGGAGATGAGCTGGCCGTACCCGCCGGCCAGCACCCCGAGCAGCCCGGCCCACGAGGTCAGGACGTGGAGCCCTCGGAAGCTCGCGGTGGCGAGGGCGAGGACCGCGAGCACCAGGGTCACGGCGAGCAGCGTGTCCTGGAGGGGATGCGGTTTGCCGTCGGTGGCCAGCAGCCCGGTCCGCGGCTTGGCGGGTCGCATGATCTGTGCCATGGGGAACCTCCTGCCAAAGGCAGTGTGTCTTCGCCCTTCACATTCCGCTGAGTACCGATTGTGTCCCCTCACCGCCGGATTTCAACCGCAAGCCGGTGGACGGGTACTCTGTACCTTCTGCACTGGTGTCTGCTGCCGTCCCACGGCCGGGCCACCTCCCCGGAGGAGGCCCGATTGTCAGTGGGTCCTGGTTTACTCGTTGATACCGGTGCCAACGCATCGCAACCCTCCTGCCACGGAACGACCGTGGCCGCTGAGTCCAAAGGAGGTGGGTTCCACATGCGTCACTACGAGGTGATGGTCATCCTCGACCCCGATCTCGAGGAGCGTGCTGTCTCCCCGCTGATCGAGAACTTCCTCTCTGTCGTCCGTGACGGCGGCGGAAAGGTCGAGAAGGTCGACACCTGGGGCCGTCGTCGTCTCTCGTACGAGATCAAGAAGAAGCCCGAGGGCATCTACTCGGTCATCGACCTGCAGGCCGAGCCTGCGGTCGTCAAGGAGCTCGACCGCCAGATGAACCTGAACGAGTCGGTCCTCCGGACCAAGGTCCTCCGTCCCGAGATGCACTGAGCCCTTCCGCTCAGTCGATCCCGGGATTCGAGTAGCAGCACAAGCAGCCAGCAGCAAACCCGCCGAGAGGTTCCCCCATGGCAGGCGAGACCGTCATCACGGTCATCGGCAATCTTGTCGACGACCCCGAGCTGCGCTTCACCCCGTCCGGTGCGGCCGTCGCGAAGTTCCGTGTCGCGTCGACTCCCCGCACCTTCGACCGTCAGACGAATGAGTGGAAGGACGGCGAAAGCCTCTTCCTCACCTGCTCGGTCTGGCGTCAGGCGGCGGAGAACGTCGCCGAGTCGCTCCAGCGAGGCATGCGCGTCATCGTGCAGGGCCGGCTGAAGCAGCGGTCCTACGAGGACCGTGAGGGCGTCAAGCGCACGGTCTACGAGCTGGACGTCGACGAGGTCGGCGCCAGCCTGCGCAGTGCCACGGCCAAGGTCACCAAGACCTCGGGCCAGGGCCGCGGAGGCCAGGGCGGTTACGGCGGCGGTGGCGGTGGCGGCCAGGGTGGCGGCGGCTGGGGCGGCGGCCCCGGCGGTGGCCAGCAGGGCGGCGGTGCTCCGGCCGACGACCCCTGGGCGACCGGCGCTCCCGCCGGTGGCCAGCAGGGTGGTGGCGGCCAGGGCGGCGGCTGGGGCGGTGGCTCCGGCGGCGGTGGCGGCTACTCGGACGAGCCCCCCTTCTAGAGGGCGCTCCACTCACACTTCTTGATCACACAGGAGAAACATCATGGCTAAGCCGCCTGTGCGCAAGCCGAAGAAGAAGGTCTGCGCATTCTGCAAGGACAAGGTCACGTACGTGGACTACAAGGACACGAACATGCTGCGGAAGTTCATTTCCGACCGTGGCAAGATCCGTGCCCGCCGCGTGACCGGTAACTGCACCCAGCACCAGCGTGACGTCGCCACGGCCGTGAAGAACAGCCGTGAGATGGCGCTGCTGCCCTACACCTCCACCGCGCGATAAGGGAAGGGTGACCGACTAATGAAGATCATCCTCACCCACGAGGTCTCCGGCCTCGGTGCCGCGGGCGACGTCGTCGACGTCAAGGACGGTTACGCTCGCAACTACCTGATCCCGCGGAAGTTCGCCATCCGCTGGACCAAGGGCGGCGAGAAGGACGTCGAGCAGATCCGTCGTGCTCGCAAGATCCACGAGATCCAGACCATCGAGCAGGCCAACCAGGTCAAGGGCCAGCTCGAGGGCGTGAAGGTCCGCCTGGCCGTCCGCTCCGGCGAGGCCGGTCGTCTCTTCGGCTCCGTCACCCCGGCCGACGTCGCCTCGGCGATCAAGGCTGCCGGTGGTCCCGACGTCGACAAGCGCCGCATTGAGCTGGGCTCGCCGATCAAGACCCTGGGCGCCCACGAGACGTCCGTGCGTCTGCACCCCGAGGTTGCCGCCAAGGTCAGCATCGAGGTCGTCGCAGCCTGAGCATTGCTCTCGCTGAAGCGATGAGAGGGGGCCGCATCTCCCGGTAGGGGGATGCGGCCCCCTCTTCATGGTCGGATTCTCACGACCCCGCTTTTGACGGCTGCTCTCATGCCCGAAGTTTCACGTGAAACATCGTGTTTCATGCGAAACGGTCAGCGCGTCGCGCCGGTGACGACCCAGCGGCCCGAACGCGTTCGCAGCCACAGTGTCACCAGGCGCATCGCCATCATCAGCGTCATGGCTGCCCACAGGGCAGTGAGCCCACCACCGAGCGTCGGGACCAGAAGTGCCGCGGGAGTGAAGACCGCGAGAGTGACCAACATCGCCCAAGCGAGATACGGGCCGTCGCCCGCACCCATCAGAACGCCGTCCAGGACGTAGACCACTCCGCAGATCGGCTGCGATACGGCCACGATCACGAGAGCGGGCAGGGCGGTGTCCTTGACCGCGGAGTCCCCGGTGAAAAGGGGCAGGAACACCGGACGTGAGAGCACCACGAGCACTCCGAGCACGACCCCGACCGCGACGCCCCACTCCACCATCCTGCGGCAGGCGTCGCGGGCACCCTGGGCGTCGCCGGCCCCCAGGCAGCGCCCGATGATGGCCTGCCCGGCGATGGCGATGGCATCGAGGGCGAAGGCGAGCAGGCTCCACAGGGACAGGATGATCTGATGGGCCGCGATGTCGGCGTCACCGAGCCGGGCCGCCACAGCCGTGGCGATCATGAGGATCGCCCGCAGCGAGAGGGTACGCACCAGCAGCGGCACCCCGGCCTGGGCGGAGGCCCTGATCCCGGAGACATCCGGGCGCAGCGAGGCACCGTGTCGGCGTGCTCCGCGGATCACCACCCAGAGGTACACGGCGGCCATGCCGCACTGGGCGATGACGGTGCCCCAGGCGGAGCCCGCGATGCCGAGGCCGGCGCCGTAGACGAGTACGACGTTGAGAACGGCGTTGGCGAGGAAGCCGGCGATGGCGACGTAGAGAGGGGTCCGGGTGTTCTGCAGTCCCCGCAGGACACCGGTTGAGGCCAGTACGACGAGCATGGCGGGGATGCCGAGGGCGGAGATGCGCAGATACGTGACGGCGTACGGGGCCGCGGTGTCGGAGGCGCCGAAGAGTTCTACGAGGGAGGGGGCCGTGGGCAGGACGGCGGCGATGACGGCGGCACCGAGCAGCAACGCCAGCCAGATTCCGTCCATGCCCTGGCGGATCGCGGCTTGCAGGTCGCCCGCGCCGACCCGCCGGGACACGGCCGCCGTGGTGGCGTAGGCGAGGAAGACAAAAACGCTGACGGCTGTGGTGAGCAGGGCCGAGGCGATGCCTAGTCCGGCGAGTTGTGCGGTGCCGAGATGGCCGACGATCGCGCTGTCGGCCATGACGAAGAGGGGCTCGGCGACGAGCGCGCCGAAGGCCGGGACGGCCAGCGCGATGATGTCTCGGTCGTGCCGGCGCCGGGCGGTTCGGGAGCGCGCGGGAGCCTGTGTCATGAGCACCAATCTAATCGTCCACAGGTAAGAGATGCAATGCGACTATGACCCTTACGTGTCGTCTCGCCGCGTGCACTTCTGGGCACGGTTCGAAGCGATCTTGAACTGAGTGGGGAAGTTTTTCTTCTGCACAGGGAGTGGACGGCAGAGGTGCAGGTCAGAGGGGTTTGGCAGGTGGGTTCGAGGGCTTGTTCACAGGGCTGTCCACCGGGTCGTGCACAGGTTTCGGGGAGTTCTCCACAGCATCTGGCCGGTCGTCCACATGGCCTGTGGATAACCAGATTGGCTGACGGTGCCCGCAGGCCTACGGTGGTCCGGCGTCTCCTCCGTCCGTCGGCTGGTGAACCATCACAAAACCGACGCGCCAGAACCGGAGTTGGGCGTCCTATTTGTCAGTGCCGTGCCGTAGAAATGAGAGCACGGCGAGGTCCGCTCGGCGGACGGGAGGAGGTGGCTCGGTGAGCATTTCCGAGCCCTTGGACGACCCGTGGGCCGACACCGGTCCCAGTGATCGTCTGCCCGCTTCCCGCCGCCGCGGAGACGGCGGCCGCAGCCGCGACGAGCAGCACGAGCGGGGTCCGGACAGTGCCGGGTGGGACGGCGGCGGGCCGTCGTTCGAGCGGGTGCCGCCGCAGGACCTGGACGCGGAGCAGTCCGTCCTCGGCGGCATGCTCCTGTCCAAGGACGCCATTGCGGACGTCGTCGAGATCCTCAAGGGCCACGACTTCTACAAGCCGGCCCACGAGACCGTCTACCAGGCCATCCTCGACGTCTATGCCAAGGGCGAGCCGGCCGACCCCATCACGATCGCCGCCGAGCTCACCAAACGTGGCGAGATCAACAAGGTCGGCGGAGCCTCCTATCTGCACACTCTCGTCCAGACCGTGCCGACGGCCGCGAACGCCGCGTACTACGCGGAGATCGTTCACGAGCGTGCCGTCCTGCGCCGCCTGGTGGAGGCAGGCACACGGATCACGCAGATGGGGTACGCGGCCGACGACGACGTCGACGAGATCGTCAACCGCGCCCAGGCGGAGATCTACGCCGTCACTGAGCAGCGCACCAGTGAGGACTACCTGCCGCTCGGCGACATCATGGAGGGCGCCCTCGACGAGATCGAGGCGATCGGGTCACGCAGCGGCGAGATGACCGGTGTGCCCACGGGGTTCACGGACTTCGACTCGCTGACCAACGGGCTGCATCCCGGTCAGATGATCGTCATCGCGGCGCGTCCCGCCATGGGTAAGTCGACGCTCGCGCTGGACTTCGCGCGGGCCGCCTCGATCAAGAGCAACCTGCCGAGCGTCATCTTCTCGCTCGAAATGGGGCGCAACGAGATCGCGATGCGTCTGCTGTCCGCCGAGGCCCGCGTCGCGCTGCACCACATGCGGTCCGGCACGATGACGGACGACGACTGGACCCGCCTGGCCCGCCGGATGCCGGATGTCTCGGCCGCTCCCCTCTACATCGACGACTCCCCGAACCTGTCGATGATGGAGATCCGCGCCAAGTGCCGCCGTCTCAAACAGCGCAACGACCTCAAGCTGGTCATCATCGACTACCTCCAGCTGATGCAGTCGGGTGGCTCCAAGCGTGCGGAGAGCCGTCAGCAGGAGGTCTCGGACATGTCCCGTAACCTCAAGCTTCTGGCCAAGGAACTGGAAATCCCGGTCATCGCGCTCTCCCAGCTGAACCGTGGCCCCGAGCAGCGCACCGACAAGAAGCCGATGGTCTCCGACCTGCGTGAGTCAGGTTCGATCGAGCAGGACGCCGACATGGTCATCCTGCTGCACCGAGAGGACGCCTATGAGAAGGAGTCGCCGCGCGCGGGCGAGGCGGACCTGATCGTGGCCAAGCACCGCAACGGTCCGACGGCGACGATCACCGTCGCTTTCCAGGGCCACTACTCGCGTTTCGTGGACATGGCCCAGACCTGACCCACTGCGGGGAAATCCGCTCGACGCGCGACGCCCCGGCCGATGGACTGGGAGCATGACGACATCTCAGGAAGAGCTGCTCCCCGCCACCCGCCGGGCGCTGTTGCACCGGATCGCCGTGGCTCAGGCCGAGGGGCGTACCCCGTCGCTCGTCGCAGCGGTCGTCCGGGACGGGCGCACCGTGTGGCACGGAGCGCGGACCTCGGTAGACGGGCACGGCCCGGACGAGAACGTGCAGTACCGGATCGGCTCGATCACCAAGACGTTCACCGCCGTCCTCGTCCTGCGGCTGCGCGACGAAGGAGTGCTCGACCTCGGGGATCCGCTGGAGAAGCACCTGCCGGGTACCGGAGCGGGCGAGGCCACGATCGCCGAGTTGCTGGCGCACTCGGGCGGGCTGGCCGCAGAGTCGCCCGCGCCGTGGTGGGAGCGGACGCCGGGCTCGCTGAGGCCCGAGCTCGCCGACGTGCTGGGCGAGCAGCCGCTTCTGCACCCGCCGGGCCGTCGGCACCACTACTCGAACCCGGGCTACACCCTGCTCGGCGCGCTGGTCGAGAAGTTGCGCGGTGCGCCGTGGGAGGACGTACTGCGGCGGGAGGTGCTGCAACCGCTGGGTCTGGACCGTACGTCCGGGAGTCCGCAGGCACCCCACGCCGGCGGCTGGGCGGTTCATCCATGGGCCGATGTGATGCTGGCCGAGCCTGCCGAAGACCTCGGGCGGATGGCCCCTGCCGGTCAGCTCTGGTCCACCACGGGTGATCTGGCACGGTTCGCCGTCTTCCTGGCGAGGGGGGACGACAGGGTGCTGAGCGCGGAGACCGTGCAGGAGATGAGGACACCCGCGGCGCCGGCCGAGGCCGCGGACGTCGTGGACGGTTCGGCCTACGGACTGGGTTTGCAGATCCAGCGCTGGGACGGGCGGCTGTTCGTGGGGCACTCCGGCTCCTTGCCGGGCTTCCTGGCCAACCTCACCATCAGCGTGGAGGACGACGTGGCTGCGGTGGTACTGACCAACTGCACGTCCGGGCCGATGCCGGCCGTGGTCGGTGCCGATCTCGTTCGCATCGTCGCCGAGGCGGAACCCCGGTTCCCCGAACCGTGGCGCCCGCTGCCGGAAGCCGATGCCTCCGTGCTGGAGTTGGCCGGTCAGTGGTACTGGGGGACACACGCCTTCGCCCTGCGGCTGGCCCCCAGTGGGGGAGTCTCGCTGGAGCCGCTGTCGGGCCATGGCCGTAGCTCGCGTTTCCGGGCGAACAGCGATGGCACGTGGACGGGGCTCGAGGGCTACTACGCCGGGGAGCTCCTGCGAGCTGTGCGGCGCGCGGACGGGTCGGTGAGCCACCTGGACCTCGGGTCGTTCGTGTTCACGCGCCAGCCGTACGACGAAGGGGCACCTGTGCCGGGAGGGGTGGACCCGGAGGGGTGGCAGGGGATCGGCCAGGGCAAGTCCTAGGCATCTCGAGCTGCCGTGTGCGCCCTGTTTCACGTGAAACAGGGCGCACACGGCAGCGCCCTATTCAGAGCTGGAGCTTGAAGCCCGTGTGCGAGGCCGAGAAGCCGAGACGCTCGTAGAAGCGGTGGGCGTCGGTCCGGGTCTTGTCGGAGGTGAGCTGTACCAGGTGGCACCCCTGTCGACGGGACTCGTCGATCGCCCACTCGATGAGCTGGGTGCCCAGGCCGCTGCCGCGTTCGGCGGCGTCGATGCGGACGCCTTCGATGATCGACCGAGTGGCACCGCGTCGGGACAGGCCGGGGACGATCGTCAACTGGAGTGTGCCGACGACGCGGTCGTTGCGGACGGCGACGACCAGGTGCTGGTTGGGATCGTTGCTGAGCCGTTCGTAAGCGGCGAGGTAGGGGGCCAGGTCGTCCGGTGACTCTCGCTGGGCCCCCAGGGGGTCGTCGGCGAGCATGGCGACGACCGCTGGGATGTCGTCCTCGGTGGTGGGTCGTATAACAAGATCTCCCATGGCCGCACCCTATGCAGAGGCGGCGGGAGAGAGTGCGGTGTACAGGCGGGAGAGAGTGCGGCGTACACCGGCACCGGTCGCCGGCTCTTAGGCGGGCACCGGCGTCTTGAGTGTCTCAACTACCCGGACCAACGGGGCCAGTTCCGGATTCCTGGCCGCCTCGTCGAGGGCCTCGCGCAGGGCGGCGTCATTGGTGGGCCGCGCCTCGTCCAGCAGGCTCAGGCCCGCCGCGGTGACGTTGGTGTAGATGCCGCGGCGATCGGTGGGGCACAGGTAGCGCTCGAGCAGTCCGCGGTCCTCGAGCCGGGTCACCAGGCGTGTGGTGGCGCTCTGGCTCAGGACGACGGCATCGGCGACCTGCTTCATCTGCAAATGTCCCCCGT
Organism: Streptomyces sp. WG7; assembly: GCF_049975785.1. NCBI lineage: Bacteria > Bacillati > Actinomycetota > Actinomycetes > Kitasatosporales > Streptomycetaceae > Streptomyces > Streptomyces sp. WG7. The sequence continues at coordinate 82,361 of NZ_JBNGGE010000015.1, forward strand.
CGCCGTCGTGCTGCCGACTGAGTACGTCGAGCAGGGAGTACTCGCGCACGCTCAGATCGTGACCGGCCTGCAGGGCGCGTTCGATGTGAGCCTCGATCCTCCCGTGCAGCAGGGAGAGGGCACACCAGCCCTGGGAGAGGGCGGTGAGCGCGGGGTCCGTCGCTGTCATGTGTTTCCTCCGTCCCGGAGTGGCTGAGACCAGCGTAGACCAGGGTCGCGTCTTTCGGCGTTTGCGCTTAGCCCGCGTCTGCAACTATTGTTGACGCACGTAAAGCGCTCCTGCAATCGTCTGGAAGGTGCCTCCCTCCATGCCTCTCGCGCTTCTGGCCCTCGCGATCGGGGCCTTCGGAATTGGAACCACAGAGTTCGTGATCATGGGTTTGCTGCCCGAGGTCGCCAGTGACTACGGGGTCTCCATCCCCACCGCCGGATTCCTGGTGACCGGATACGCGCTCGGCGTGATGTTCGGTGCCCCGCTGATGACCGTGCTCGGCACCAAGATCCCGCGCAAGCGGATGCTGATGCTGCTGATGGGCCTGTTCATCGCCGGCAACCTCCTCTCCGCGCTCGCCCCCGCCTTCTCGGTCATGCTGGCCGGCCGCGTGGTCGCCTCCCTCGCCCACGGTGCCTTCTTCGGCATCGGCTCGGTCGTCGCGGCCGACCTGGTAGCGCCGCACAAGAAGGCCGGCGCGATCGCGATGATGTTCACCGGACTGACCGTCGCCAACGTCGTCGGCGTCCCGCTGGGCACCCTCGTCGGACAGTCCGCCGGCTGGCGCGTCACCTTCGCCATCGTGGCGGTGCTCGGTGTCGTGGGCCTGGCCGGTGTCGCCAGACTTGTCCCCGACGTGCCCAAGGCGGAGGGCGTGCGGCTGCGGCACGAGCTGGCCGCGTTCAAGAACGCCCAGGTCCTGCTGGCGATGGCCATGACCGTCCTCGGCTTCGGCGGAGTCTTCGCCGCCGTCACCTACATCGCGCCGATGATGACGAACGTCGCGGGCTTCGCCGACGCTTCGGTCACCTGGCTGCTGGTCCTCTTCGGCCTCGGCATGGTCGGCGGCAACCTTGTCGGCGGCAGGTTCGCCGACCGCGCCCTGCTGCCCATGCTGTACGTCTCACTCGGCGCCCTGGCCGTCGTACTCGCCCTCTTCACACTCACCGCGCACAACAAGATCGCCTCGGCCGTGACCATCTTCCTGATCGGTGCACTGGGCTTCGCCACCGTCCCGCCGCTGCAGAAGCGCGTCCTGGACCACGCGCACGGCGCCCCGACACTGGCTTCGGCAGTGAACATCGGCGCCTTCAACCTCGGCAACGCGCTGTCCGCCTGGCTCGGTGGCGCTGTCATCGCAGCAGGCTTCGGCTACACCGCCCCGAACTGGGTCGGGGCCGTGCTCGCCGCCTCCGCGCTGCTCCTCGCATTCCTCTCGGCCGCTCTCGAACGGCGCGGCGGTGGCCCCGGCACGGTCGTCACGGGGTCCGTGCCCACCGAGCAGCGGGCCGCCGCCGTCCACCAGTGAACGCACCAGGCCGTGGAGTAGTGGGGCCAGGGCAAGTCCCCCGTACCTCTGCGGTTCCTCCGCCTCGACGACGACTGAGGCACCGCACCACTCAGCACCAACCAAGGAGAAACCTCCCATGAGCACCACCGCTGTCGCCCCGCTGACCATCCAGGACGCGGAAGCCCTCGTCATCGCGGCTCACCGTGCCGCCGAGGCCGCCGGGAGCACCGTCAGCGTCACAGTCCTCGACGCCGGCGGGCATCTGCTCGCTTTCCGGCGTGACGACCGGGCCGTGCTGATATCCGGGGAGACCAGCACCCGCAAGGCCTATACGGCGCTCCAGCTGAACGCTCCCACCGCAGACCTCGTCGACGCCGTTCAGCCCGGGGGCCTCTTCCACACGCTTCCCACGGCACTCGACCGGCCACTGCTGTTCATCGCGGGCGGCGTGCCCGTACACCGCGACGGTCGGCTGATCGGCGCGATCGGGGTCGGTGGCGGCGCGCCCGAGCAGGACCACACCGTCGCCACGGCCGCCCTGGAAGCCCTCGCCTGACGACAGCCGCCATGCGCACGGCGAAGCCGGTTCCCGGACCTCACAGGGAACCGGCTTCGGCGTACCGCATGTCGCCGTACCGCACTCCGCTACCGCACGCCGTTGCCTCGCGAGAGGCAGCCCGCCGCCCAGGGTCAGCCCGCCGCCACGGTCAGTGGCGCGAACCGTCGGCTCCAGTCCCCGGGCAGTTCGGTGACCCCGTACGTCATGACCGCGTTGGGCGCTACGGAGGAGAGGCCGTGCTCCTTCGCCCAGCTCAGCAGCTCTTCGTGGCGCACGTCGATGTCCGTGCGCAGCGGCCGGTCGGTGCGGGCGGCGAGGGAGCCGACGAGCGCCTTGGCCGTCTCGGTGTCGCGGGCGATCAGCGGGCCCACGACGTGGGTGTCCATATTGGGCCAGGCCGCGGCGTACCCGATGAGCCGACCGTCCTCCTCGGCGACGCGCAGTTGGTCCGCGAAGGCCGGCAGCCGCGTGATGTTGTGCGTGCGGTCGGCGCCGAACACCTCTTCGTCGAGCCGGAGGATCGCGGGGAGGTCCTCGGCCGTGGCGGCGCGTGTGGCGGTCCGGGGTTCGGGCCCGCCTGGTGTGAAACGCCCGCGCACCATCTCGGCCCGGCCGGTGGCCTTGAAGCCGAGCTCCTCGTAGAGCGGCCGGCCGTGCGGGGTCGCGTGCAGGGTCAGGGGGGTGGTGCCCAGTGCGGAGACGACGTGGCGCATCAGCCGGCGTCCGACGCCCTGGCGGGCGTGCCGCTCGGCGACCAGCACCATGCCGATGGCGGCGAGGGAGGGACGTTCGTGCGGTCCGTACTCGGTGACGGTGCAAGCGCTGACGAGACCGCCCCCGGGATCGTCGATGCCGTAGCCCTTCCCGGCTGTGAGGAGAAACCTCCACTTGTGTTCTTCGCGCAGCCACCCCCGGTCCTCGGACAGATCGGCGCAGGCGGTGAGATCGCGGAGCGTCAGACGGCGGATCGGCAGAGAGGCGAGGGAAGGTGTCGGCACGCAGGTCAGGCTGTCCGACAACGGCCGTCCGCGTCCACCACTTTCCGGCGGAACACGCGAGCTTTTGGCCGCGTTGTGGCCGAGTGCACAGCGGTCCGTCACCCGTTGGACGCCGTGCCGCCCGACAGACCGGTTGCCGCCGGTGTCAGCCGAGGTCGGGAGCGTGCATGGCACGCACCCCCTCAATGTTGCCGTCCAGAAAGTGCCTCAGCGACAGCGGGACGAGGTGGACGGAGGCGATCCCGACCCGGGTGAACGGCACCCGCACGATCTCGTACTCCCCGGCGGGGTCGTCGACCTCGGGGCCGTGGCGCAGGGACGGGTCCATGGACTCCAGGTGACAGACGAAGAAGTGCTGCACCTTCACGCCGGTCGCGCCGTCGTCCTCGCCGATGTGCTCCACCGTGTCCACGAAGCAGGGGACCACGTCAGTGATCTTGGCACCGAGTTCCTCGTGCACCTCGCGGTGCAGGGCGTCCACGACAGTGCTGTCGCCCGGCTCCACCCCACCTCCGGGAGTGACCCAGTAGGGATCGACACCGGGCTTGGTGCGCTTGATCAGGATCAGGTGATCGCCGTCGAGGAGGACGGCACGGGCGGTGCGCTTGACCACGGGTCGGACGGTCATGGGAGAAATGTGGCCCGGCTGGTTCCACGTGAAACATCGCGGAGGCTCACCGTGCGGGGCCGTCGGCCTCAGTTCCAGTCGGCGGCTGCGCGCAGCAGCCCCTCATGGGCCCGGGCAATGTGCGGCATCGCCAACGTGCCAGTACGCACCACCAGGAAATACGTTCGCAGCGGCGGCACCGCCGGATCGTGCAGGGAGACGACGTCACCGCGCCCCAGTGCCTCGGCGCACAGATAGCGGGGCAGTACGGCGAGCCCGGCGCCCGCGACCGTACAGGCGAGTACCGCACGCAGGTCCGGGGCGACGACCGTGCCCGGGGCGGCCGGGCGAGCATCGAAGACGGACGCCCAGTAACGGGCGACAAAGGGCAGGGACTCATGCACCTCGACCACGGGAACGTGTTCCAGAGCGGGTGCGGTGGTGCGGCGGGGCTTTTCGGCGCCGGTCCGCTCGGCCCAGCGGGGCGCGGCGACCAGGATGTGCTCCTCGTCGCAGAGCGGAGTCGCCGTGAGGAGCGCGCCGCGCGGCCGGGCCGTGCCGATGGCCAGATCATGATGTCCGGCGGCCAGCCCCTCCAGGGCCTCCTCGGCGTTCCCGAACGAAGCGCGCAGGGCGAAGCCCTGTCCGTCCTCGCCGGTGAGCTCCGTGAGTACGGGCAGGGCGCGCTCGGCGGTGAACTCGGGAGGTCCGGCGAGATGCAGGGTCCTCAGCAAGGAGTCGTCGTCCACTCCGGTTTCGGCGATCTCGACCAGGGCGTCCAGATGCGGTGCGGCTTTGTGGGCGAGCTCGTCACCGATGGTCGTCGGGGTCACGCCGCGGGCCTGCCGCAGAAACAGCGGGCGTCCGAGCTGCCGTTCCAGGGTGCGGATCTGCGAGGTGACGGCCGGCTGGGAGAGGCCGAGCAGGGCGGCCGCGCGGGTGAAGGAGCCGGCTCGGTACACGGTCACGAAAGTGCGCAGCAAGGCCAGATCCACGCAAGCCCTTCCCCTCTTCTGTTACCTCCAGCCCTCCGGCCGCGCCCAACTATAAATATGTCGATAGGTCGCTGTCGCTACGGTGATTGGACACTGACGCAGAGTCAACTAGCCTTAATCGCGCGGTTCTTCGCGCGTGGAACCGGGGGACGGTCCGAGCCACGAGGGGGGAGGCTCGGACCGTCCGTCGTACTCGGCCGGACACAGCGCGGCAGCTGTGCGGCGTGGTCAGTCCGCGGAATCCTCCAGCGCACGCAGCAGATCAGCCAGCAGGTCCTCGGGATCCTCCGCGCCGACCGAGAGCCGGACGAAGCCCTCCGGCACCGCGTCGCCGCCCCAGCGGCCACGCCGCTCGGCCGTGGAACGCACCCCGCCGAAGCTCGTCGCGTCGTCCACGAGCCGCAGTGCGTCGAGGAAGCGATCGGCACGCGCACGGGTGGGCAACGTGAAGGAGACGACGCACCCGTACCGCAGCATCTGCCGGGAGGCGATCTCGTGCGAGGGATCGCCGGGCAGCCCCGGGTACCGCAGACCGGTGACCTCGGGCCGTTCCCGGAGGGCTTCGGCCACCTTGAGCGCGGTGGTGTTCTGCCGGTCCACGCGCAGCTGGAGGGTGGCGATCGAACGGTGCGCGAGCCAGGCCTCCATGGGGCCGGGGATCGCACCGACGATCTTGCGCCAGCGTCGTACGGCGGTCATCGCCCCGGCATCGCGGCCGGCCACGTAGCCCAGGAGGACGTCACCGTGGCCGGTGAGCTGCTTGGTTCCGCTGGCCACCGAGAAGTCGGCGCCGAGCTCCAGCGGCCGCTGCCCCAGCGGCGTCGCGAGCGTGTTGTCGACGGCGACCAGGGCGCCGCGCGCGTGGGCCGCCTCGACGAGCCGCCGGACGTCGCACACGTCGAGCCCGGGGTTCGACGGCGTTTCGATCCACAGCAGCTTCGCCCCGTCCAGGACGTCGAGCTGCGCGTCCCCGCCGGTCGGCGCGGTGCGTACCTCGATGCCGTACTCCTGCAGCTGGGCCCGGACCAGGGGCAGCGCCTGGTAGCCGTCGTCGGGCAGGACGACCGCGTCACCGGCGCGCAGCTGGGAGAAGAGCACCGAGGAGATCGCGGCCATGCCGGAGGCGAACACGAGTGTCTCGACGTCGTCCTGCCCGGGCGCCTCCAGCTCACCGATGGCGCGCTCGAGGTGGGTCCAGGTCGGGTTCTCGTCGCGGCCGTAGGTGTACGGGCCGGTCGGCTCACCCGGCAGATGGAAGTGGGCGGCGAACACGGGGCCGGGCAGGGTCGGCTCGTGCTTGACGGGCTCGGGCAGTCCGGCCCGCACCGCGCGCGTGCCGTCACCGGTGACGGAAGGGACCGCCTCCGCGCCCGTACCGGCCCCGTTGTTTGCAGCGGAATCGCTCATGCCGCTCGTCCTTCCACTTGCTCGCGTACCGCGGCGAGCAATCCTGTGCTCGCCGCCTCCACCATCTCAAGGCACTCCTCGAAGCCGTCCACGCCCCCGTAGTAGGGGTCCGGTACGTCGAGGTCCTGGCGGTCGGCGGCGGGATCGTAGGACCGCAGCAGCCTTACCTTGGCGGCGTCCTGTTCCGTGGGCGCCAGGTGGCGCAGTGCCCGCAGGTGGCCGGCGTCCAGGGCGATGACGAGGTCGAGGCGGGAGAACCAGGACGGCCGGAACCGGCGGGCCGTGTGGTCGAGGCCGTAGCCGCTGCCCTCCAGGACGGCCATGGTGCGCGGGTCGGCGCCCTCGCCCTCGTGCCAGCCGTCGGTGCCGGCGCTGTCGGCCTCGACCAGGCCGTCCAGCCCGGCGTCCGCCACGCGCGCGTGGAAGACGGCCTCGGCCATCGGGGAACGGCAGATGTTGCCCGTGCACACGAAGCAGACGCGGTAGGTCATCGGGATCAGTCCTTGTCGGGCAGGAACGCGTTGAGCGCCCAGGAGACGACCGAGATGATCAGGCCGCCCAGGACGGCGGTCCAGAAGCCGTCGACGTGGAAGCTCAGGTCGAGCTTGTCGGCGAGCCACGAGGTGAGCAACAGCATGAGCGCGTTGACCACCAGTGTGAACAGTCCGAGGGTCAGGACGAACAACGGGAAGGTCAGCACTCGGACGATCGGCTTGACCAGCAGGTTCACCAGGCCGAACACCAGGGCGACGACGATGAGTGTGGCGGCCTTCTCGCCGGTGCTGCCACCGGTCAGTGTGATCTTGTCGAGCAGCCACACGGCGATCGCGAGGGCGGCCGCGTTGGCGATCGTCTTGACTAGGAAATTCTTCATGTGTCTGATCGTGGCAGACGTGCTCGGTAACGAATGGTGAGGCAGGGGCGGACGAGGCGATGAAAGCATTCCGGCTGGACGAACTGGAGGCGGAACGCGCCGCCAACGACGGTGCCTACCTGCAGTTCCTGCGCGAGCGGAACATGTCGGTCGGCCTGTACGCCCTCGACGCGGGCACGGCCGACCCTCAGCAGCCGCACGCGCAGGACGAGGTGTACTTCGTGGTGAGCGGGCGGGCCGCGATCACCGTGGGTATGGAGACCACCCAGGTCGCCCGCGGCAGCGTGGTGTACGTGCCGGCCGGGGTCGCCCACAAGTTCCACCACATCAGCGAGGACCTGCGGGTCCTGGTGGTGTTCTCTCCGCCCGAGAGCTGAGCCGCGGCCCGGGGTTCCCTAGGGGATCGATCAGGGGGAGACAAGGGATGCGAGGGCCCCGCCGGGGCGCTCACGGCCCTAGCATCGAGTGCAGGACATCAGAAGTTTCCCAGAGGTATCCGGGCCGTCGAAGGCCCCGGCACTCGAGCGGGCGGAAAGGTAAGGACGAGGGCGATGCGAGAGATCTTCACGGGACTGCCGTGGTGGGTTAAGTGGGTCGCGGTACCGGTCATCGCCCTGGTCGTGTTCGGCGGGCTGATCGCCAGCGTGGTCGGTTTCGTTGTCGGACTGCTGTTCAAGCTGCTGCTCTTCGTGGCGCTCGTCGGCGGACTGATTTACGTCGTACGCAAGTTCCTGCCGAGTTCGTCGTCACGCAGCGACTGGTGAGAGGCGTGGGGAACCGGTAACAGGAATCACCGGTTCCCTCGCGCGAGGGAAGTTTCCCGGACGGGCCGTCGGCGAGCGGTGACCGGCGAATAGAGTCCGGAACTCCACGCGGGGGCGACCCCGCGAGTGGCGTACACCCCCACCCGTGTTCCCCGCACGGGCTGCCCCCTCGCGTTCCGGGAGTGCCTCTTGGCCACGGCTGACACCGCGTTTGTTCCAGTGCACGCAGCGCAAGCACTGCCAGTGCAGCCTCGTTCGACGCCTCGCACCCCCCCAGCGACTTCCTCCGCTGACCCTCCTTCCGCGACGCTCATCGGCTCCGTGCAGCGGGCGATGCGTCTTCTGGAGTGTGTCGCCGAGCACGGGTACGGAGCCCCCGCCAAGCAACTGGCCCGTGAGGCGCGGCTGGCACTGCCCACGGCGTACCACTTGCTGCGCACCCTGGTGCACGAGGGATATCTGCGCCGTGAGAAGGGCCTGTTCTTCCTCGGCGAGGCCACCGAGCGGCTGAGCAGCAGCGGAGCCGAGCAGAAACGTCGCAGCACGGTGGCCGACGCCTTGGCGCACGTACGCGACACGATCGGTGCCCCGGTGTACTACGCCATGTACCGTGACGGCGAGATCGAGATCATGAGCGTCTCGGACACACCGGGCATTCCGGCGGTCGAGGAGTGGGCGGACTTCCGTGAGACCGGGCACGCGCACGCCATCGGGCAGTGCCTGTTGTCGCAGCTGGACGAGGATGCCCGCCGCGACCACCTGGACCGCTATCCGGTGCAGCCGGTCACGCCGTACACGGTGCGCGACGGGCACAGTCTGCTGAAGCGACTGGACCGCATGCGGCGCATGGCGCCGGTGACCGAGCGCCAGGAGTACGCCCTGGGGACGGTCTGTGCGGCGATTCCGATCACCGCCGGCACCACGGCGGCGACGGTGGCCATCTCCCTGCCCCTCCAGCAGGCCGACCGGCTGCTGCCCGCGGCGGATCTGCTGCAGAACGAGGTGGGACGGATTCTGGGGTCACTCGCGATCTCTATCAGTATCTGAAAACTCACTCCTTGTGATCTGGTGTGTACGTTAAGCAAGATGCCACCAGTGTTAGAGGTTTGATTCCCGGACAGTCGACGGCGAATGACGGGGTAGGCGATGGGCGAGTCCGTACAGGCGGAGGTCATGATGAGCTTTCTCGTGTCCGAGGAGCTCTCTTTCCGCATTCCCGTGGAGCTGCGCTACGAGACCTGTGATCCCTATGCTGTGCGACTGACCTTCCATCTGCCCGGGGATGCGCCGGTGACCTGGGCCTTCGGCCGGGAGTTGCTGGTCGACGGGGTGGGCCGGCCGTGTGGTGACGGCGACGTGCGCATCGCGCCGGTCGATCCCGAGCCGCTGGCCGAGGTGCTGATCCGGCTTCAGGTGGGCAGCGACCAGGCGCTGTTCCGTTCGTCCGCTGCCCCCCTGGTGGCGTTCCTCGACCGGACCGACAAGCTGGTGCCGCTGGGGCAGGAGGGCGCGCTCGCCGACTTCGACGCCCACCTCGACGAGGCCCTGGACCGCATCCTGGCGGAGGAACAGAGCGCGGGCTGAACCGTTACGGCAGCTCTACAGCGGTGGCGTAACGCTTCGCCGGATCGGCTGCCGACGGGTCAGCGCTTACGGCGACGGCCTCGCCCGCGTACGGGAGCCGACGCACCGGCACCCGGCGTCGTCGCCCCGGCGGCCTGTGACGCCGGTCGGTCGCCGGACCGGTCGGCCGACACGACGAGGGCCGCGAGTGCCGTGGTGACCGGAACAGACGCCACCAGGCCGATCGAACCGACCAGCGTGCGCACGATCTCCTCGGCGACCAGTTCGCTGTTGGCGACCGTTCCCACCCCGCTCTGCGCGATCGAGAACAGCAGCAGCAGGGGCAGCGCGGCGCCGGCGTAGGCGAGGACGAGCGTGTTGACGACCGAGGCGATGTGGTCGCGGCCGATACGGATGCCCGCGCGGTACAGCCCGCGCCAACCCATCGTCGGGTTGGCCTCGTGCAGTTCCCAGACCGCCGAGGTCTGGGTGACCGTCACGTCGTCGAGGACACCGAGCGAACCGATGATGACCCCGGCGAGCAGCAGACCGCTCATGTCGATCGTCGGATACAGGCCGTGGATGAGGCCGGTGTTGTCGTCCGTGTTCCCGGTGAGTGCGGCCCAGCCGATGAACCACGACCCGAGGAGACCGATCAGCAACAACGAGATCAGAGTTCCGAGGACCGCCACGGACGTACGGGCCGACAGGCCGTGGCACAGGTACAGCGCGATCAGCATGATAGCGCTGGCCCCGACCACCGCCACGGCGAGTGGGTTCGAACCCTGCAGGATCGCGGGCAGGATGAAGAAGTTGAGCAGCAGGAAGCTGATGGCCAGTGAGACCAGGGCCATGAGGCCGCGCAGCCGTCCGACGGCCACGACGGCGAGCGCGAAGATGCCGGCGAGCAGGGCCATCGGGAGCCCTCGGTTGATGTCGGTCACCGAGTACTGCAGGTCCTTCGGCGCGGAGGGCTCGTAGGCGACCACCACCTTCTGGCCCTCGTGCAACTGCCGTGACTGGTCCGGCTGCACGATCTCGGTGAACGTGCGGCCCTTGTCGTCGCCGCTGTCCACGCGGATCGTCGCCCGCTTGCAGTCGCCGTTCGCCTGCTGCACCGCGGACGAGCCCTCGGCGGTGGAGGTGTCTCCGGTCGGGGGGACCCCGGAGGCGTTGACGGACTGGCAGCTCAGCTGGACCACCTTGGTGACGGTTCCCTGCTGCGTCTGCCGGTCGAAGCCCACCCCGGTGCGTTCGTGCGGTGGCGCACCGCCCGGCCACAGCACCGCCAGCCCGACCAGTACCGCCGCGGCGAACGGGATCAGGACCGCGGCGATGACCTTCCTCAGGTGCCGGGAGACAGGCGCTGCCGGTCCGTGACCGTGGGAGTGCGAGTGCCCGTGTCCGCCCCCGTGCCCGTCGGAACCACCGTTGCCGTGCCCAGCACCGTGGCCGCCGCCCGTACCGTGCCCGTCACCCCTGCCGTGTCCGTCACCCGCATCATGTCTGCCACCGCCCGCGTCGTGAGGATGGACGGGGGCCTGCTCGGCCGCACGGCCGCTGTTGCCGTCCTCGGCACTCGGTCCGCGGCGGGGATCGTGCGGTGGAAACGGGGGCTGATGCGGTGTGGTCACCGGCCGATCATCGCAAGAACGAGCGGAGCCCTCTGTTCACCGCGCCCGAATTGACGCTAGCGTGGAGGCACCTTTGTACACGCGGGAGCTCGGAGCACCGGGCTGAGAGGGCGCTGACCTCCGTCCCAGCGATGTTTCACGGGAAACGTCACCGAAGCCGAGTGATGTTTCCCACGAAGCGTCGGCAGACGGAAGCCGCTGCGTCGACCGCCGAACCTGTTACCGGGTAATGCCGGCGTAGGGAGTAGGTCTCATGACCATCAAGGACGCACGCACGCCTGCCTCCACGCAGAATTCCGCCCAGGCGGAACCCACGGAGGCCGGGAAGTCCATCGGCTGGCACAAGGCGTACGTCGAGGGTTCGCGCCCCGACCTGCGGGTGCCGGTTCGTCAGGTGCATCTCACCAACGGGCAGTCGGTCACGCTCTACGACACGTCGGGCCCGTACACCGATCCACTCGTCGACACCGACGTTCGCAGGGGGCTGGAGCCGCTGCGAGAGAACTGGATCATCGCCCGCGGTGACACCGAGGAGTACGCGGGCCGTCCCGTCCGCCCTGAGGACGACGGAATCAAGCACACCTCCCCGCGCGGTGGTCTGCGGAACCTCGACGCCGTTTTCCCTGGACGGCCTCGTCAGCCGCGCCGGGGGAGGGACGGCAAAGCGGTCACGCAGCTCGCGTACGCACGCCGGGGCGAGGTCACGCCGGAGATGGAATACGTGGCCGTCAGGGAGAACGTCTCGCCGGAAGTGGTGCGCGAGGAGATCGCGGCGGGCCGCGCCGTTCTCCCGGCCAACGTCAACCACCCGGAGATCGAGCCGATGATCATCGGCAAGAGGTTCCTGGTGAAGGTCAACGCCAACATCGGCAACTCGGCTGTGACGTCCTCCATCGAAGAGGAGGTCGACAAGATGACCTGGGCGACCCGGTGGGGCGCCGACACGGTCATGGACCTGTCCACCGGACGCAACATCCACACCACTCGCGAGTGGGTGCTGCGCAACTCCCCCGTCCCCATCGGGACAGTGCCGCTCTACCAGGCACTGGAGAAGGTCGACGGCAGGGCCGAGGAGCTGACCTGGGAGATCTACAAGGACACGGTCATCGAGCAGGCCGAGCAGGGGGTGGACTACATGACGGTCCACGCGGGGGTGCGCCTGGCGTATGTGCCGCTCACCGCCAACCGCAAGACCGGCATCGTGTCTCGCGGCGGCTCGATCATGGCGGCGTGGTGTCTGGCGCACCACAGGGAGTCGTTTCTGTACGAGAACTTCGAGGAGCTCTGCGAGATCCTCGCGGCCTACGACGTCACGTACTCGCTCGGCGACGGCCTGAGGCCGGGCTCGATCGCGGACGCCAACGACGAGGCGCAGTTCGCGGAGTTGCGGACGCTCGGGGAACTCAACCGGATCGCGAAGCGTTTGAACGTTCAGACCATGATCGAAGGCCCGGGCCACGTTCCGATGCACAAGATCAAGGAGAACATCGACCTTCAGCAGGAGATCTGCGATGAAGCTCCGTTCTATACGCTCGGTCCGCTGACGACGGACGTCGCGCCGGCGTACGACCACATCACCTCCGGCATCGGTGCCGCGATGATCGCCTGGTGGGGCACGGCCATGCTCTGCTACGTCACGCCCAAGGAGCATCTGGGGCTGCCCAACCGTGACGACGTCAAGACCGGCGTCATCACCTACAAGATCGCCGCCCATGCCGCTGATCTCGCCAAGGGCCACCCGGGTGCGCAGGAATGGGACGACGCGCTGTCGGACGCCCGCTTCGAGTTCCGCTGGGAGGACCAGTTCAACCTGGCTCTCGACCCGGACACGGCACGGGAGTACCACGACGAGACGCTGCCGGCCGAGCCTGCGAAGACGGCCCACTTCTGCTCCATGTGCGGACCGAAATTCTGTTCGATGAAGATCTCGCAGGACATCCGACGGGAGCACGGAGGCAGCAAGGCCGAGATCGAGGAGGGCATGGCCCAGAAGTCGAAGGAGTTCGCGGCAGGCGGGAACAGGGTCTACTTGCCGCTGGCCGACTGAGTTCCGTCTGCACTGACCTCACGCTGAGCCACCCCTCCGTACGCGCGGCGGGGACTCAGCGTGAGCCGGGGGCCGATGTCTGTCCGGGAGGGCTTGCCACCCCGAACGGATTGTCGATCACGTAACGCCAGTACCCGTCCGGCCCGCGGCGAGCCACGTCTGTCGCGGTGCCCTCGATGTGGACCTGGCCGCCGTGGGCGGCCGTGCCGGCGATGACGAAGTCGACGATCAGCAGTGCCAGGTCACCGACGACGTATGTGTGGCGTGGCGTCACCTCGATCGGGACGCGCAGGCGCAGGAAGTCGTCGTTGGCCCTGAATCGGCCGGTGCCGGTGACCAGGCGCCCGGGCGTCGGCACGAAGCCGGCGTCCGCCTCGTAGAGCTGGTCCAGGGCCGCGGGATCGAAGGTGTTGAAAGCTCGCGCGAAAGCGTAAGGGTGATCGGTGGCGCTGTGCGCCAGGAGCACACTGGGAGGATGCGTCATGTGGCAAGCGAACAGCCTCTCGACATGGGTCACCAAGCGGAAACCCACGCGTGGGACCCGGAGCTGGTCCCAGGGGTGCGAGGCCGCACTCATCGCCCCGAGGCCGGTTGCCCGGTGGAGATCGCTCTCGCCGCGGTCTCCGGCCGCTGGACCACCCTGCTGCTGCGTGAACTGATGGGAGGACACCGAGGCTTCACCGAGCTGCGGACGCTGTTCCCCGAGCTGTCGGCGAAAGTGCTCAGTGAGCGGCTGCGTACGCTCCGGGAGCGGGGCCTGGTGGAGGCCGAAAGGCGCCGTGGTTTTCCCGTGCGGACCCGGTACGGACTGACGGAAGCGGGCCGAGCTCTGCGACCGCTACTGGTCGAGCTGTACGCGACCGGTGAGGAACTGCTGCGTCTGGCACCGACCGGGGACGGGGACGAGCAGCCTTCCCCGTCCCCCGCATCGATGCGGGAGACGGGGAAGAGGGGGCACGCAGGGCAGAGCAGGTAGGCGAGCAGGACACGCTGTCGACGCCCGCCCCTCCCCACCGACGGCTCGGCTGGGCAGACTGGGCGCATGACAGCCACCTCCCTGAGCAAGGGCGCCAACCTCGCCGTCGACTCCCCCGCGGTGCGCGTCGAACTCGTCTGGTCCGCCGGGCCGGGTGTGCCCGAGGTCGACGCCTCCGCGCTCCTGCTCACCTCGGCCGGACAGGTGCGGGACGACGGCGACTTCGTCTTCTACAACCAGCCTCGCCACGCGTCCGACGCAGTGGGGCACCTGGGCAAGCAGGGTGGCCACGGGGCCGGCGCGGGTGTCACGACCGACGCCGTAGAGGTGGACCTGCGCTCGGTGGAACCGGCCGTCGACCGCATCGTGCTGTGCGCCTCGGCGGACGGCGGGACGTTCGGCCAGATCCCGGGACTGTCACTGCGGTTGCTGGACGCCGGGACCCGCACCGAGCTGGCCCGGTTCGACATCACGGCCGGCACGGAGACCGCCCTCGTCGGCGGCGAGCTGTACCGGCGCCAGGGGAAGTGGAAGTTCCGTGCGGTCGGACAGGGGTACGCCTCCGGACTCGCGGGGCTGGCCACCGACTTCGGGATCAGCGTGGACGACGATCCCGCCGCGCCCGCCGCCCCGTCAACGGCAGCCTCTCCCCTGCCGTCGGCGCTGTCGGTACCCCCGGCGCCGCAGGCCCCGTCCGCATCTTCGGTCCGGACAGTCCCGTTGTCACCTCCGGCACCGGGAGCCCCGTCGGAACCTCCGGCACCGTACGTACCGGCGTCTCCGTCCGCCCCGCCCACAGCAGCGGCCCCGCCGTCGGCGTCCTCGGCGCCTCCTGCCGCCGGGCCCCGTCTCACCAAGGGCGAGGAGCACCTTCCCGTCGACATGCGCAAGCGGCTGTCCCTGCGCAAGGAACAGGTAGCGGTCAGCCTGACCAAGCACGGCGCGTCCGGTGTCACCGCGCGCGTCATCCTGGTACTCGACGCCTCCGGGTCCATGTCCTTCCTCTACTCCAAGGGCGTGGTCGCGGACGTCGTGGAGCGGATGGCCGCCGTCGCCGCACAACTGGACGACGACGGGGAGATGCAGGCATGGACCTTCGCCTCGAACCCCGCCCGCCTGCCCGACCTCCGCCTCGGCGAGCTTCCCGAGTGGCTGCGGCTGCACGTGCGCGTGGGGGAGATCAGCCTCTTCCGCCGGGGCAGGAAGAAGGGATTGCACCCGGAGCAGGTCGACATGCGGGCGGTCGGCATCCAGAACGAGGAACAGAAGGTGATCGCCGAGATCCGGTCCTACGTCCGGGACAACCCGGCGTCGGCTCCGACCTTGGTGCTGTTCTTCTCCGACGGCGGTGTCTACCGCAACGCCGATATCGAGCGCGAGCTGCGGGGCGCGGTGGAGGAACCGGTCTTCTGGCAGTTCGTGGGGCTCGGGCGGTCCAACTACGGGGTGCTCGAGCGTTTCGACACGCTGCCGGGCCGCCGTGTCGACAACGTCGGCTTCTTCGCCGTGGACGACATCAGCACCGTCCCCGACCCGGAGCTGTACGACCGCCTGCTGTCCGAGTTCCCGTCCTGGATCACTGCCGCCGGCCGGGCGGGCATCCTCTGATCCGTTGCCCGCCCGGGGCGGTGGCTACTCGGGCTGGTGCTCCGGGCCGCCGAAGTCCGGGCTGCTGTAGTCCGGGCTCGAGTAACGCGGACGCCGACTCGCCTCCGAGCCGCCGTCGGGGCTCGTGAATCCGGGACGGTCGTAGCCGAGGTGCGGCATGCGGCCGGCCGGCGCCACCGGTCCCGTACGGTGCAGTGCCGTCGTGTTCGGAGCGGCGAGTGCCTCCCGCAGGAAGGGCAGGATGCCGCGTTCCAGCAGGGCGTCGTGCCAGGCGTCCCTGGCCCGGACCACTTCCTCGTCGAGTTCGCCGTAGCGGACGGGCTCGGCGGAGGGGCGATTGCGCAGCGCGGTGAGCAGCAGGCCCACCGCGGCGACGAGGATCGCCACCGCGGTCACGGCACCGAACACCCATCCGGTGGTGAGCATGGTCTGCGCGAAGGTCTGCCCCGGATCGAGCAGCTTCAGGAGGTAGCCGACGAGCAGGAAGATCGCCGCGGCGGTGCCGGCCAGGACGGGTGCCAGGACGGTGACGACGGCGAAGGCACCCGCGCCGGTCGCCTCGGCGACCTCGCCCATGGTGGCGGCGAGCCCCGACGCGCCCGTGCCCGGCTCGGCGGTGCCGGAATCACGCGTGGACGACGGGGCGGCCGACGGGGTGGACGGCGCCGGGTGGCGCAGCTCCTCGCGGACCTTCACGTAGTGCTGGTACTCGGTCGTGGCCGCCGCCGTGATGAGGGCGGTGGCGTTGAGTGCCATGGTGCGCAGTTGTTCGGGGTTGAGGCGCTGTCCGACAGCGGCCAGTTCCGGGCGGTGTGGTGCGGAGCGCAGTGCCTCGTCGAGGATCCGCTCGTACTCCTTGCGGTCCTCGTTCGGCAGGTACTGCGGAACGCTGTTCATGTGCATCCCCCGATGCTCCGTAGGGCTTGGGGCTCGCATGCCAACGAGCCGTCGGGCAGAAACGGAGGGGAGCCTGCTACGGATAAGCCGATGGTAGAGCCGTGACGGTGGACGGTGACAGGGGGTTTACAGAAATTGGGTGCCGAGCTGTATCGACGCGGTCATGCGCGAACCCGTGTGGTGAACGGTCAGGCGTCGAGCGGGAGTTGCTGGACCAGCAGCTTTCCGGCCATGGTCACGCCGCCGTCCATCGCGATGGCCAGCCCGTCCGCGTAGACATGAGGTCCCTCCACCGCGGTACGGGTGTCGTCCTCGCCGTCCTCGGAGCCGACCTCGCCCAGGAGGTAGGGGATGGGGCTGTGGCCGTGAACGATCCGGGTTCCGCCGTACGTGTCCAGCAGGGAACGCACGGCGTCGGCGCCGCCCTCGTCGCGGAACGAGAAGCGCTTGGTGAACTTGCGGAACAGGTCCCACACCTCCTCCGCGTCGTTGCGCGTCAGCGCCTCGCGGACGGTGTCGTTGACCTCCTCGATGGAGCGGCCGTAGTCCAGGTAGGTGGTGGTGTCGGAGTGGACCAGGAGGTGGCCGTCGACCTCTTCGAGGGCGTCGAGGCGGGCCATCCACTGCAGGTGGTGGTCCTGCAGGCGGTCCATGTCGGTCTTCTGCCCGCCGTTCAGCAGCCAGGCCGCCTGGAACGTGGCGGTGCCCGCCCCGGAGTTGACGGGCGTGTCCCCGAACCGTTTGGCACCGAGCAGCAGCAGCTCGTGGTTGCCCATCAGCGCCTTGCAGTATCCGCCGGCCGCCGCGGCCTCGGCGGACAGCCGCATCACCAGGTCGATGACGCCGATGCCGTCCGGGCCGCGGTCCGTGAAGTCGCCGAGGAACCACAGGCGGGACGTGCCCGCGCACCATTGTCCGGCGGCGTCGATGAGGCCCTTCTCCTGGAGGGCGGCCACCAGCTCGTCGAGGTAGCCGTGTACGTCGCCGACGACGAAGAGCGGGCCCTGACCCGTGGCGGGCTGCTGCACCGCGGCCGGTTCGGGATCGACGGTCACCTGGACCGTGTCACCCCGACGGATGACGGGCAGATCCCGCTGAGTGGGTGTGTACCCCTCCGGAAGGGTCTCCTCGTACTCCTCCTCGGGCGGCGCGGTTTCGCCCGCGCGCGTGCCGGTGGCGGCGTACGGAGCGGCCTCGTGGACGTACGCGGGCACCCGGAAGTCTCGTACCGTCGCCGTCCGCTCCACCTCGGGTCCCTGACCGGCCCCCTGAGTCATCGACCCCTCCACCATCGCGCCGCATCTGCACCGCTTCGGACTGCCTGGTCGCAGCGGCCCGCGGTGTGTGGGCCCATCATAGGAATGCGGATCGCGCTGTGTGATGACCCAGGGGTGGTGAATCAGAGCAGGACTCCGTTTCACCGCGGCTTTCGCCCCGATTGGGCCCGGCTTCACCCGTCCGCAGTGGCGGTTCGGCCGTGCCCCGGACGCTTTGGACGCCCCGGACGTGTCGAGCGCTGCCTCCGCCGCCTTCGCCGTCGTTCCCACGGAGCTGCCGTCGTTACCGCGGCCGTGCAGGCCGGGCTCCGCCTTGTCGCGCCTCCGGGGCGGCCCTACTCGCCCTCGGGCGTCCGCGGCGGACTGACCGTCGTACGGGACGGGCGGCGCTGCGACGACGTGCGCACGATCAGTTCGGTCGGTATCACCTGTTCGACCGGCTGGTCCGAGTCGAGCCCCTCGATGGCGTCGATGAGGACCTGGATCACCGCGGTGCCGATGCGGCGGGGTTTCAGCGACAGGGTGGTGATGGGGGGCTCGGTGCTCGCGTACACGGTGGATTCGCTGCAGCAGACCAGCAGCAGGTCCTCCGGTACGCGCAGCCCGTAGCGGCGGGCGGCGGCGAGCAGGTCGGTGCCGTTCGGATCGAACAGGCCGTAGACGGCGTCGGGCCGGTCGGGGCGGGCGAGCAGCCGGTCCGCTGCGACCGCGCCGGCGCACGGGTCGTGCGCCGGGTAGGCCTCGTAGACCGGGTCCTGGCCGACGCGCTCGCACCAGCGCAGGTAGGCGGTGGTCGACAGGTGGGTGTACGTGTCGGTCGTGGTGCCGGTGAGCAGGCCGATCCTGCGGGCGCCGGCGTCGGCCAGGTGGTCGAGGATGCCGAGTACGGCGGCCTCGTGGTCGTTGTCGACCCAGGCGGTGACGGGGAGCGAGCCGGCCGGGCGGCCGTCGGAGACGACCGGTAAGCCCTGGCGTACCAGTTCGCTGACGACCGGGTCGTGGTCGGAGGGGTCGATGACGACGGTGCCGTCGAGGGCGACGTTGGACCACACGTCGTGACGGGAGGTCGCCGGGAGGATGACGAGGGCGTAGCCGCGGGCGAGCGCGGCGGACGTGGCGGCGCGCGCCATCTCGGCGAAGTACGCGAACTCGGTGAAGGTGAAAGGTTCATCCCCGTATGTCGTCACGGTCAGGCCGATGAGTCCCGACTTGCCGGTGCGGAGCGTGCGGGCGGCGGCCGAGGGCCGGTAGCCCAGTCGGTCGGCGACCTCGCGCACATGGCGCCGGGTGGCATCCGGGAGTCGGCCCTTGCCGTTGAGGGCATCGGAGACGGTAGTGATGGATACTCCGGCGGCGGCGGCCACGTCCCTGATGCCCGCCCGGCCCGGCCGACTGCCTCGACGTGAGGTTTCCGCGCGGCTCACCTGGTGCTTCCCTGCTGCTGTCATGGCGAGCCGATAGTAGGGCTCATGGCATGGGGTAGGGCGGACGCATATGCACGCGTTGACAGTCACGTTTCTGCATGATCATCAAGCCATAACAGCCTTGCAAAGCAAGCTACTTGGGCTCTCGGACCCCATTACCTGACGTGTCGACCAGCGGGGGCCTGCCAAGTGGCAGATGTTGCGAAGAGGTCTCAACTCACCTGCACGAGGGATGCGCGCT
The DNA here is from genome assembly GCF_049975785.1 of Streptomyces sp. WG7. Classification (NCBI taxonomy): domain Bacteria; kingdom Bacillati; phylum Actinomycetota; class Actinomycetes; order Kitasatosporales; family Streptomycetaceae; genus Streptomyces; species Streptomyces sp. WG7. The sequence goes on from NZ_JBNGGE010000015.1 coordinate 101,734, forward strand.
ACGGCGTGAGCCACCGGCGCGTAGATATATGTGAGGCGCGCCCCCCGAATCGTGCGCCTTCGTGCGCTGATGCCCTTGATTTCCCTGATGCCAGTGTGACGCGGGCGGTCCGGCCTCACCTATACGCAGGGGCGTCGAATCCTCTTAAGGTGAGAAGTATTCGATGCCGGTGGTGGTCACGAGGAGGACTGCGGTGAGCGAGACGAGCCCCAAGTTGCGCGCCGAGCTGGAGGGTATTCCCACCTACAAGCCGGGCAAGCCTGCCGCGTCCGGCGGCCCCGTGGCCTACAAGCTGTCCTCCAACGAGAACCCCTATCCGCCGCTGCCGGGCGTGATGGAGACGGTGACGGCCGCGGCCTCGTCCTTCAACCGGTACCCGGACATGGCCTGCGCGGCCCTGATGAGCGAGTTGTCGGACCGGTTCGGAGTGCCTCTGTCCCACCTGGCCACCGGCACTGGCTCGGTCGGTGTGGCGCAGCAGCTGATCCAGGCGACCTCGGGTCCGGGCGACGAGGTGATCTACGCCTGGCGTTCCTTCGAGGCCTACCCGATCATTACCCAGATCAGCGGCGCGACGTCCGTGAAGGTGCCGCTGACGCCGGGCGACGTTCACGATCTGGACGCGATGGCGGCCGCGATCACCGACCGGACCCGGCTGATCTTCGTCTGCAACCCGAACAACCCGACGGGCACGGTGGTGCGGCGGGCCGAGCTGGAGCGGTTCCTCGACCGGGTGCCGAGCGACGTGCTGGTGGTCCTCGACGAGGCCTACAGGGAGTTCATCCGCGACGCCGAGGTGCCGGACGGTGTCGAGATCTACCGCAAGCGGCCCAACGTCTGCGTCCTGCGGACCTTCTCCAAGGCGTACGGACTCGCCGGCCTTCGGGTCGGGTTCGCGATCGCACACGAGCCTGTGGCGGCGGCGCTGCGCAAGACGGCGGTGCCCTTCGGGGTGAGCCAGATCGCGCAGGAGGCGGCGATCGCCTCGCTACGGGCCGAGGACGAGCTGATCGGGCGGGTCGGTTCGCTGGTGTGCGAACGCACGCGCGTGGTCGACGCGCTGCGCGCCCAGGGCTGGACAGTGCCGGATACCCAGGCCAACTTCGTGTGGCTGCGGCTGGGAGAGCGCACGGTCGCCTTCGCCGGCGCCTGCGAGCAGGCCGGCGTGGTCATCCGCCCGTTCCCGGGTGAGGGAGTGCGGGTGACGGTCGGGGAGAGTGAGGCGAACGACATCTTCCTGAAGGTGTCGGAGGAGTTCCGCAAGGGGCTGTAGACACTCCGTACCCGCCGTTGCCGTAGGGGCGCTCAGGGCATGGCAGGAGACTCGCGCGGTGGCGCACGAGGTGGCACAGGTCCTCTCTCCCTCCCTGCCACCCTTCCCTCCCTCACGCACTCACTCGCGAGACAGGCGTGTGCCCATACGGCGGCTACGGCGGCGCCAGCGCGTCGCCATCGGTCCAGAAGGTGGCCGTGTGGCCGTGCCCGGCTCGGAGACCTTGGGTAGCCGTTTCCGGTGAGGGCGACCTGTTGAGTGCCGGTTTCACATGAAGGTGACCCGTTTCACGTGAAACCGGCATGTTCGTTCCGAAGTGCACCCCTTCACGCCATGAGACCCGTATCCACGCGCGGCGCATTCACCAACACGTCGAAGCTCTCACCAAGGGCTTGACGTCACAGGGGACCCCCCTTCCGATGCTGAAAAGCTGTACGTCATAATTGCTTGTGAATGTGAACGCGTTCACAAGCGTGTCCCGGTTGCGCCCGAGATAGGTGTGACATACACGCTCAAACCGCCGCTGACCACGGCGATGTGGCGATGTAAGGAGACTGACGACGTGGACATGGCTCTGGCGCCGGAGACGCTGGCGCGATGGCAGTTCGGCATCACGACCGTCTACCACTTCCTGTTCGTCCCGCTGACGATCTCGCTGGCGGCCCTCACGGCCGGACTGCAGACCGCCTGGGTCCGTACGGAGAAGGAGAAGTACCTCAGGGCGACCAAGTTCTGGGGGAAGCTCTTCCTGATCAATATCGCCATGGGGGTCGTCACCGGCATCGTGCAGGAGTTCCAGTTCGGCATGAACTGGTCCGACTACTCCCGGTTCGTCGGTGATGTCTTCGGTGCGCCGCTCGCCTTCGAGGCGCTGATCGCCTTCTTCTTCGAGTCCACCTTCATCGGCCTGTGGATCTTCGGCTGGGACAAGCTGCCGAAGAAGATCCACCTGGCCTGCATATGGATGGTCTCGATCGGTACGCTGCTGTCGGCCTACTTCATCCTCGCGGCCAACTCCTGGATGCAGCACCCCGTCGGCTACCGCATCAACGAGGAGAAGGGCCGAGCCGAGCTGACCGACTTCTGGGCCGTCCTGACCCAGAACACCACGCTCAACCAGGTCTTCCACAGCTTCTCTGCGGCCTTCCTGACGGGCGGCGCCTTCATGGTCGGCATCGCAGCCTTCCACCTGATGCGCAAGAAGCACATCCCCGTGATGAGGACCTCGCTCCGGCTCGGTCTGGTCACCCTGGCGGTCGGTGGTGTGCTCACCGCCGTCAGCGGCGACACCCTCGGCAAGGTCATGTACGAGCAGCAGCCGATGAAGATGGCCGCCGCCGAGGCTCTGTGGGACGGCGAGGAGCCGGCGCCCTTCTCCGTGTTCGCCTACGGAGACGTCGACAAGGGGCACAACAAGGTCGCTCTGGAGATCCCCGGCCTGCTGTCCTTCCTCGCCCACAGCGACTTCGACTCCTACGTGCCGGGCATCAACGACACCAACAAAGCCCTGCAGGAGAAGTTCGGCCCGGGGGACTACAAGCCCATCGTCCCCGTCGCCTACTGGGGCTTCCGCTGGATGATCGGCTTCGGGATGGCGTCCTTCTCCCTCGGACTGCTCGGCCTGTGGCTGACGCGGAAGAAGTTCATGCTTCCGGCCGCCCTGCGGACCGGCGAGGACGAGGTGCCCCATCTGGTCCTGCTGCGCAACCCGCTCGGCACGAGACTCTCCCGTCTGTACTGGCTTCTTGCCCTCTGGACGATGGCGTTCCCGCTGATCGCCAACTCCTGGGGCTGGATCTTCACGGAGATGGGCCGACAGCCCTGGGTCGTCTACGGCGTGATGCAGACACGCGACGCGGTCTCCCCCGGTGTTTCGCAGGCGGAGGTCATCACCTCGATGGTCGTCTTCACCACGCTCTACGCCATCCTCGCCGTCATCGAGGTAAGGCTGCTCGCCAAGTACGTCAAGGCGGGCCCGCCCGAGCTCACCGAGGCCGACCTCAACCCGCCCACGAAGATCGGCGGCGACCTCCGTGACGCCGACAAGCCGATGGCCTTCTCCTACTAGGCCGAGGGAGCTGCACAGTCATGGAACTGCACGACGTCTGGTTCGTTCTGATCGCCGTCCTGTGGACCGGCTACTTCTTCCTGGAGGGGTTCGACTTCGGGGTCGGCGTGCTCACCAGGCTGCTCGCCCGGAACCGGGCCGAGAAGCGGGTGCTGATCAACACCATCGGGCCTGTGTGGGACGGCAATGAAGTATGGCTGCTCACGGCGGGCGGTGCGACCTTCGCAGCCTTCCCCGAGTGGTACGCCACGCTCTTCTCCGGCTTCTACCTGCCCCTGCTCGTCATCCTGGTCTGCCTGATCGTCCGGGGCGTCGCCTTCGAGTACCGAGTGAAGCGACCCGAGGAGAACTGGCAGCGCAACTGGGAGACCGCGATCTTCTGGACCTCGCTGATCCCGGCGTTCCTGTGGGGCGTGGCCTTCGGCAACATCGTCCACGGCGTGAAGATCGACCGGGACCTGGAGTACGTCGGCTCCGTATGGGACCTGCTCAATCCGTATGCACTCCTCGGTGGCCTGGTCACGCTGACGCTGTTCACCTTCCACGGGACGGTGTTCACGGCCCTCAAGACCGTCGGTGAGATTCGCGAGCGGGCCCGGACCCTCGCGCTGCGAGTCGGCCTTGTCGCGGCCGTGCTGGCCCTGGCCTTCCTCTCCTGGACGCAGGTCGACAACGGGGACGCGAAGAGCCTGGTCGCCCTGCTGGTGGCCGTCGCATCGCTGATCGTCGCCCTCATGGCCAACCAGGCCGGGCGGGAGGGCTGGTCCTTCACTTTCTCCGGCGTCACCATCGTGGCCGCCGTGGCGATGCTCTTCCTGACGCTTTTCCCGAACGTGATGCCGTCCACGCTCAACGCGGACTGGAGTCTCACCGTCACCAACGCCTCGTCCAGCCCCTACACCCTGAAGATCATGACGTGGCTGGCCGCGGTCGCCACGCCGGTCGTCCTGCTCTACCAGGGCTGGACGTACTGGGTGTTCCGCAAGCGGATCGGCACCCAGCACATCGCCGAACCCGCGCACTGAGTCCGGTCGGTGTGTGTTTCACGTGGCACGGCGTCATGTTCCACGTGAAACACACACCCTGGACGGGAGGGCATGTTTCACGTGAAACCCATTGATCCACGTCTGCTGCGGTACGCCCGGGCCACCAGGTTCTTCCTGACGGCGGTCGTCGTCCTGGGCGCCGTCGGCGCCGGTTTGCTCGTCGCCCAGGCGATGCTCATCGCCGAAGTGGTGGTGAGCGCCTTCCAGTCCGGTATGACGGCAGCCGAACTCCGCGCCCCCTTGCTGCTGTTGGTGGCCGTTGCCTGTGGACGAGCGTTGGTCGGATGGCTCACCGAGCTGGCCGCGCACCGGGCGAGCGCGGCAGTGAAGTCCGAGCTGCGAGGCCGCCTGCTGGAGCGGGCCACCGCGCTCGGTCCAGGCTGGCTGAGTGGACAGCGGACCGGGTCGCTCGTGGCGCTGGCCACCCGTGGAGTCGACGCCCTCGACGACTACTTCTCGCGTTATCTGCCGCAGCTGGGCCTCGCGGTGGTCGTACCCGTGGCCGTACTCGCCCGCATCGTCACCGAGGACTGGGTCTCCGCGGCCATCATCGTCGGCACCCTGCCGCTCATCCCGATCTTCATGATGCTGATCGGCTGGGCCACACAGTCCCGGATGGACCGTCAGTGGCAGCTCCTGTCCCGGCTGTCCGGGCACTTCCTGGACGTGGTCGCCGGGCTGCCGACGCTGAAGGTCTTCGGACGGGCCAAGGCGCAGGCCGACTCGATCAAGCGCATCACCGGCGAGTACCGGCAGGCGACCATGCGGACCCTGCGGATCGCCTTCCTGTCGTCCTTCGCCCTGGAACTGCTCGCCACCCTCTCCGTGGCGCTCGTCGCCGTCACCATCGGCATGCGGCTCGTCCACGGCGACATGGCCCTGTACGACGGTCTGGTCGTGCTGGTACTGGCGCCCGAGGCCTATCTGCCACTGCGGCAGGTGGGGGCGCAGTACCACGCGGCGGCCGAGGGACTCGCGGCCGCCGAGGACATCTTCTCGGTGCTGGAGCGGCCCGTACCCGCCTCGGGGACCGGACCGGTGCCGGTGAACGGCGCACTGTCCTTCGAGGACGTGACGGTCCGCTACCCCGGACGTGCCGCGGACGCCGTGACGGACGTGAGCTTCTCCGTCGAACCCGGGGAGACGGTCGCGCTCGTCGGCCCGAGCGGGGCGGGCAAGTCGACGCTTCTCCACACCCTCCTCGGCTTCGTACGCACGGCCGGGGGACGGGTCCGCATCGGGGGAGCCGACCTCACGACCCTCGACCTGGCCCAGTGGCACGCCCGCGTCGCCTGGGTGCCGCAACACCCCCACCTGTACGCCGGGACCATCGCCGAGAACGTACGGCTGGCCCGGCCCGAGGCCGACGACACCGCCGTACGGCGCGCGCTGAGGGACGCGGGCGCGCTGAAGTTCGTGGACGCGCTGCCCGAGGGGACGGGGACGGTGCTCGGGGAGGACGGGGCCGGATTGTCCGCCGGGCAGCGGCAGCGGCTGGCGCTGGCCCGGGCGTTCCTCGCGGACCGGCCGGTGCTGCTGCTCGACGAACCGACGGCCGCCCTGGACGGGGCCACCGAGGCCGAGGTCGTGGCCGCTGTGCGAAGGCTGGCGCAGGGGCGGACGGTGCTGCTGGTGGTACACCGCCCGGCCCTGCTGGAGGTGGCCGACCGGGTGGTACGGCTCGAGGAGCCGGCACCGGCCGCCGCGGCCGGCCGGACCCACGGAACGCCAGCCGCCCGACGCTTCGAGGAGACCCCCGTGGATACTGCGGCGGTTGTCCCCGATGACCTGGTCCCCTCGCCGGAAGCACCCGGCGGTGTCCTCGCCAGGGTGCGGGCGATGTCCGCCGCCCGGCGCGGGCGGCTCGGCCTCGCCCTGCTGCTCAGCAGTCTGGCGCTAGGCAGTGCCGTCGGTCTGATGGCCACCTCCGGGTACCTCATCTCGCGGGCCTCCGAGCAGCCGCCGGTGCTGTACCTGATGGTGGCCGTGACGGCGACGCGCGCCTTCGGTATCGGACGTGCCGTGTTCCGCTATGCCGAGCGGCTCGTGTCGCACGACGCCGTGCTGCGGATGCTGGCCGACACCCGGGTCGCCGTGTACCGGCGACTGGAGCGGCTGGCACCTACGGGACTGCGCCGCACCCGCCGGGGCGACCTGCTGTCCCGGCTCGTCGCGGACGTCGACGCCTTGCAGGACTACTGGTTGCGCTGGTTGCTGCCCGCCGCGTCCGCGGTGGTCGTCTCGGCCGCGTCGGTCGGCTTCACGGCCTGGCTGCTGCCGGAGGCCGGGGTCGTCCTCGCGGTCGGTCTGCTGGTGGCCGGAGCCGGGGTCCCGCTGGTCACCGGCGCCGTGGCACGGCGGGCCGAACGCAGGCTCGCTCCCGCCCGAGGCGTGCTCGCCACCCGGGTGACCGATCTGCTCACCGGCACCGCCGAGCTGACCGTCGCCGGCGCCCTGCCCTCACGGGCCGCCGAGGCGCGCCGGGCCGACGGCACGCTCACCCGGATCGCCTCGCGTGCCGCCACCGCCACCGCGCTGGGGGACGGGCTCACCGCGCTGATCTCCGGTCTGACCGTGGCGGGCGCCGCCTTCACCGGGGTTCACGCCGTCGCCGAAGGCCGGCTCGCGGGTGTGGCCATGGCAGTCGTCGTACTCACCCCGCTGGCCGCCTTCGAGGCCGTACTCGGGCTGCCGCTGGCCGTCCAGTACCGGCAGCGTGTGCACAGGAGTGCCGAGCGGGTGTACGAGGTGCTCGACGCCCCCGAACCGGTAAGGGAGCCGGAGGCACCCAGGCAGGCGCCCGCGTCGCCGTTCCCGGTCGTCCTCAAGGGGCTGACCGCCCGTCACGCAGGGCAGGACCGGCAGGCCCTCGCCGGGGTGGACCTGACTCTGGCCGAGGGCCGGCGTATCGCCGTGGTCGGAGCGTCCGGGGCCGGCAAGACGACGCTGGCCCAGGTGCTGCTGCGGTTCCTCGACGCCGAAGCGGGCTCATACACCCTGGCCGGCGTCGACGCCTACGCCCTGGCTGGCGACGACGTACGGCGGCTCGTCGGGCTGTGCGCCCAGGACTCGCACCTCTTCGACAGCTCGGTGCGCGAGAACCTTCTCCTGGCCAGGAAGGACGCAGCCGAGGGAGAACTGCGCGACGCGCTGGCACGGGCCCGGCTGCTGGAGTGGGCCGACGGCCTGCCCGACGGGCTGGACACGCTGATCGGGGAGCACGGAGCCCGGCTGTCCGGCGGTCAGCGGCAGCGGCTGGCACTCGCCCGGGCGCTGCTCGCCGACTTCCCCGTCCTCGTACTCGACGAGCCGGCGGAGCACCTCGATCTGCCGACCGCCGACGCGCTCACCGCCGATCTCCTGGCCGCGACCGAGGGCCGTACGACACTGCTGATCACACACAGGCTGGTGGGCCTGGACGCCGTGGACGAGGTGATCGTGCTGGACGAGGGCCGCGTCGTGCAGCGGGGGGCGTACGCGGAACTGGCCGCCGTACCGGGGCCGCTGCGGGCGATGGCCGAGCGGGAGGCGGCGTCGGAACTGCTCGTGGGGGCGGAGTGACCCGCAGGCTCGCGCCGCGGCGCACGGACATTCCGCGCGAGATCACCACGCAGTGCCGCTCGGATTCATACCCCCGCACCGGTTCGTCGGGCCGGTCGGCACCGTCGTCGGCGATCCGACCGGCAATCGCCTCATCGCCGCGCTGGGCAAGGCCCTGTCCAACGCCTTACGGCATGCGCACGCGACCCGCATCGAGCTCGCAGCCGGCGCGCCAGCCACCCGGCCGGACGGCCGGCGGGGCATGCGGCTGGACCGTCGCGCACGACGGTGTCCGGACGGCCCCGCGGCCTGCCCAGCCCGAGGGCCGCGCCGAGACCGGCGGCGGCACCGGTCGGATCGGGCCGGGCACCGGGCGGGCGGCGGTGGCGCGATGACGCGGTGGCCGGCACCGTACTGAACTGATCTCTGCCGGAGCCCGGTTGCCCCATGTGCAGCAGCCGTACTGAGCCGAGTGCAGCAACAGGTCCCCCACTCGTACGACCTCGGCAAGACCGCAGGCCCTCATCCGGTCCACGATCACTGTCATGCGCTCACCTCGCCGACATCCGCTGCTCGTTCCGGTGTTGCTGTGCGCGCTCGCCGTGCTCGCGGCCCGTCCCAGCGACGCCGTGGACGAGGACGGTGGCTCCGGCACCGCCTTCGGCGCGGAGGTGGCGAGGCTCTACGAGGAGGCGGCCAAGGCCACCCAGCAGTACGAGGACGGACGGCGCGAGGCAGAAGCCCAGCGGTCGAAGGCCCTGGAGTACGAGTCCCGCCTCGACCGGCAGCGGCAGAAGATCGACGCCATGCACGAGGACCTGGGCCGGATCGCCCGCGCCCAGTACCGCAGCGGCGGTGGGCTCTCGCTCACCGCGCAGGTGGTTCTCGCGGATGACCCCGACGAGCTGATGCGCAGTCAGCGAGCGGTGTCGCGCGTGGATCTTGCCGTCAACAAGGCCATTGAGAAGAGCCTGCGTGCCGAGGCCCGGCTCGCTGCCGACGAGGCCAGGGCGCAGTCGGCCTGGCAGAGGCTGGAGGAACGCAACGCCGGGCTGGCGGAGCTGAAGAAGAGGATCGAGGGCAAGCTGGAGGCGGCGCGGGCGCGGCTCGAGGGACAGGCGGACGCCTCGGTCGCGGCCGGCTCGTGTCCCGGCGCGGTCCGTCTCGACCAGCCGGACGTGCGCCTCGACCGGTCCTGGGTGTCACCGGTGGAGACGTACGACCTGTCGGCGTCGTTCGGCAGCGGTGGGACGCGGTGGGCGAACCGGCACACCGGACAGGACTTCGCGGTGCCGGTGGGAACGCCGGTGCGGTCGGTCGGCACGGGCCGGGTGGTGAAGGTTTCGTGCGGTGGTGCGTTCGGCATCCAGGTCGTGGTCCAGCACGCGGGCGGCTACTACACGCAGTACGCCCATCTGGCCGCTGTCGCCGTCGACCAGGGCGACCGGGTCCGCCCCGGCCAGTGGGTCGGACAGGCGGGTAGCACCGGCAACTCCACCGGACCGCACCTGCACTTCGAGGTACGGGTCACACCGGAGATGGGATCGGCGCTGGACCCGGTGCCGTGGCTGGCGCAGCGCGGGGTGCCGCTATGACGGTGCGGCCGCTCTGACGGTCCAGGCGCCCGGCGAGGCCGGGCACCCCGTGGGACAGGGCTGTGGGACCAGCCGCTAGGGCAGGTCCCGCAGCATCCGCTCGATCACGACCGCCACCCCGTCGTCGTTGTTGGCGACCGTCCGCCCCGACGCGGCGGCGATCACGTCAGGATGCGCGTTGCCCATCGCGTACGAACGTCCTGCCCAGGTGAGCATCTCGACGTCGTTCGGCATGTCACCGAAGGCGACGACCTCTTCGTGCGAGATGCCGCGCTCGGCGCAGTACAGGGCGAGCGTGCTGGCCTTGGAGACGTCCGGCCCGCTGATCTCCAGCAGGGCGCTGGGGCTGGACCGAGTGACGTTGGCCCGGTCGCCGATGGCGAGGCGGGCCAGCGTGAGGAAACCGTCCGGGTCCAGCTCGGGGTGGAAGGCCAGGATCTTGAGAACCGGCTCGGCGGCGGCGCGGCCACCCGGTGCCAGGATCTCCTCGGCGGGCAGGAGGTCGTCGGGGGCCTCCATGTGCATTTTCGGGTACGCCGGCTCCTGGTGGAAGCCGTATGTCTGCTCGACCGCGTACACCGTGCCGGGCGCCGCCTCGCGCAGCAGCCGTACGGCGTCCAGCGCGTTCTCCCGGGCCAGCTCCCGCACCTTCACGAACCGGTGTGCTCCGGGGCCGCCGTGCAGGTCGACCACGGCGGCGCCGTTGCCGCAGATGGCGAGGCCGTGACCGTGCACGTGGGCACTGACGACGTCCATCCAGCGGGCGGGGCGGCCGGTGACGAAGAAGACCTCGATGCCCGCCTTCTCGGCGGCGGCCAGGGCGGCGACCGTACGCGGGGAGACCGACTTGTCGTCGCGCAGCAGGGTGCCGTCGAGATCGGTGGCGATGAGCCGCGGGCGAGTGGCGGCGGCCGGGGGGTCTGGCTGTCGGGTCGCTGAGGTCACCCGGCCATTGTCACGCATATGCCTGCACGACCGTGCGCGAGTCCGCACATATGTGAGCTACGGCTCTCAGCTCTTCAGCTGCGCCAGTGCCTCCATGGCGATCCGCTCGAAGACCTTCTCGTCGGCCGTGAAGTCCGAGTCGGGGATCGGCCAGTGGACGACGAGGTCGGTGAATCCGAGATCCCGGTGACGGCCGGCGAAGTCCACGAACGCGTTCACGGACTCCAGTGGTCGACTGCGGTCGGGAGTGAAGCCGGTGAGCAGGACCTTGTCGAGTTCACTCACCTCCCGTCCGATCGCCGCACAGGCGGCGGCCAGTCCGTCGGCCTGGTCCCGCAGCGCGCGGTCCGACTGCTCGGGGGTGCCGTTCTCGTACAGCTTCGGGTCACCGGTGGTCACCCACGCCTGCCCGTACCGGGCGGCGAGCCGCAGCCCGCGGGGACCGGTCGCGGCCACCGCGAACGGCAGCCGGGGCCGCTGTACACACCCCGGGATGTTGCGCGCCTCGTGCGCCGAGTAGAAGTCGCCCTCGTAGGACACGGCGTCCTCGGTCAGCAACCGGTCGAGCAGCGGAAGGAACTCGGCGAACCGGTCGGCCCGCTCGCGCGGTGTCCACGGCTCCTGGCCGAGCGCGGTGGCGTCGAAGCCCGTGCCACCCGCTCCTATGCCGAGCGTGACCCGGCCGTCGGAGATGTCGTCGAGGGAGATCAGCTCCTTGGCGAGTGTCACGGGGTGCCGGAAGTTCGGCGAGGTCACCAGGGTGCCCAGGCGCAGCCGCTCGGTGACGGCCGCGGCGGCGGTGAGCGTCGGCACGGCACCGAACCACGGTCCGTCCCGGAAGCTCCGCCAGGACAGGTGGTCGTAGGTGTACGCGGTGTGGAATCCGAGCTGCTCGGCACGCGTCCAGCTCGAACGGCCGCCCTCGTGCCAGCGGCGGTGCGGAAGGATCACGGTGCTCAGACGCAGGCTCATGCATCCGAGCCTATTGCGCCCGAACCGGTTTCACGTGAAACGTCCACCGGCCTCGCCATGCGTCACCGTACGCGACCACTCAGCCACGGGGTGAGGAGGAGCATCGGCACGAACTCCTTGTACGTGCGGTCACCCGGCAGCGGCACGATCAAACGGCGCCCCTTGACGAAGGCGAGGCCGCCGAAGACAGAGCGCAGGAACGCGGGGACGTCGTCACGCGGGATGTCGGGGAACTCCACGTCCTCGACGGTGATCAAGGCGTCGCCCTCGGGAAAGAGCCGGACGCTCACCCGGGGAATCCCGCCGAACTCGGCGAACGCCTCATGGGGGAGGGAACCGTCGACATCGGTGGTCACGCCGACGCCTGCGGCGCTGCGGCGGGAGGTCTGGTCCGCGCCGATGTCTTCGGTGACCTCGATCTCCAGGGCGTACTCCGCGGCGATGGCGCGGAGAGCGGTGACGGCGGCCTGGGTGGTGGGTAGCTGCTCCATGCCACCGATCATGCGGGGTCGGTGTCGAGCGGGGAATCGCAGATACCGCGGCGGCACTCTCCTCGTCAGGCAGACCCCGTTCTCGCTGACGTGGAAGACGGGCCCGTCACGCTGCATGGCAGTGGCATCCAGCTTGACGGTGCGTCTGTCGTACATGTGGTCCTGTCGCATGGAACCAGCGGGCCGAGAGACACGCGTCACGCGATCGAGTTTCCCGCACAGGTTTGATCCACAGCCAAGTGGACTTATCCACAGGTTCTTTGAGGGCCCCTGTGGAAACCAGAGGGACGGCTCTACACGCGTGTTCCCTCTCAACACTCCTGGTGCGAACCGGAACCTCGGATGGGCGCCACGTGCCTCCGGCGTCACCGGGGCCACGACCCTGTTGTGAACGACCGCCTCCAGAACGGCGTCGGCCACCTGCTTCGGCGGGTAGTTGCGCAGTCCGTACAGCCGCGCCGTGCGCCGCCGCTTCTCCCCGTCGGCGTCGACGCCTGCGAAACGCGCCGTGGAGGTGATGCCCGTTGGATCCGGCGTCAACAGGCCGGGATGCGCGGCCCGGGAAGCGGCTTCGTGGCTCTCAGGTACGGCATCCCCTACGGGCCCGTACTACTCGAGTCTGATTCCAAGACGGCTCTCCGGTCTGACGACTCGAGTGGTGGGCGTCACTACTGTCATGGATGTGACTGTGATCGCGACCGAAAGCCTGAGCAAGCGGTTCCCCCGGGTGACCGCGCTCGACCGGCTCTCCGTGGATGTCGGACCCGGTGTGACCGGACTCGTCGGTGCCAACGGCGCCGGCAAGTCCACTCTGATCAAGATCCTGCTGGGTCTGTCTCCCGCCACCGAGGGCCGGGCCGAAGTGCTCGGACTCGATGTCGCCACCAAGGGCGCCGACATCCGCGAGCGGGTCGGCTACATGCCGGAACACGACTGCCTGCCGCCCGACGTCTCGGCCACCGAGTTCGTCGTCCACATGGCACGCATGTCCGGCCTGCCACCCACCGCCGCCCGCGAACGCACGGCCGACACCCTGCGCCACGTCGGTCTGTACGAGGAGCGCTACCGGCCCATCGGCGGCTACTCCACCGGCATGAAGCAGCGTGTGAAGCTCGCGCAGGCGCTCGTCCACGACCCGCAGCTGGTCTTCCTCGACGAACCGACCAACGGTCTCGACCCGGTCGGCCGCGACGAGATGCTCGGCCTCATCCGCCGCATCCACACCGACTTCGGCATATCCGTCCTGGTCACGTCACACCTGCTGGGCGAACTGGAACGCACCTGCGACCACGTCGTCGTCGTTGACGGCGGCAAGCTGCTGCGCTCCAGCTCCACCACGGACTTCACCCAGAGCACGACGACCCTCGCGATCGAGGTCACCGACACAGACGAGCACCCCGACGGCACCCGCGCGGTACGCGACGCCCTCGACGCGCGTGGGGTGACCGTCCAGGACGGCAGCGGTCTGCCCGGCGCAGGCCACGTCCTGCTGCTCACCGCGGCGGGCGAAGAGACCTACGACCTGGTGCGGGACGTCATCGCCGACCTCGGCCTCGGCCTGGTGCGCATGGAACAGCGCCGGCACCACATCTCGGAGGTCTTCACGGACAGCGACGCAGAACGGAAGGAGACAGCCGGCCATGGCAACTGAGCAGCCCGTAGCCCGTGCGACGGGTGACCAGACCCGCATCCACAACATCGGCTACCGCAGCTACGACGGTCCCCGCCTCGGCCGCGCCTACGCCCGCCGCTCGCTGTACTCGCAGTCCCTGCGCGGCGCCTACGGCCTCGGCCGCTCGGCCAAGTCCAAGGTGCTGCCGATGCTGCTGTTCGTGGTGATGTGTCTGCCCGCGGCCATCATGGTCGCCGTCGCCGTCGCGACCAAGGCCGACGAACTGCCCCTGGACTACACGCGCTACGCGATCGTCCTGCAGGCAGTCATCAGCCTCTACGTCGCCTCGCAGGCCCCCCAGTCCGTCTCGCGCGACCTGCGCTTCAAGACCGTGCCGCTGTACTTCTCGCGGCCGATCGAGACCGCCGACTACGTCCGCGCCAAGTACGCGTCGCTGGCCTCGGCCCTGTTCATCCTCACCGCCGCGCCCCTGCTGGTGCTCTACGTGGGCGCGCTGCTCGCCAAACTCGACTTCGCGGACCAGACCAAGGGGTTCGCACAGGGACTCGTCTCCGTGGCACTGCTCTCGCTGCTCTTCGCCGGCCTCGGCCTGGTCGTCGCATCCGTCACCCCGCGCCGTGGCTTCGGCATCGCGGCCGTCATCGCCGTCCTGACCATCACCTACGGCGCGGTCTCCACGCTCCAGGCCATCGCGGACGTCCAGGGCAGCTCCGGGGCCGTCGCCTGGATCGGGCTGTTCTCGCCGATCACCCTCATCGACGGCGTGCAGTCCGCCTTCCTGGGCGCCACCTCGGCCTTCCCCGGCGGGATCGGACCGAGCACCGGCGAGGGCGCGGTCTACGTCCTCGTCACCCTGGGACTCATCGCCGGCGCCTACGGCCTGCTGATGCGCCGCTACACGAAGGTGGGACTGTGACCACGCTGAACATCGACCATGTATCCCGCTGGTTCGGCAACGTGGTCGCCGTCAACGACATCACCATGACGATCGGCCCCGGCGTCACCGGCCTCCTCGGCCCCAACGGCGCGGGAAAGTCCACCCTCATCAACATGATGGGCGGCTTCCTCGCCCCCTCCACCGGCAGCGTCACCCTCGACGGCCAGCCCGTCTGGCGCAACGAGGCCATCTACAAGCACATCGGCATCGTCCCCGAGCGGGAGGCGATGTACGACTTCCTCACCGGCCGGGAGTTCGTCCTCGCCAATGCCGAACTGCACGGCCTCGGCGCCAAGGCGGCCCACGAAGCGCTCGCCACCGTGGAGATGGAGTACGCGCAGGACCGGAAGATCGCCACGTACTCCAAGGGCATGCGGCAGCGGGTGAAGATGGCCTCCGCCCTCGTCCACCAGCCGACGCTGCTCCTGCTCGACGAGCCTTTCAACGGCATGGACCCGCGCCAGCGCATGCAGCTGATGGACCTGCTGCGGCGCATGGGCGACGAAGGCCGCACGGTGCTGTTCTCCTCGCACATCCTCGAAGAGGTGGAACAGCTCGCCTGGCACATCGAGGTCATCGTCGCCGGACGGCACGCGGCCAGCGGCGACTTCCGCAAGATCCGCCGTCTGATGACCGACCGGCCGCACCGCTACCTGGTGCGTTCCAGCGACGACCGGGCCCTCGCGGCAGCGCTGATCGCCGACCCGTCGACGTCCGGCATCGAGGTCGACCTCGCCGAGGGTGCGCTGCGCATCCAGGCCGTCGATTTCGGCCGGTTCACGGCCCTGCTGCCGAAGGTCGCCCGTGACCACGGCATCCGGCTGCTCACGGTCTCGCCGTCCGACGAGTCCCTCGAGTCCGTCTTCTCGTATCTCGTCGCGGCGTAGGAGGCCGAAGAATGTACGACCCCACAGTCGCCAGGCTCACCTACCGAGCCCTGCTCGGCCGTCGCCGGGCCTTCATCCTGGGTGCGCTGCCCCTGCTGCTGCTCGTCATCGCCGTGGCGGTGCGCGCACTCGCCGGAGCCGACGACCAGACGGCGGCGGACGTACTGGGCGGATTCGCCCTCGCCACCATGGTGCCGATCATCGGTGTCATCGCCGGCACCGGAGCCATCGGCCCCGAGATCGACGACGGCTCGGTGGTCTACCTGCTGTCCAAGCCGATCAAGCGGCCGACGATCATCTTCACCAAGCTGATCGTCGCCGTCGCCGTGACGATGGTCTTCTCCGCCATACCTACCCTGCTGGCCGGTCTGATCCTCAACGGCAACGGCCAGCAGATCGCCGTCGCGTACACGATCGCCGCGCTCGTCGCCTCCATCGCCTACGCCGCGCTGTTCCTGCTGCTGGGCACGGTGTCCCGGCACGCGGTGGTCTTCGGCCTCGTCTACGCCCTCGTTTGGGAGGCGCTGTTCGGCTCGCTGGTGCCCGGTGCCCGCACGCTGAGCGTGCAGCAGTGGTCGCTGGCGGTGGCCCAGAAGGTCGCCGACGGGAACCTGGTGACCTCCGACGTCGGTCTGACGACCGCGACGGTGCTGCTGGCCGGGGTGACCGTGCTCGCGACCTGGTACGCAGGTCAGAAGCTGCGGTCGCTGACGCTTGCCGGGGAGGAGTGACCGGACCCGGGTCCTGACGGGGCTTTCACCCCGGCCCGGGCACACTGGGCCGGGGAAGACACGAGGGCACAGGGTGGGAGGGACCGGAATGGCGGACCAGACACCTCGGCACGATGGCTGCGGACAGCCGGAAGGCGGAACCGAAGGCGCCACCGAGAGCACCAGGGACGAAGCCGGTGCCGAACCTGCCACCGAAGCCGCCGACGATGCCTGGGACGGCCTCGTCCTGGACGAGAGGTTCATACGCGACGCCGGGACCTCCGAGCCCTCGGCCCGCGCCCGGATGCTCGCCGCCCGCTGGCGCCACGAGAAGCCGGAGCCGCAACCGTGGCGCTCCGACGAGCCGCCCGCGGGATGGTTCTTCAGCAAGAGCCGACGCCGCAGGTGGCGTCGGCGCTGACGCCGCATACGTCCGCTCTTAATCGGTGGCGCCCGGCTTTCCGTAGCGGCACTGTGGTGGATGCACGAGGCCGGAGGGCGTCGGCGAATCGGGCGGCCGCTTCGAGCACGCGAGACATCTCGCGTGGGCCGGCCGACGGGGACGCCGACGCCCTCCGGGCCGTGGCGTCAGGGCCGCCGTTCCAGCGTCCCGGGGCCGCGGTGACCGCGCCCCGGAGGGGGCGTGGTCAGGACGCCAAACGCTCCAGCACCACCGCGATGCCGTCCTCGTCGTTCGAGGACGTCACCTCGTCGGCCACCGCCTTCAGCTCATCGTGGGCGTTGGCCATCGCCACGCCCTGGGCGGCCCAGCCGAACATCGGGACGTCGTTGGGCATGTCGCCGAACGCGATCGTGTCCGCGGCCTTGAGACCGAGCCGGCGCGCGGCCAGGGACAGGCCGGTGGCCTTGGACAGGCCGAGGGGGAGCAGCTCGACGATGCCCGCGCCGGCCATGGTCACCGTGACGAAACCGCCTGCGGTGCGCCGGGCGGCCTCGGCCAGCTCGTCGTCCGACAGGGTCGGATGCTGGATGTAGATCTTGTTCAGCGGCGCCGACCACACATCGGAGGCATCGGTGAACGGCACGGCCGGAAGGTCGCCGGTGACCGCGTAGCCCGGTCCGACCAGCACGTCACCGTCCAGGCCGTCGCGGCTCGCCGCCAGGTACAGGGGGCCGGTCTCCGCCTCGATCTTGGCCAGTGCCACCCCGGCCAGCTGACGGTCCAGCGTGACCGAGGTCAGCAGCCGGTGCTCCCCGGCGTGGTAGACCTGCGCGCCCTGACCGCAGACGGCCAGCCCGTTGTAGCCGAGGTCGTCGAGGATGTGCCGGGTCCACGGGACCGCGCGGCCGGTGACCACGATGTGGGCCGCGCCCGCCGCGGTGGCCGCGGCGAGCGCCTCACGGGTGCGCTGCGAGACCGAGTCGTCACTGCGCAGCAGTGTGCCGTCGAGATCGGTCGCGATCAGCCGGTAGGGGAAACCCCCGGCGGGCCCGGCGGGGGTCCCTGCGGCGGAGCCTGTGGCAGTCACTTGGACACCGGCTCCAGGACCTCCCGGCCGCCCAGGTACGGGCGCAGCACCTCTGGCACTCGCACCGAACCGTCGGCCTGCTGGTGGTTCTCCAGGATCGCCACGATCGTGCGCGGTACGGCGCACAGTGTGCCGTTGAGCGTGGCCAGCGGGCGTACCTTCTTGTCCTCGCGGACGCGGATCGACAGCCGGCGCGACTGGAACTCGGTGCAGTCCGACGTCGAGGTCAGCTCGCGGTACTTGCCCTGGGTCGGGATCCAGGCCTCGCAGTCGTACTTGCGCGCGGCCGAGGAACCCAGGTCGGCCGAGGCGACGTCGATGACCCGGAACGGCAGCTCCAGCGACGTCAGCCACTGCTTCTCCCACTCCAGCAGGCGCTGGTGCTCGGCCTGCGAGTCCTCGGGGAGGACGTAGGAGAACATCTCGACCTTGTCGAACTGGTGCACGCGGAAGATGCCCTTGGTGTCCTTGCCGTGCGAACCCGCCTCGCGGCGGAAGCAGGGCGAGAAGCCGGCGTAGCGCAGCGGCAGGCGGTCCGCGTCGAGGATCTCGTCCATGTGGTAGGCGGCGAGCGGTACCTCGGACGTGCCGACCAGGTACAGGTCGTCCTTGTCGAGGTGGTAGACGTCCTGGGCGGCCTGGCCGAGGAAGCCGGTGCCGGCCATCGACTGCGGTCGGACCAGCGCCGGGGTCAGCATCGGAGTGAAGCCGGCCGCCGTGGCCTGGGCGATCGCCGCGTTGACCAGGGCGAGTTCCAGGAGCGCGCCGACGCCGGTCAGAAAGTAGAAACGCGAACCGGAGACCTTGGCGCCGCGTTCGACGTCGATGGCACCGAGCAGCTGGCCCAGCTCGAGGTGGTCCCTGGGCTCGAAGCCCTCGGCCGCGAAGTCGCGGTGCGTGCCGTGCGTCTCCAGCGTGACGAAGTCCTCCTCGCCGCCGACGGGGACGTCGGGGTGGACGAGGTTGCCGAGCCGCTGGAGGAGTTCCTGGGTCGCGGCGTCGGCCGCGTCGCGCTCGGCGTCGGCCGCCTTGACGTCGGCGGCGAGCTGGCTCGCCCGCTGCAGCAGCTCGGCCTTCTCGTCTCCGGAGGCCTTGCCGATGAGCTTGCCGAGGCCTTTCTGCTCGGCGCGCAGCTCGTCGAAGCGGATGCCGGACGACCGGCGCCGCTCATCGGCAGACAGGAGGGAGTCGACGAGCGCGACGTCCTCTCCACGGGCACGCTGCGACGCGCGCACACGGTCGGGGTCCTCACGGAGCAGGCGAAGGTCAATCACGCGGTCAAGGCTACCGGTGTGCGGTGACGGGTCTCGACTCACTATTGCCGATCGCGGGTCCTGAGTTCCGTTATGCGGAAGATGTGCCTTGTGCGCATCTTGTTCGCAACCTGTTCCCGCGGTCAATCAGGGGTGTCTCCATACCTGGAACGAGCCAACGGGTGGGCGGCGGTTGACTGGCGGTTGACTGGATTTCCTTGCGGAGAACGGGACTTGTGGAGCTGTTCCGCACCCGTCTGTCCACAGGAATCCCCGGCCCTGGAAAGTTATCCACAGGCTGTGCGAAAGATCTGTGGACTCACGGAAGTGGTCATTCACAATGGCCCGCCATGGCTGTGGTGAGCCGTTCAAACCCTTCACGTCCCCACTTTCGGGTGGAAACGGAGCGCTCAGTGTCACTCCGGAGGATGGGAGGCGAGAAACAGGTGGACGAAAGGTGGCGGAGGTGCCTGTGGCGGAGTGGGGCGCCAAGTAGGACATGTCGACTGAATGCCCTTTCGTTGTCGACTTGTCCCCAGGTCGAGAAGCAGACCTGTGGATAACACCTGTGGATAACGAAAATGTGCAGGTACGACTGGTGGAGCTGGCCGGTTCCGGCCGTCAGAACCGACCGTCCTGGCAGCGTGCGACCCAGTCCGCCGCCGCGACGAACGCCTCGTCCGAGGTGCCCGGCCGTGGTGCTCCCACGTCGGTCGGCTCGACCTCCGCACGTGGATACGAACCCAGGTAGCGCACCTGGAGGCAGGTCCGCTTCAGGCCCATCAGGGCATCGGCCACCCGGCGGTCGGAGATGTGCCCCTCGGCGTCGATGCAGAAGCAGTAGTTGCCGATGCCGGCACCGGTGGGCCGGGACTGCAGCAGCATCAGGTTGACGCCTCGTGTGGCGAACTCGCCCAGCAGGTCGCGCAGGCCGCCGGGGTGGTCGTCGCGCTGCCAGAGCACGATGGACGTCTTGTCCGCGCCGGTCGGTGCCGCGGGCCGGGCGGGACGGCCCACCAGTACGAAGCGTGTCTGGGCGTTCTCCGCGTCGTGGATGTCGGCCTCGAGGACCTCCAGGCCGTAGCGGCCCGCGGCGAACTCGCCGGCGAACGCCGCGTCGTACCGGCCCTCCTGCACCAGGCGGGCGCCGTCCGCGTTGGAGGCGGCCGATTCCCAGGCGGTGTCCGGGAGGTGCTTCCTGATCCAGTTGCGTACCTGGGGCTGGGCGGCCGGGTGGGCGGTGACCGTTTTGATGTCCGACAGTTTGGTGCCGGGGCGGACCAGCAGCGCGAAGGTGATGGACAGCAGCACCTCGCGGTAGATCATCAGCGGCTGGCCGGCGACCAGCTCGTCGAGGGTGGTGGTGATGCCGCCCTCGACGGAGTTCTCGATCGGCACGAACGCGGCCTCGGCCTCGCCGGTGCGCACCGCGTCGAGCGCGGACTGGACTGACACGTACGGGACCAGTTCCCGGGTCGCCGTCTCCGGGAGGGTGCGCAGGGCGACTTCGGTGAAGGTGCCTTCGGGGCCGAGATACGCGTAACTGGCTGGCATGACCTCACCCTAATGGGCCCGGTCAGGCCTGGCTCACGTGTCTGGCGCGACCCGCTCCCCGGGGTGACCCCCGGGCCGGTTTCACCCCTCCAGCAGCCGCTGGCCCACGTATTCTCCGTCGGCCGCCCCGCCGGGTACCGCGAACAGACCGCTCGCCTCGTGCCGGATGAACTGCGAGAGCGCGTCCCCCCGGTCCAGCTTGCGCTGCACCGGTACGAAGCCGCGCAGTGGGTCGGCCTGCCAGCAGATGAAGAGCAGGCCCGCGTCGGGCACGCCGTCCGCGTCGAAGCCGTCGTGGTACGAGAAGGGCCGCCGGACCATGGCCGCGCCGCCGTTCTGGTCGGGGCGGGTGATGCGGGCGTGGGCGTTGATGGGGACGATCAGGTTCCCGGCCTTGTCCGTCTTCTCCAGGTCCATCTCGGTCGTCTCGGTGCCCCCGGTCAGCGGAGCCCCGTCGGACTTCCGGCGGCCGATGACCTCCTCCTGTGCCTTGACGGAGAGCTTCTCCCAGTCGTCGAGGAGCATGCGGATGCGGCGTACGACGGCGTAGGAGCCGTTCGCCATCCATGCGTGGTCCTTGTTCTCGTTCTCTTTGGGGTTCTCGGGCTGCTCGGGGACGAAGATCCGCTGATCGAAGTCGGCGTCGGACGGCTTCGGGTTGCGCGTGCCGTCGACCTGGCCCATGAGGTTGCGGGCGGTCATGGGGTGGGCGGTGGCGCCCGGCGAGCGGTTGAAGCCGTTCATCTGCCAGCGGACGCGGGCGGCCGATCCGGCGTCCTGCTGGACAGCGCGCAGGGCGTGGAAGGCGACCAGGGCGTCGTCGGCGCCGATCTGCACCCACAGGTCGCCGTTGCTGCGGTTCTTGTCGAGGTGGTCGGAGGAGAAGTCGGGCAGCGGGTCGAGGGCGGCCGGTCGCTGCTCGGCCAGGCCGGTCCGGCCGAAGAAGCTGTGCCCGAACCCGAAGGTGACGGTCAGCGAGGAGGGCCCCGCGTCCCGGGCCACGTCCGTGTCACGGGAGCCGGCCGGTTCGCCCGCCATCAGCCGCCGGGCGGTGTCGGACCAGCGGCGCAGCAGCGCGGCGGCCTCCTTGCGGCCGGCGCCCGCCGCCAGGTCGAAGGCGATGAGGTGGCCGCGGGACTGCATGGGGGTGGTGATGCCGGGCTGATGTTTCCCGTGAAACATCACCTGCTCGCTGCCCAGCGAGGTGAGCGGTGTGGCGGCCGGGGAGGACGGCGCGGCGGCGTAGCCCGCGGCGCCGCCGGCCGCGCCGAGTACGAGCCCGGTGGCACCGGCGGTGCCGAGCAGCCGCCGCCGCGAGATGCCCTCGCGGGCGGTGGTGCTCGCCGAGTCGAGGGGCCCGGGCCCGCCGGGCGACCCGTGGGCCGTCTCGGGGGTGCGGGCCTCGGGGGTGGACTGGTCAGCCATGGTGCGGTTCAGCCGATCTGCGCGTTCTTGGAGACGGTCACCTGGTCGATGTCGGAGGTCCGCACGGTCACGGCGACCTCCCAGTCGCCGGCCATCGGGATCTGCACCCCGCTCGCCGACCAGTGTCCGGTGGTGATGTGGTCGGGGACGACGGGCAGTGGCCCGATGTTCTTGGCCTCCAGGGTGAAGGCGACTTTCACCTCGGGGATGTCGAAGGCGTTTCCGTTCGGGCGCTCGACGTAGAGGTGCATGTCGTTGGCGCCCACGCGTGCGGGGTCGAGCTCGACCCGCACGACGCCCTTGCCGTTCTGGCTGCCGGTGTCGAAGGGCATGTCCAGGGTGACCGTTCCGGTGGAGGGCGCGGACGGGGAAGCGGTGGACGGGTTGGCGGCCTTGGCCTCCTCCTCGGTCCGGCCCGGCTCGGTCTGGGTCAGGACGGTGGTGACGGCGAGCAGGACGACGGCGACGCCGGCTTCGGCGAGGACGGAGCGGCGCAGTCCGAAGCGGTGGGGGTCGGCATCCCGTTGCCGTTTCTGCCGGGCGGCGTCCACGGCCGCGCGCTGCCGGGCGAGCTGGGCGGCGCGCTGGGAGGTGCCGGAGCCCTTCGTCGCACCGGATGACCGAGCGGAGTCCTTCGCCGTCCTGGTCGCCCCCTCGTCGGCCTTCGACGCGCTGGAAGCCTTCGGGGCGGCTTTCGATTCCTCGGTCGTCTTCCCGGCGGCCTCCGCCTTCTCGGTCTTGCGGCCGGTGAACGCGTCGGCCTGGTCCTTCTCCCGCTGGCGGGCGATCGCGGGCGCCGCCTCCGCCAACTGTGCCGTCCACCGTCGAGAGAGGTAGGCGATGCCGACCAGCACCGCCACGAGCCCGATCTTGACGAGGAGCAGTCGGCCGTACCGGGTGTCGGTGAAGGCTGTCCAGGAGCCGAGCTGGCGCCAGGACTGATAGGTGCCGGTCACCACGAGCGCGACCACGCTGCCGAAGGCGACGCGCGAGAACCGGCGTACGGCGACGGTGGGGAGCGGTGTGTCCGCGGGTGCCCGGTACAGGGTCACGAGCAGGGCGGTGAGTCCGCCGAGCCAGGTGGCCATCGCGAGGAGGTGGACGACGTCGACCGGCATGGCGAGTCCGGCCTGGAGGCCGACGGAGGCGTGCTCGGACATGGCCCAGGTCGCCGCGAGCCCGGCGGCCACGACGGTTCCGCCGATCCTGAGTCCGAAGGTGAGGTCCCGCTTCTCCTCGTCCTCCCGCTTGTCATAGGCGCCGAAGAGGACGGCGACGAACAGGGCGGCCGCCGCGAGCAGCAGTAGCCGGGAGACCAGCGAGGCGCCGGTCTTGGTCTGCAGCACCTCGCCGAGCAGGTTCAGGTCGAAGACGTCGCCGAGCTTCCCGGAGCCGGTGTAGGAGCCGCGCAGCAGGAGCAGCAGCAGCGTGGCGGCGGTGAGCGCGAGCCATCCCGAGACGACGAGCCGCTGCAGCGCCCGGATCCCCGAGCCGCGTGGCCAGCAGGTGAGGACGAAGGCAGCACCGCCCACCAGCACGGTGAACCCGGCGTACGACACGTACCGTCCGAGGCCGTACAGCCAGCCGACGATCCCGTCGCCCGCTGCCGGGCCGTATACGGAGACGGAGGTCTCGGACGGGGCTCCGATGGAGAAGGTGTAGGCGCCGGCGACGGGGTGGCTGTCGGCGGAGACGACCTGGTAGGTCACCGTGTACGTGCCGTCGGGCAGCCCGGCGTGCAGTTTCACGGAGTATGTCGTGCCGTTCGTGCCGGACGGCTCGCCGTCGTCGACGCGTTCGCCCTTGGGGTCGAAGACGCGCAGCGAGTCGGCGTCCATGGAGACCGATTCGGAGAAGGTGAGCGACACCTGGGCCGGAGCCTTGTCGACCACCGCCCCCTGTCGGGGGTCACTGCCGGTCAGTGCGGCGTGCGCGGAGGCCGGTCCGGCGCCGGCGAGCAGCGCGCAGGCCGCGGCCAGGAGCAGCAGCACCACAGTCCGGACGCGCGGGGCGATGGTCTGCGACAAGGTGTTCCTTCCTTCAGTGTCCGGTGTGTTCGGAGTGCCCGGACTGCCCGGTGGGCCGGTACGTGGCCGCCTTCACGGGCAGTGTGACCGTGACGGGGTCGGCGTGGGCGAAGTGAAGTTCGACGGAGACCGTCTGTCCCTCCTTGGGCTGCTGCTTCAGCTTCTCGAACATCAGGTGGTTGCCGCCGCTTTCGAGCACGAGTCGGCCGTGGGCGGGGATCGGGAGGCTGTCGACCTCCTTCATCGTCCCGTCGACGGTTTGGTGCACGGTGACGTCACCGGCTCCGCTCGTCACCGAGGTCAGTTCGTCCTCGGTGTCGCCCTCGTTGGTGATGGTGAGGAAGCCCGCCGCCATCGAGTCGGAGACAGGCTGCGGTATGTAGGCGGCGCCGACCGAGAGCGCGGCGCCGGAGGCCGACGAACCGGAACCAGCGCCGGAGCCCGAGTCCGAGCCGCCGCAGCCCGCGAGGGCCAGGGCGCCGATCACCGTCACGGCGGCGAGAGTGGGACGGCCCCTCACGGGTTCTCTCCCTTGACGAGCTTGGGGAGGTCCTTGGTGTAGTCCTCGACGGTGGCGTCCTCGCCGTAGAGGACGTAGCCCGCGTCGGACTTCGGGGAGAAGGCGACGACCTGGGTGCCGTGCGCCGACACGACCTTGCCGTTCTTGTCCTTGGTCGGCGGGTCGATGGAGATGCCGAGGGTGCGGGCGCCGGCCTGGACGGTGTCGAAGTCGCCGGTCAGGCCGACGATCTGCGGGTCGATGCCCTTGAGCCACTTGCCGAGCGCGGCCGGGGTGTCGCGTTCCGGGTCGGTGCTGACGAACACGACGCGGAGCGTGTCCTGCTCGGCCTGGGACAGCTGCTTCTTGGCCACGGCGATGTTGTTCATGGTCAGGGGGCAGACGTCGGGGCAGTGGGTGTAGCCGAAGTAGACCAGGGTGGGTTTGCCGGCGGTCTGCTCGCGGAGGTCGTACTCCTTGCCCTGGGTGTCGGTGAGGACCAGGTCGGGCTTCTCGAACGGCTTGTCGAGCACGGTGGCGGCCTGCTGGCTGGTGTCCTCGGAGACCACCGCGACGGGCTTGTCGTTGTCGGCGCCGCTGCCGCAGGCGGACAGGGTGAGGGAGGCGGCGGCGAGCAGTGCGGCCGCGGCGAACGTCTTCTTGCGCATAGAAAAATGTCCCAGATGTGAGGTGCTCCGGTGCGCGCCGGGGTCCGTCGGACCGACGGGGGTGCCCGGCGCGCACCGGACGAGAGGATGCGTGGGCGTGGTCACGCCGACGCACCGGCGCGGGCGTTGTTACGCCTACGCGTCGGAGGCGCGCCGGCGTCCGGCCAGCACGCCGTAGGCGACGCCCGCGGCACCGACGACGATGCCGACGACGCCGAGGATGCGGGCGGTGGTGTCGGTGCCGTCCCCGGAACCGGAGTCGGAGGAGGCGGTGGTGTCGGCGGCGGTGTTCTGCGCGGCCGCCTCGGTGCCGTCCTCGGCCTTCGCGCCCGACGAGCCGTGGGCGTCGCCCTCGGCGGCGGCCAGCTCCAGCACGGGCGCCGGGTTCGCGGGCTCCTCCTGGCCCTCCTGCGGCACCTCGATCCAGCGCACGACCTCCTTGTTGTCGTACGTCTGGATCGCCTTGAACACCAGCTCGTCGGCGTCCTCGGGCAGCGCGCCGACGGAGACCGGGAACTTCTGGAAGTAGCCGGGCTCGATGCCCTTGCCGTCGGCGGTCCAGGTGACCTTGGTGACGGCCTCGGTGAGCTGCTTGCCGTGCGACTCCAGCGGCTTGTCCAGCTTGGACTTGGTGATCTCCGCCTTCCAGCCGGGGACCGGCTGCGGCATCACGGACGCCAGCGGGTGGTCGGTGGGGAAGCTGACCTCCAGCTTGGTGGTGGAGGCGTTGTCGCGTTCGTTGGGGACCTTGAAGTCGACGACGGCGTAGCCGCCCTTGGCGGCCGTGCCCTCCGGCTGCACGCTGACGTGCGCGAAGGCGGGGGCGGACAGGGCGAGGACGGCGATGCCGGAGACGGCGCCGGCGGCGGCGATACGAGAAGGCTTCATGGACGGAGCACTCCGCTTCGAGTGGGTCACCGGTGCTGAACCGGTGGTGGGTGACGGGAGGGTGCGCGCACGCGCGCGTGCCGCACGGCGGCGGCCCCTCCGTGCGGCGGCCGATGGGCCGGAGCGGGGTGGTGGTCGCGTCGTGTCAGGCGGCGAGGGAGAACGCGTCGTTCGGCGGGCCGCGTCTGATCACCGTGTGCTGGAGTGCGGTGGTGCGGGGCCGCGGCGGCACCTGCCGAGCGGTGTGCGGCAGGCGCGGGCCCGTCCGGGGAGCCCCCTGGAGCCCGGCGTGGAGGGCGCGGAGCAGGGAGAGCGCCGCGCGCAGGGCGCGTACGAACGCGGCCTCGGCCACCGAGTGGGCCGAGTGCGCCGACAGTTCGACGAGCCGCGCCAGGGCCAGGTCCCCGCTTCGCAGCAGCCAGCCGGCGGCCAGGGCCGCGAGGACGTGGCCGAGGAGCATCGGCAGGGACGGCAGCAGCGAGGCCGAGGAGCCGGCCGCGGTCAGGGCGTCGGCGGGGTGGTGGGCCGCGCCGGCCTGGACGTCCGGAGCGATCCGGGCGTCGGTGAGGATCCGCTGGGCCTCGGCCGGGCTGATCGCCGCCGCGGTGGTTCCGCAGACCAGCCGTGCGGCCTGCTGGATCAGTGAGGCGTCGGACAGCGGGCCGGATCCGCCGGCGGACGTGACGGCCGTACCGGACGCCGGGACCGTCGAGGCACCGTGCTGGCCCAGTCCGAACAGGGCGTGCAGCGCGGTCTGGCCGACGGTGAGCAGTACCGCGATGCCGGGCAGCGAGCGCTCGCGTCCGGCGAGGGGCGCGGCGACCACGACCGCCCCGAGGAATCCGGCGCCCAGCGACCACAGCGGAACGGTGGCGCAGGAGGCGAGGGTGTGCCCTGCCGCGGCCAGCACGACGCAGACCGCGGCGAACACCGCGGCCCGCAGGATCCGGAGGTCGTTCCCGGAGCGCGCCGTAGGCGGGTGGGGGGCAGTCATGGCGGGCTCATCATCCCACTGGCACCCCCCGCGCCGTACGGCAGGTCCACAAGATGCCGTACGGCCGGAAGCGGACCGGAAGGTCACCTTCTGGTGCGAGCCGTCCCACATACACCGATCGGCGGCAGGGACGCATCCGCCATATGGACGGTCCCACGCGAAGACCGCGCTTACGCCCGGGCGCCGGGGGCAATACGTAACGGTATGTCGAGCCGCGGCCGGGAGGCTGGAGCATGAGCATCTGGTGGTCACTCCATTTGCGGCGCGAGGCTGCGAGCGTGCCCCTGGCCCGCCGCCTGCTGATCGGCACCATGGAGACCGCGGGTGTCGACCCCGACGTCTCCTTCGACCTCTCCGTCGCGCTGAGCGAGGCCTGCGCGAACGCCGTCGAGCACGGCGGGGGCGACGAACCCGGTGACTCCTCGCAGGCGTACCGCGTCACGGCCTACCTCGACGGTGAGCTGTGCCGGATCGAGGTCGCCGACACGGGCCCGGGGTTCCCCGCGGCCACTCCGGGCCGTCCGGGGAAAGCGGTCCGTCCGGTGTCCTACGACGCCGAGGACGGCCGCGGCCTGGGTCTCATCCGGGAGCTCGCCGACCACGTCCACATCGGCAGCGGGCCGGGCCGGGCCGGTGCCGTGGTGAGCTTCGACAAGGTCCTCAAGTGGCGCGAGGGGACTCCGCTGGTGGCGGTCTGACGGCGTCGGCATCAGGGCGCCGCGTCCAGCATTCTTCCCAGCACCTCCAGTGCCTCGGGATACACCCGTTCCCGGGGCGTCCCGTACCCCACGACCAGCCCTTGCGGACGACCGGATTCGCCCGGTGACGGTGACGGGGACGGGGACGGGGACGGGGTTGGGGGTGAGGTTGGGGGTGAGGACGGGGAGGGCGACGAGGACGTGGACTGCCGGTGGTCCCCGAGCCGGCCCACCGCGAGGCCCTCCTCCTCCGCCCGCGCCAGGAATCCGGCCTCGTCGTCGACCTCCACCAGCGCGTGCAGTCCGGCCGCATCCCGCGATCCCGCGTACCCGCGGGCGTCCGCCGAGCCGGGCCACGGGCTGGTCGCGGCGGCGCCGGTACCGGGGCCGGCAGGCGCGTACGTGCCGGTCGTAGGCGTGCGTGCCGATCAGTTCGGCGAGCGCCGGCCGGCCCAGGGGCTCGGTGTGGTGGTCGCTGTGCAGCTTGGCGTCGGCGACCGCGTCGACCAGGTGGGGCGGCAGCACCATCCAGCCCAGGCGCAGCGCGGGCCCGAGCGTCCTGGACACGGTTCCCAGGTAGGCGACCTGTCCCGGTGCCATGCCCTGGAGGGCGCCGACGGGCTGCCTGGCCGGGCACCCCGTGTGCGGTACCCGGCCGTCGAACCGTGGATCAGCCCTTCAGCGCGGCCATCCATTCCTCGACCTCGTCCGACCGGCGCGGCAGTCCGGCGGACAGGTTCCGGTTGCCGTCCGCGGTGACGAGGATGTCGTCCTCGATGCGGACGCCGATGCCCCGGTACTCCTCGGGCACGGTCAGGTCGTCGGCCTGGAAGTACAGGCCGGGCTCGACCGTGAGCACCATGCCGGGCTCCAGCGTGCCGTCGACGTAGGCCTCCACGCGCGCGGCGGCGCAGTCGTGGACGTCCATGCCGAGCATGTGGCCGGTGCCGTGCAGCGTCCAGCGGCGCTGCAGGCCGAGCTCCAGCACCCGCTCGACGGGGCCCTCGACCAGGCCCCACTCGACGAGCCGCTCGGCCAGCACGCGCTGGGACGCGTCGTGGAAGTCGCGGAACTTGCCGCCCGGCTGCACGGCCGCGATGCCGGCCTCCTGGGCGTCGTACACGGCGTCGTAGATCTTCTTCTGCAGCTCGCTGTAACGGCCGTTGACCGGCAGCGTGCGGGTGACGTCGGCGGTGTAGTACGTGTGCGTCTCCACGCCCGCGTCGAGCAGCAGCAGGTCGCCGGAGCGGACCGGGCCGTCGTTGCGCACCCAGTGCAGGGTGCAGGCGTGTGGGCCGGCGGCGCAGATGGAGCCGTAGCCGACGTCGTTGCCCTCCACGCGCGCGCGGAGGAAGAAGGTGCCCTCGATGTACCGCTCACTCGTCGCCTCGGCCTTGTCGAGGACCTTCACGACGTCCTCGAAGCCGCGCACCGTGGAGTCGACGGCCTTCTGCAGCTCGCCGATCTCGAACTCGTCCTTGACCAGTCGGGCCTCGGAGAGGAAGACGCGCAGTTCCTCGTCGCGCTCGGCGGTGACCTTGTCGGTCAGGGCGGCCTCGATGCCGGCGTCGTGACCCCGCACGACGCGGACCGGGCCGGTGGCCTCGCGCAGGCTTCCGGCCAGCTCGCGGACGTCGGAGGCGGGGATGCCGTACCGCTTCTCGGCCTCGGTGAGGGAGTGGCGCCGGCCGACCCACAGCTCGCCCTGGCCGTCGAGCCAGAACTCGCCGTTCTCGCGGTCGGAGCGGGGCAGGAGGTAGATCGTCGCGGTGTGGCCGTCGCCCTCGGGTTCCATGACCAGGACGCCGTCCTCGGTCTGGTTGCCGGTCAGGTAGGCGTACTCGACCGAGGCGCGGAAGGAGTACTCCGTGTCGTTCGAGCGGGTCTTCAGGTTGCCCGCGGGGATCACCAGGCGCTCGCCCGGGAAGCGGGCGGACAGGGCGGCGCGGCGGGTGGCGGTCTCGGCGGCCTGGGCGATCGGCTCCAGGTCGCGCAGCTCGGTGTCGGCCCAGCCGGACTTCATGTTCTCGGCCAGCTCGTCGGACACGCCGGGGTACAGGCCGTTCTTGCGCTGCTTGATCGGTTCCTCGCCCGCCGCGTCGGCGGCGTCCTCAAGCACGGCTTCCGGCTTCTTCGAGATCTCCGGGTTCTCCGGGGTGAGCTCCTCCGCCACGGTCATCCTCCTTGATACGGCACTGGACCACACCCCATCGTACGGTCGTACGGAAGGGGGCCCTGGGCCGAAGGGCCTGTTACATGGAGGCGCTACCGTCCGTTATCCGGGGCATGCGGGGGGTCAGTGCCCCGCTGTCCGGACAGGGGTGGTCAACAGGGGGCGGCGTCAACAGGGGGCGGGCGTCAACAGGGGGCGGCGTCAACAGCGCCGGTCAACGTGTGCCGGGCAGTGTGTGCCGGGCAATGGCGCCGGTCGACGCGTGCCGGGCAACAGTGTTTGCTCGACGGTCCCGGCCGACGGGGCCGACCTACAACGCCGGCCAACGGGGCCTGCCGACCGTGCCGCTATTCGAACCGGACGGCCAGCAGGACGACGTCCTCCTCGGAGTCCGCGTCGGCCAGTCCGTCCGGCAGTACCGTGCGCAGGACGTGCTCGGCGACGGCGCCCGGGTCGTGGCGCTTGGCCCTGGGTACGCCGGCCGCCGCCGCGTGCAGCCGGGCGAAGGCGCGGTCGGCCGGGTCGCCGGTGCGGTGCAGCAGCCCGTCGGTGTACAGCAGCACCGTCTCCCCGGCTTCCGCCTGGACCTCCACGCTCGGTGCCTCCCAGCAGGCGAGCATGCCGAGCGGAGCGGAGAGGGAGGTCTCGACGAACTCCGTGCGCCGCTCTCCGATCAGCAGCGGCGGACTGTGCCCGGCGCCGGCCAGGGTGATCCTGCGCAGTGCCGGCTCGCAGTAGCCGAACAGTGCGGTGGCCGAGCGGGCGGGCTCGGTGAGGCGCAGCAGCAATTCCAGGTCGGACAGGACCGCGACCGGGTCCTCGCCCTCCATGACGGAGTACGCACGGAGCGAGGCGCGCAGCCGCCCCATCGCGGCGACGACGCTGGGCCCGGACCCGGTGACGGACCCGACGGCGAGTCCGAGCGCGGCGTCCGGCAGCGGCAGTGCGTCGTACCAGTCGCCGCCGCCGAGCGGGCCGGTGCGGTGCCGGGCGGCGAGCTGGACGCCGGGCACTCGTGGCAGGCGGGAGGGGAGCAGTTCCTCGGCCATCGTCGCCATGCACGCGCGCGTGTGCTCGACCTCCAGGAGGCGGGCCAGGTGCTGGCCGGCGTACCGGGTGTAGAGGCCGACGAGGTGGCGTTGCCGCTCGCCCGGCTCGGCGGGCTCGTCGTAGAGCCATACGGCGGCTCCCATGCGCCCGGTGCCTTCGGCGGAGAGGGGGAGCGCAAAGCTGGCGGCGTAGCCGAGTCGGGCGGCGACCTCGCGGTGGCGCGGGTCGAGACCCTTCTCGGCGAACAGGTCGGGCTCGGCGATCCCGCCCTCACCGACCGGCAGACCGTCCAGAATTCGCCCGTGGGGCAGGGAACTTCGCGGAACGGTCTCGAGGTGGCCGAGGTCGGTGCGGGCCAGTCCGAGGCCGACGGTGGCGCCCGGGCCGAGTCCGTCGGCCGGTTCCAGCGCGACGAGACCGCGCCGGGCGCCCACCAGGGCGGCTCCGGCGCGCAGTACTTCCTGGATGCCTGCGGAGAGGGAGTCGGTGCGGACCAGGCGCTCGGTCAGCTCGTGCAGGGTCGTGAGGTCCGAGACCCAGCCGGCCAGCCTGTCCTGGAGCAGGCCACCGGGGGCGCACGGTGCGCCCGAGGCGCCCGTGACCTGTGCGACCTCCGTGGCCTCCGTGGCGTTTGGGGCGCCGGCCGGTGAGGTACCCGGGGCGACGGACGCGACAGTGTGTGCGGGAGACGGAACCGTTGAATCGATTCCGGCCACTTTCGCGGAGTGCGGGGTGTTCATGGCGTCCGGCCTTCCGACCGGCAGCTACTGCTCAAAAGCATCGCGAACCCCCATGTCATTCTGCGCCGCTAGCAGTGTCTCCACATGTACACGCACTCGTAAGGAGATGTCCAGCATTGTCCTGCGGGGATTACTGGTGTCCGTGAGGTGCGAGTGACCTCCTTCGCGACTCTTGCGGAAAAGCGAAATTGACTTGAAACTGCCCTACAGGAAGCCTTGTTGCGGTCGACTGGGGGTGCTTTACGGAGCGTCACAGCGGTCGTGAGGGGTACGTACTCGGAGAAGGCCAGGGGTGCCCGCGGGCATCCGGAACCTGGTGGCGGACCCGGGCGTCCTATCCACCGACGACCGTGCCCCATCCTCCCGTGGCGGAGGCGGAGAGAAAAACGCGGGACGGCGAAACGCCAGACTTCGCCACCCCCGCGCCACGCCCATGCTTGCGATGGACGCAGAGTGGACCGAACCGCCGCGGACGCAGTCAGTGCTCGGCCACAGGGGTTTCCCCAGCCCCTGGCAGTGGTGCCCTCGGCAGTGTGATGCCCTCGGCGGAGAGAGGCCTTCGGCAGGGGTGTGATGCGCCACCAGCTACGCACAGCGAAGAGATAGACACATGGTGTGATGTGACCACGGTGTTGCCAGGCGTGCAACGGAAAGGAACGAGCGCTCATGCGCGAGATCCTCGGAAGGCGACGCAGGCTCTTGTCCCAGCACGACGACGGGCGGCCTGAGCTGATCGGCGCGGCCCTGACCTACGCGACGCAATGGCAGTGGCCCGTACTCCCGGGCGTGGCGGCGGACCCACAGGCGCGGTCGCGCTGCGGCTGCCCCGAACCCGAGTGCACGGTGCCCGGCGCGCATCCCTTCGACCCGGAGCTCCTCGCGGCCACCACCGACGCGCGCATGGTGCGCTGGTGGTGGACCAACCGGCCCACCGCACCGATCATTCTGGCCACCGGAGGCAGCGCCCCGTGCGCCGTCTCCCTGCCCGCCCTGCCGGCCGCCCACGCCCTGGCCGCGCTCGACCGCGCCGGTCTGCGGCTCGGCCCGGTCGTCGCGGCGCCCACCCGCTGGTCGCTGCTGGTCAAGCCGTACTCCATGGAGCAACTGGGCGAGCTGCTCCACGCCAAGGACTTCGTCCCCGGCTCCCTGCGCTTCCACGGCGACGGCGGCTATCTCGCGCTGCCCGCGTCCGAGACCGGCGAGGGCACCGTCCACTGGGAGCGGGCACCCCTGCCCGGCTCCGCCTCGCCCTGGGTGCCCGACGTGGAGGCCGTGGTGGACGCGGTGGTCGACGCCCTCACTCGTACGGGTGTGAACGCGCCCGAGTTGTAGGGATGCCCGGCGCGCGCGGCGGTCCGCGCCCGCCCGTGGTCGTTATCGTCCGCCCCATGCCGCTTCACGCTGGGGAGCATCACGCCGCCGGACGGGACCGCACGGGAGGGCCGCACCGCGCGGGTTCGCGCCGCCGCAGGCGGCCGGACCGCCATCGGCGAGTCCGTCTGTACGGGCTCGCCGGTGTCGTGGTGTGCGGGGTCGTGCTGCCGTTCACCGTGGCGTCCGCGGGGCCCGTGGGCGACGGGGAGGAGCAGGCAACGGCCGTCCATCTCCTCTCGCGGGGCGGGGACCGCCAGGCGCCCGACGGGATCGGTCACGCCCCGGCCACGGCCGCGCCCGCCCGTTCCCCGCTGCCGAACGGCTCGGCCACCGCCGTGCGATGCGGCCCGGAACTCACCTCGTCCGAGGGGGTCGAGGCGCAGACCTGCGTCGTGACCCAGGGAACGGAGGCCTGGGCGCGGACCTACTACCGCAACGCGACCGGTCGCCCGCTCGAAACCGTAC
The DNA here is from genome assembly GCF_049975785.1 of Streptomyces sp. WG7. NCBI lineage: Bacteria > Bacillati > Actinomycetota > Actinomycetes > Kitasatosporales > Streptomycetaceae > Streptomyces > Streptomyces sp. WG7. Next base: position 135,129 of record NZ_JBNGGE010000015.1, read on the forward strand.
TGATCCTCATGGGGGCCGACGGGCACAGTGTGCGGATGCGCTGCTCGGTGGGCGCCGACGGCACGCCGGGCACCTGCGAGACGCCCAGGGGGCCCTCCCGGGGCGGGCCTGCGGCGTACACCGCCGTCGCGGAGTTCGCAGACCGGGTCGGACACGGGCCGCTGCTGTTGCGTGCGGGGAGCAACCGCGACGACGGGAGCGGCCGCGCCGGCGGGAGCAACCGCGACGACGGGCGTGACGGTAGGGACCGTAGTGACAGAAGTGACGGGGACGCGGGGAGCGGCGAAGGCGTCGTGGGCAACTCGGCTGCGGAAGCGGGGAGTTGACGGGCGACTGCGGTGCGTGTGCGACCAGGCGCATGGAAAGACCCGGTTGCTGGCGACGGGGGATGCACCAGCAACCGGGCTACTCGAACGGTAACAAGAGATCGGCGCTAAGCAAATTCGATCTCCTGTTTTCCGGTCACCGACTGGCCTGTCTTCGCCGGGAGTTGTGACCGGAGTCACGCACTCCGAATCGAAGCCCCGGCTGACCGGTCGGTCAGCCGGAGTGGCCCTCGCGGCCGTGCGTCAGCTGAGGGTGACCTGCCGGTTGGTCAAGCCTCCGCGTGCGCGGCGCTCGTCGGGGGTGAGCGGAGCGTCCGTGGCCAGGGCCTCGGCGAGACGCTCGGCGAACTCGGCCGCCGGCTTCTCGATGTCCTGCGCGGTGACCGCGCTCGGCAGGTCCCACACCGGGACGGTGAGCCCGTGTGCGCGGAAGGAGCCGACGAGTCGGGTTCCCTCGCCGAGGGACGACCGGCCCGCGGCGTGCAGCCGGGCAAGAGCGTCCAGAAGCCGCTCCTCCTCGTGCGGCATGACCCAGCGCAGGTGGTTCTTCTCCGGCGTCTCGCACCAGTAGGCGGCGTCCACGCCCTGGAGCCGGACGGTCGGGATGGCCGCGGCGTTGGCCCGCTCCAGGGAGGCGGTCACCTCCGGCGTGGCGTTCTCCTGGTCCGGAACCCAGAACTCGAACCCCGCGTGCACGGTCGGCTCGAACGCCGCCTCGGGAGCGAGCAGGTCCTGCAGGCGCGGACCGTCGGCCGGCGCGCGGCGGCCCTGCACCGGGGTGCCCGGCGCGGCGGTCAGCGCCCGCTGGAGGGTGTCGGCGAGGTCGCGGCTGATGTCGCCCGAGGCCGTGTCGTTCTGCAGACCGAGCAGAACCGAGCCGTCGTCGCGGCGCAGAGCCGGCCAGGCCATCGGCAGCACCGTGGCCAGTGTGACGGACGGGACGCCCTCGGGCAGGCCGTCCTTGAGGGACAGCTCGACCGTGGCCGCCGGCACCAGCTCGCGCAGGGCCACCCAGTCACACTCGCCGGGCAGCCCCTCGAACGGGCGCTGCACCAGCGCGGTCGTGGCCTGTGCGGCGGCCCGGCCGTGGCAGGCCTTGTACCGGCGGCCGCTGCCGCAGGGGCAGGGCTCGCGGGCACCGACGACCGGGAAGTTCCCGTCAGCGCCTGCGGCGCTGGCACCGTCGGTGAGCTTCGGGCGCTTGGCCTTCGTCTGGGGGCGCTTCTTGGCCATCGTGGGTGTCTCCCGGTTGTGGCTCATCTCGTACGGGCGCGAGCCTAGCCGTTACCGTCCCGGTCGACGGGACCCTGTGCACAACGAACCACCTGTGGAAAACTCGCTCGGCCGCACCGGCGGCACCGGCGGCACCGGCGGCACCGAGGCAGCCCCGGGCGGCCCTGGCTCCCCTGCGCGCGAGTGGCCGGGTCAGCTCAGGTCGTCGAAGGCGTCCGCGAAGTCCAGGCCGGGGATCTCCGACACCGCCGGTGCCATGATCCGGGTGGCGAAGTCGTCGCGCCGGTGCCCGGCGTCCGGGTCGTGCACGTCGTCGTGGACGACGACCCAGACGGTGACCTCACCGCGGATGTTGTCCCGTACGCCCCAGTCGTCGGCGAGCGCGGAGATGATGTTCAGCCCGCGTCCGCCGTGCGCGGTGACCGAAGGAGTCGCCGGAGCCGGGCGGGTCGGGCCGCCGCCGTCCGTGACCTCCACGACCAGCCTGCCGCCCGCGTCCACCCGCCACGCGGCGCGGACGTCGCCGTCCCCCGCCAGGGCGTCGCCGAGCGGACGGCCGTGCTTGCACGCGTTGCTCAGAAGTTCCGAAAGGACCAGTACGGCGTCGTCGATGACCGCTTCCGCCACGCCGCCGCTGCGCAGCTGATCACGCATGCGGTGCCTTGCTTTCCCCACGCCCGCAGGGCCATGGGGCACGGCCATGCTCGACGACGTGGGCACCTCCTGTGCCACCACCAACGCCACCCCCGAGACCTCCTTTGCCCCACGCCACGGTGTGGATGCCCCATCGGCCTGAACCGGAAACCGGCCGGTCCCCGTCCAGTGACGCATTCGACACGGTCGAACACGTGCCGAACGCGCCGGAGCACTCCCCGTAAGGGTGTGGCTGGATTTGGTCGGTGTGGCTGAGACCGGAGGATGCGGCAGAGAACCCGCCGGGTCAAGGTTTCCGGACGAATCAGCGACCCAGGTGGTCCAGAACCGCGCGCGGCCGGTTGGTGATGATGGCGTCGACGCCCAGGCCGGCGCAGAGATCCACGTCCGCGGTGTCGTTCACGGTCCACACGTGCACCTGGTGGCCGGCGCGCTTCAGGCGCTCGATGTAGGCGGGGTGGTTGCGTACGATCCGGATCGAGGGGCCCGCGATCCGGACACCCGCGGGCAGCCGCCCGTCGCGCAGCCGCGGTGAGACGAACTGCATCAGGTAGACCGTCGGCAGGGTCGGCGACGCGGCCCGCACCCGGTGCAGGGAGCGGGCCGAGAAACTCATCACACGGACCGGAGAGTCCGCGGCCGAGGCCGGGGCGTCGAGTCCGAACCGCTTCAGGAGCACCAGCAACCTCTCCTCCACCTGCCCCGCCCAGCGTGTGGGGTGCTTGGTCTCGATGGCCAGCTCCACCCGTCGTCCCGCGTCGGACACCAGCTGGAGCAGCCGCTCCAGGGTCAGGACGGAGGTTTCCTCCCGGTCCTCGGGCCGGTGCTCCCAGTCCGGCTGCTCGTCGCGTGTCCGCCAGAACTCCCGGGTCCTGCGGGCGCCGAAGTCCAGCGCGGCGAGATCGGCGAGCTCGAGCGCCGACACCGCGCCGCGGCCGTTGGACGTACGGTTGACGCGCCAGTCGTGGACACAGACGAGATGGCCGTCGGCGGTCAGGCGTACATCGCACTCGAGGGCGTCCGCCCCGTCCTCGATCGCCTTCCGGTATGCGGCCAGGGTGTGCTCGGGGGCCTCCTCGGAGGCTCCCCGGTGGGCGACGACCTGGATCCGGTGCTGTCGTGCGTGGGTCACCGCGTCATGGTGCCACCGCGTGCGGGTAGACGTGCCCTCGGAGTCATCGGCGGCACGTCCGTTTAGTCTTGGATGACCCATGTAAAGGACGATCGTGAACCCACAGCAACCGCTTATGGTGCTCTGACGGCCCGTGGGAAAAGCTGATGGCATACGAAAGCACTGTGCATCTGCGTCGCGCCGAACCGCGGAGCAGCGCGTGAGCGTGGCTGAGCGCGAGCAGTGTGACCGAGAAACAGCCGTGGAACGAGGAGAGAAGCTGTGAGCACCGAGAACGAGGGCGCCGCGGTACCCCCGGCCCCGTCCGCACCTCCCGTGCCGGTGGAATCTCCCGCAGCCTCCGCCCACCCGGCCGCGCCGGGCCCGGACCAGCCACCGTCCCCCGCTCCCGCTCCCGCTCCCGCGCCTCCGCAACCGCAACCGCACGACGGTTTCGGACAGGCGGCCGCTTCCGCCCACGCACCGCACCAGGCCGCTCCCCAGGACCCGGCCGCCTCCCACGCTCCGGCCGCCTCCCACGGTTCGGCCGCGCCTCAGGGACACAACGCCCCCGACGCCTCCTGGCCGCCGCCCCCGCCGCCGGGCACTCCGTCGTACGGCGGGGGCGGCGGTGACGGCTTCGGCGGAGGCTGGGGCTCCTCGTACCAGCCGCCCGCGCCGAAGGCGGGCCGTGGCCGTGGCGGTGTGGTGGCCGCGCTCCTGATCGCCGCGCTGGTGGCGGGCGGTCTGGGCGGCGGCCTCGGCTACACCCTCGCCAAGAACAACGACGGGACCGGTTCCACGACTGTCTCCGCCTCCGACACCGGCGGCTCCGTCAAGCGCGACGCGGGCACGGTCGCCGGCGTGGCAGCCGAGGCGCTGCCCAGCACGGTCACCATCCAGGCCGAGGGCAGCAACGGGGAGGGCGGCACCGGCACCGGGTTCGTCTTCGACAAACAGGGCCACATCGTCACCAACAACCACGTGGTGGCGGAGGCGGTCGACGGCGGCAAGCTCAGCGCGACCTTCCCCAACGGCAAGAAGTACGAAGCCGAGGTGGTCGGCCACGCCCAGGGCTACGACGTGGCGGTCATCAAGCTGGAGAACGCCCCGTCGGACCTGAAGCCGCTGCCCCTCGGTGACTCGGACAAGGTGGCCGTGGGCGACTCGACGATCGCCATCGGCGCCCCCTTCGGCCTGTCCAACACGGTGACCACGGGCATCATCAGCGCCAAGAACCGCCCCGTGGCCTCCAGTGACGGCAGCGCCGCCAGCAAGGCGTCCTACATGAGTGCCCTGCAGACCGACGCGTCGATCAACCCGGGCAACTCGGGCGGCCCGCTGCTGGACGCGCAGGGCAACGTCATCGGGATCAACTCCGCGATCCAGTCCACGAGCAACGGCGGCTTCGGCGCCGGCCAGGCCGGCTCGATCGGCCTGGGCTTCGCCATCCCCATCAACCAGGCCGAGTTCGTCGCCAAGCAGCTGATCAAGACCGGCAAGCCGGTCTACGCGAAGATCGGCGCCTCCGTCTCCCTGGAGGAGACGACGAACGGCGCCAAGCTCACCGAGCAGGGTGTCAACGGCTCCGAGCCCGTCGAGCCGGGCGGCCCCGCCGCCGACGCGGGCCTCGAGCCCGGCGACGTCATCACCAAGCTCGACGACCGGGTGATCGACAGCGGCCCGACCCTCATCGGCGAGATCTGGACCCACAAGCCCGGCGACAAGGTCACGGTCACCTACGAGCGCGACGGCAAGGAGCGCACCACCGAACTCACCCTCGGCTCCAAGACCGGCGACGACTGACCCACACCGTCCTCCGCGCCCGACCGCTCCCCTCTGCCCCGCGCCGCCGATCGCGTACGGCGCGGGACAGGGAGGGGGAGCGGCAGCCGCGAGGCCGTTCCGAAGCAGCACGGTCGCACGCCTGCGGCGTGGGAATGCATGAGGCATGCGACCGGATGACTGGCACCTCACCGAAGACGTCCACGACTTCCTCGCCCGGGCCGGAGACTTCCTGCGCTCACGGCCCGGCCCGCACGTCATGCAGCTGACGTGGGCCGAGAGAGTGCGAGCGCGCGGGGCAGGGGCGTTCGGCACCGAAGCTCCCGCCTTCGGCGTACTGGAGCGAGCGGGCGCGGCCCACGCCTCCTTCTACCGCCTCCCGCTCCGTGGGTTCGGTCTCTCCCCGCTCTCGTCCGAGCAGGCCGACTCCCTCGCCGCACGCCTGGCCACCCTCGGGCACTCCCTTCCGTCCGTCAGCGCGGACCACAGGACCGCCAGGGCTTTCGCCGAGGCATGGCAGCGGCACACCGGGGCGACCCCGAAACTCCGGGACACACGACTCCGCCTGTACCGCCTCGGCGAGCTCGTCCCGCCAGAGCCCCAGCCGGCGGGACGAGCTCGCGTCCTGGGCGACCAGGACCTCGGGCAGGTCATGTTCTGGTGCGGCGAGTTCGCCAGGGCTGTCGGGGAAGAGGTCTCCATCGACGCCGACACGTGGGCCGGCACCCGCTTCGCCGACAAGCGCTACACGCTCTGGGAGACCCCGGACGGCACTCCCGTATCCATCGCGGGCATGAACCCGCTGATCGGGGGCCAGATCCAGGTGGACATCGTCTACACCCCGGCCCACCTGCGCGGTCGCGGCTACGCGGGCGCCGTCACGGCGGAGGTGAGCCGGGCCGCACTGGCTGCGGGCGCAAGGGACGTCGTACTGTTCGCGGACCTGTCCAACCCCACGAGCAACGCCCTCTACCAGCGTCTCGGCTACCGCACGCTCACCGACTGGGCGGTGTACGACTTCACGGACGCCGCTCCACAAGCCGGTTGAGGACGAAGCGCGCAGCAGGGCACCCTGGGCCCACGGACGGAACACCGACCGGAACGGCGCCACCGGAGGGCCGGACGCGCGAACGGTGGGCCCGGCGCGGGCCCGAGCCCCCGCCGACCGTCCGGGGCCGGTACGCTGTACCCGCTCTGCCCCCGGTGGGCGGCGCGCAGGTGGGTTGCCCGAGCGGCCTAAGGGAACGGTCTTGAAAACCGTCGTGGCGCGAGTCACCGTGGGTTCAAATCCCACACCCACCGCGGTGATTGACGGCCCCTGACCAGGCGTTACGGTCGGGGGCCGTTGCCATGCGGGCTACCCGCCGATCGCCGCCGAACACCGCCGTTCCCCGCGGTTTCCCGGCCGGTCGGGAACGGCGCCAAGGGCAGGGAGCCCGATCCCACTGGCCACTGCGGCTCGCCTTACCCAGGATGGGGCAATGCGGCCACGCCTCGCCCTCCTGGGCCACGGCCTGTCGGGTCCCGTTGGGGCATTGAGACCGGCCGATAGGGGCGTGGCCATGGGGGATGCGGAAACTCGTAAGTGCGTTTGGTGCGAAAGGCAATTCACGCGGCGTTCGATGTGGCGACCGAAGCGCTACTGCAAGCGATGGCACCAGTGCGTGCACTACGGCGCGGTCCTGGTGGGCGCCGTGTTCTCTTGAACGATCACGCAGTGCACCGACCGGCGGAGCAGGCGCAGAGCACGCCCGGGGCGGGACGTCTGCCCGCCTGCAACGTCACCGGCGTGCGCCGCGTCCTGAGGGGCTGATCGGGCGGGCGGTGCCCGCGGAGTGCTGCTCCGGCTCGCGTACTCGGACGGAGTTGAGTACCTGCGCTCTGGCCGGCCGGGGGGCGGGCCGGAACGCTCGGGGCATGGAACAACGACGACTGAAGCCCGTACCCCAGTTGGTGTCGGGCCTCGTACTGGCCGGGGTGACATCGGCGCTGTGGGCCGCCTGGCTCGGGTGGGACCAGCGGCGTGATGTGCATCCCGACGGTACGACGACGGGACCGTACGAGGCGTGGCAGGTGATCGGGTTCGTGCTGACTCTGCTGGCACCGGTGTGCTGGGCGGCGAGTCGGCGCTACTTCGTCGGTGCTGTGCCCGGTGTCACCGTCGGGGCGACCGTCTCCGCCTTCTACGACTGGTCGGACGACGCCAGTGGCCTCTTCGTGATCGGCGTGGGGATGGTCATGGTGGGGAGTTTCGCGGTGACCGCCGCGCTCGCCGCCGTGATCGCCGCTCTGCAACGCGGAGGCGGGGCTGTGACAGGGCTGTGACCGGAAGTGTGGCTTCCGCCACGGCCGGCGGGGGGTCGGACTGGTGGGGTGGGGCGATGCGCATCCCTCAGCTCCGCACGCCGCTCGCGGTCTCCGGTGCTCTCGTTGCCAGTCTCCTGCTCAGTGCCTGTGGCACCCAGACCGCAGCGTCCGGAGAGGGAGGTGAGGAGCAGCCGGGGGGACGGTGCGGGACGGGGGCGTCGTCAGGTGTCGGCGACAGTTACAGCGCCGGCGCCGGCGCCGACGGTGGCGGTGGCGGTGGCGCGGGGGCCGGGCAGGCGCGGGACGCGGTGCGGATCGTCGGGATGGTCGAGCGGGACGGTGGCGCCGGGGCGAGTGCCTCGCCCGGAGTCCGGGCGAGCGAGCGACCTGGCGTGTCCGTCACGGCGGACAGTCTTCCGTGGGTGCCGGGGGCGGGCGCGTCCGCGGGCGAGTCCGCGGGCGAGGGCGGCGGGGCGCCGTGCGTGGTCGCGTACTCGGTGACCAACCAGGAGACCGAGCCCTTCACGTACACCATCACCTTCTCTCTGGTGGACGACCAGGGAAGGGCGATGTCGAGCGTCGAGGAGACGGTGGCGTCCGTGGGGGCGGGGCGGACGGTGCGGCGCACTCTCGAGCACGCCGGATACCCGGTGGACCGGAGCCTCGACGCGGAGGACGTGAGGATCCTCGACGTGAAGCGGGTGCCCGCCGACGAGGCGCCCGCGCCCGCCGGTTCCTGCCCGCCGTCCGGGCTGCGTCTGACCGCCGACAAGGGGGACGCGGCCATGGGGCTGCGTGTCGTGGGCCTGCATCTGGAGAACTGCGGCAGTCGTCCGTACTCCCTGGAGGGTTACCCGGTGCTGCAGTTGCTCGACGAGGGCCTGGAGCCGGTCGAGGGGATCGAGATCCTGCGCGGAACCGATGACATCCCCATGGCGGGAGAGGGCGACGAGCCGCCTCGGCCGGTGACGCTGCAGCCGGGTGAGTCCGCGGTATCGGGTCTGGCGTGGCGCAACACCACGCAGTTCGGTGAGGCGGTGACCGTGCCGTACGTCAGGGTGCGGGCCGAGGACGGCTCCGCCCCCGTGGTGGTCGCGCCCCACCTCGACCTCGGTACCACGGGGAAGCTGGGCGTCCGGGCGTGGGAGAAGGACGGGACGGGGAGCCGGGGCGCGCGGCCTGCGTCCTAGAACTCGTCGTTCCCCGGGCGGGGTCCGCCCGGTCGGCGACCGGGAGCGCGGGCTCCGTGCCGCGGGCGAGCTCGGGGCTTCGGCACCTTGGCGCCTCGGCACCTCGCCGGTTCGCGGGACGGGAGACGGGGAGGGGAGACGGGGAGGGGAGACGGGGACGGGGGCCGGGCCGGGGACGGGACGGGGTGGCGGTCTGGGCTGGTGGTCAGGGCTGGTGGCTCGTCATGCGGGCAGCGGACGCGATCGTCGCGCGGGCCTCGCGTTCGGTCAGGCCGGTGGCGCGGGCCGCCTGGACCAGGGGTTCCACGAGGACGGGGCCGATGCCGTCTTCGTAGGCGCGGCAGGCGGCCCAGAACAGACGGGTGTTGCGCTGGCCCTCGTGGGCGGCGAGGACGAACTGGACGAGGCCCCGGCCGTGCGCCTCGTGCGGGGCCAGGGCCGGCTGGTGGGCGCGGGGCGGCGGGAGCAGGAGGCGCAGGAGCGCGGGCGGGCAGGCCGCGGGCGCCAGGTGGGCCGTGCCGGGCGCGGCGGCGTACTCGCCGTGCCGGGTGCGGGAGCCGGGGCCGACCAGGTAGCCGCCGGCCCCCCGGATGTCGATGCCGGGGGCGAGGCGGCCGGCCGAGTTGGGGACGACGGCGTCGGGTGGACCGCTCAGCCAGAGGTGGCGGCCTCCGCTGGGGGTCAGGACGACGACCGTGGGCGGGATCGTGAACAGATGGCGCAGGGCCAGCTCGCGCAGGGCGGTCGACGAGTCCGTCTCCGCCTTCGTGTCCAGGTCGACTCCGATCAGGTGGTGCGGAGGCAGGCCGCAGGCGATGCCGTAGCCCGTCGCCCAGGGCGCGGCGGCGAAGAGTGCACGGATGCGGGCGGGGTCGGTGGAGGCGTCGTAGACCCCGTGGCCGAAACGGCCGCACTCGCCGTGGCAGGGGGCCGGTGCGGGGTCGTCGCGGTGGGGGGAGCGCAGGGCCGGGAGCTTCGTCCAGGACAGGGGGATGACGGCCAGCCCGCGTTCGGCGGCTGACAGGGCGTGTGCGAGGGCCAGCGTCGTGGCCTGCCGGTCGGGGGTGGCCATGGATCCATTTTCGTACGCGCGTTCGAGAATGGGAAGGGTGCCTGCGTGCGACGCGCCGGGGAGGGGAGGTGTGCGGAAAAGCTGCCGGAACGCTTCACCTCTTGGGGTGCTTGAGGTGCGGCTGTCCCTACTGCCCCAAGGTGAGGGGGAAGTGAAGCAAAGGGGTTTATCGACTTGTCATCACGCTTGAGGGCGAATCAGGGCTTCCGGGGTGGTTCGCCGGGGATCCGGTGGGCAATTCTGATCACGCGACGTCGTCACAGCGTCGAGGTGGTCGGCCAACTGCCTTGGCAACAGCTCGATTTCAGCTCTGCTCAGCTCTACTCAGTCCTGCTCAGCTCTGCGCAGCTCCGCTCCACTTCACGTACTTCTCGCGTTGTCGGCTGGAAGCCGGTGCGCCCTGGTTCTGGAGGAAAAACATGGCAAGCATCCGTACCGCCCGCGTCGTCGCCGCTGTCGCCGCCCTTCCGCTCGCCGCCGCCCTCTTCAGTGGCGTGGCGACGGCGGACAACGGCGCCTTCGCGGACGACGGATCGAACGCGACCGCCTCCGAGGCCTACGCGGGCATTGTCGGCAGCGGCGTGGGTGACGACAACAACGGCAACTCGTCCACCACGCAGCAGCAGGCGGTCGGCTCGGGGGCCTCGAACCAGAGCAACACCGCGCAGGTCGACGGTTCCGCGTTCACGACGATCAATCAGGGCAACGAGAACGTGGCCGTCAGCTTCGCCCCGCTGTGGTGGTGAGCTGAGGGGCCGGCGCGGGTGCGCTCCCGCGCCGGTTCCTGAGCCTGTGTGTGGGTGTGCTTCATGGGGTCGCAAGGCGTCTGGGCGGCGGTACTTCGGTATCGCCGCCCAGGCGTTTTCGCGTGCGGGACCCCATGGTGCGTGTCTGCGCGCCGATCGGCAGGTCCCCCCGCTCCCCGGGCGTTGCCCCGGGTTCCCCCCAGGGGGAGCCCCCAGGGGGGAACCCGCAGCACCTCTCCTCCCCTCGTCCACCTACAGGAGGTGCAGCCGGCACCACCCCTACAACCTGAGGCGGACTCGGCTTCGGGACCTGCGGCCGATCCGCCGCACGCCTCCTCGCTCATAGCGTTGAGTCATGACCGCACCCGTCTGTACCAGTGCTTCGAACGCCGCCACGGCCAAGGCTCCGGCCATGGCCAAGGCTCCGGCCATGACCGTGGCCACGGCCGAGGCCCCAGCCATGGTCACAGCGAGGACGCAGACCTTCCCGTACCCGTCGTTCTCGTCGTACGTGAGGGCCCGCCAGCCGGTGCTGCTGCGTACCGCCCGGTCGCTGACGGCGAACCCGAGCGACGCGGAGGACCTGCTGCAGACCGCGCTCGCGAAGACGTACGTGGCCTGGGAGCGCATCGAGGACCACCGCGCGCTGGACGGTTACGTGCGCCGGGCGCTGCTGAACACGCGGACGTCGCAGTGGCGCAAGCGCAAGGTCGACGAGTTCGCCTGCGACGAGCTGCCGGAGCCGGAGCCCGTGCCCGCCGGCGACGACCCGGCGGAGCGGCAGGCGCTGCGGGACGCGATGTGGCGGGCGATCATGAAGCTGCCCGCCCGGCAGCGGGCGATGGTCGTCCTCCGGTACTACGAGGACCTCAGCGAGGCCCGGACGGCCGAAGTGCTCGGAGTTTCCGTGGGCACGGTCAAGTCGGCGGTGTCCCGGGCGCTCGGCAAGCTCCGCGAGGACCCTGAGCTGGGGTTTGCCCGGTAGCGAACCGGTCTGTTCGGCCGTCGGCGGGTGCCCTGCCTCCGTATCGACGGGCACCGCGCACTGATCGATCACCCGGGAGTAGTGACATACCACGCGGTATGTGCGCAGAATCAGCGCAACCCTTGCCGCCGCGTAGGCAATGTCGCCCCGGGAGGACACCGTGCTGAGCACGATGCAGGACGTACCGCTGCTGATATCGAGGATCCTGGCCCACGGGTCGACGATCCACGGCAGCTCCCAGGTGACCACCTGGACCGGTGAGGACGAGCCGCACCGCCGCTCCTTCGCCGAGATCGGCGCCCGTGCCGCCCAGCTGGCGCACGCCCTGCGCGAGGACCTCGCGGTCCGGGGCGACGAACGGGTGGCGACGCTCGCCTGGAACAACGCCGAGCACGTCGAGGCCTACTTCGCGATCCCCTCCATGGGCGCGGTCCTCCACACCCTCAATCTCCGTCTCCCGCCGGAGCAGCTGGCCTGGATCGTGAACCACGCGGCCGACCGCGTCGTGATCGCCAACGGTTCGCTGCTGCCGCTGCTCGCCCCGCTGCTGCCGCACCTGAAGACGGTCGAGCACGTCGTCGTCACCGGCCCGGGCGACCGCTCCCTGCTGGACGGGGCGTCCGTCCAGGTACACGAGTACGAGGACCTGATCGCCGGGAAGCCGACCGCGTACGACTGGCCGGAGCTGGACGAGCGCGCCGCCGCCGCCATGTGCTACACCTCCGGCACCACCGGCGACCCCAAGGGCGTGGTCTACAGCCACCGCTCCATCTACCTGCACTCCATGCAGGTCAACATGGCCCAGTCGATGGGCCTGACCGACGAGGACACCTCGCTGGTCGTGGTCCCGCAGTTCCACGTCAACGCCTGGGGACTGCCGCACGCCACCTTCATGACCGGCGTCAACATGCTGATGCCGGACCGCTTCCTGCAGCCCGCGCCGCTCGCCGAGATGATCGAGAGCGAGAAGCCGACGCACGCCGCCGCCGTCCCGACCATCTGGCAGGGCCTGCTCGCCGAGCTGACCGCCAAGCCGAGGGACGTCTCGTCCCTCACCCAGGTCACCATCGGCGGCTCCGCCTGCCCGCCCTCCCTGATGGAGGCCTTCGACGCGCTCGGCATGCGGGTCTGCCACGCCTGGGGCATGACGGAGACCTCCCCGCTCGGCACCATCGCCCGCCCGCCGGCCCACGCGGTCGGTACGCCGGAGGAGTTCGCGTACCGCCTCACCCAGGGCCGGTTCCCGGCCGGTGTGGAGGCCCGCCTCACCGGACCCGGTGGCGAGCGCCTCCCCTGGGACGGCGAGTCGGCCGGCGAGCTCGAGGTCCGCGGCAACTGGATCGCCGGCGCCTACTACAACGGCCCGGACGCGGAGCCGCTGCGCCCCGACGACAAGTTCAGCGAGGACGGCTGGCTGAAGACGGGCGACGTCGGCACCGTCTCCCCCGACGGCTTCCTCACCCTCACGGACCGGGCCAAGGACGTCATCAAGTCCGGCGGCGAGTGGATCTCGTCCGTCGAGCTGGAGAACGCGCTGATGTCCCACCCGGACGTCACCGAGGCCGCCGTGGTCGCCGTCCCGGACGACAGGTGGGGCGAGCGCCCGCTGGCCACCGTCGTCCTCAAGGAGGGCACGAGCGTCGGCTTCGAGGAACTGCGCGCCTTCCTCGCCGAGGACGGCAAGATCGCCAAGTGGCAGCTCCCGGAACGCTGGACGGTCATCGAGGCGGTGCCGAAGACGAGCGTCGGCAAGTTCGACAAGAAGGTGCTGCGCAAGCGGTACGCCGACGGCGGACTGGACGTCACCCGGCTCTGACCGCCGGCCCGGAGCGGCGAGGACGCCGACCGGAGCGCGGGGACGCCGGAACACGCCGACGGCCGGGGCGCGCGGCCGTCGGGAGGCGCCTGCGCCGGGACGTGCCTTGCGCGCCGGGTGGGGAACCCGAGACTCGGGGTTCCCACCCGGCGCGCAGGCGCACAGGCGTGCTCATGGCGCGCAGGCGTGCTCATGGCGCGCAGGCACGCGCACGGCAGGCGCGCGCCCGGAGCGTCAGTTGGTCCCGATCCGCGAGAGCAGTTCGACGATGCGGGACTGCACCTCGCCGCTGGTGGAGCGCTCCGCCAGGAACAGCACCGTCTCGCCCGAGGCAAGCCGCGGCAGGTCGGCCTGGTCGACGGCGGCGGTGTAGACGACGAGCGGGGTGCGGTTGAGCTGCCCGTTCGCACGCAGCCAGTCGATGATCCCGGCGTGTCCCCCCTGGCGCCGCTCGACCTGCATCAGGTCCATCACCACCAGGTTCGGCCGGAACTGCCCCGCCAGCGTCACCGCGTCGGCGTCGCTCGCCGCCCGCGCCACCTGCATTCCGCGCCGCTCCAGCGTCGCGGTCAGCGCCAGCGCGATCTCGGCGTGCTCCTCGATCAGCAGCACGCGCGGCGGGTGCTGCTCGCTGTCCCGGGGCGCGAGCGCCTTCAGCAGTACGGCGGGATCGGCGCCGTACGCGGCATCGCGCGAGGCCTGTCCGAGCCCGGCCGTGACCAGTACCGGCACCTCGGCCGCCACCGCCGCCTGCCGCAGCGACTGGAGCGCCGTACGGGTGATCGGCCCGGTCAGCGGGTCCACGAACAGCGCGGCGGGGAACGCCGCGATCTGCGCGTCGACCTCCTCGCGCGAGTGCACGATCACCGGCCGGTAGCCGCGGTCGCTGAGCGCCTGCTGCGTGGAGACGTCCGGTGCGGGCCACACCAGCAGCCGGCGCGGGTTGTCCAGCGGCTCCGGCGGCAGTTCGTCGTCCATCGGCTGCGGACGCGGCGGGTCCGCCACCTCGACGGCCCCGCCGGGCCCGTCGAGCGGCTCGGGTCCCTCGGCAGCGTTCTTGTCCGGCGCCCCTATGGCGTACGACCGGCCGACGCCCTCGGTGACGGGTGCGCGCCGGGGCTGGTTGCCGGCCGGGGACGGCTGCTCCTGCCCCTGCCCCTGCCCCTGCCCCTGCCCCTGCCCCTGCCCCTGCCCCTGCGCATGGGGCTGGGGCTGCGGCTGTGCGGCGGTGGGCGGCTGGTCGGCCTGCGGATGCGGGCGGGCCGACTGCTCCGGGCGCGTGGCGGCCGGGTCGGGCGGCGTGCCCAGCTTGCGGCGCCGGCCCGAGCCGCCCGGCTGCTGGGGGGCGGGTGTGGCCGACGGCTGCTGCACCTGGACCGCCTGCCGGTTGAACGGCACGCCCTGGCCCAGCGTCCGCACGCTGATCGCCCGTCCGTGGGTCGAGTTCGGGTCGACGGGAGCGGACGCTTCGGCGGGCAGGGGCTGTGCCGCGCGGGGGGCGGGAGCGTTCTCGGGCGGCAGCGGGGTGCCCCGGCTCGGCGTGGTGGCGGGGACGCCCTGCCGGGGCGCCGGAACCTGAGGCGCGGCGGGCGTGGCGCCGGGGGCGGCGGTGGGCGAGGGGCCGGTTGCGCCGCCCGGCGGTGCGGGGGTGCCGG